>CAMZCT010000042.1 GCA_947305065.1 uncultured Mycoplasmatota bacterium | reverse complement strand
AATATATCTCAAAATTTATTAAAAACATATTGACTTATATTAGTAAGTATTACGATGTGTTTTAAAATTGACTAGTTTTTGAAATTTTTGCACTTTTATCAAATATTGAAGGTGCTTCTTCAAATTGTAATTTATCAAATGATTCTTTATTCATAAATTGTTTTAAGATAGGTAAACATTCCTTATAATTATTTTCCCTAAATCCTATTGTATTATTAGTAACTATTTTAAATCCAAAATCAGAATATAATCCTATAGCTCTAAAACTACTTGGTTGTGTATGTAAAAAGATAGGATAATCATCTGCTTTTAAAGAAATCATTATATATGACAATAATGCTCTTCCTAATCCTTTTCCCTCATATTCTTTTAAAGTTTTGAACCAATGAATTGTATTTATTTTATTATATGCTTTCCATACAAAGCATGTAGAAACAGGTTTATCAGTTTTATCATCACAAACAAATAAACACCTATTATAAAATTCATCTATATCTTTCCCATAAACATTATTAAAATAATTGCTCATATATTCATAATAGTTGGTTTTATCTTCATCATTATCAAATGGAAATTCTTTCCATATCTTTAGTTCATCTGGTCTACAGGTTCTAATATGAAAACCATCAGGTAATTTCGATAATGCATTTTCATTTAATCTTTCACACATCATAAATATATTTAAATCCGGTATATCTTGTTCTCTCATTATTATCACTTCCTATATTCAATTATAACATACATTTTCTAAATTTAATTGCATCGTAAAATAGTAATATTATAATCTTACTATTAATACCTATTTTAGATTTCCTGATCTATCAACTTTATAAATTACATCATATTCATCTTCAGTTGGTTCTTCCCATCTTGATTCAAGTTTCTTCATTAATCCTTCATCCAAATAGAAATCTAACCCACCGCTTCCTTCAAGTACTCTTTGATTTCTTTCTTCAATGTTTTGTTTCCAAGTTTTATCATCTACACATACATAATGTATTTCACATTCTACTCCATTGTTTTTATAGTATTCTTTTATTTCTTTTCTATCGTTACTTGACCAAAGTCCTCTTTCAAAAATTACATTAGCACCCGCCGAAGCGATTTCACCAACTTTTCTAGTTAAGTACTTATTTAATCTTTCTGAAAATATGTTATAAAATTCACCTTGCTCATTATTTATTAATTCATAGGTGGCTTCATCTGGCGAGATTATTACTGCATTTAATGAATCTTTTAATTGTTTTGAATAATAACTTTTACCGCTACAAATTTTACCACATACTAATATTACCTTTCCCATAGATACCTCCTTATCTTTCTTTTATTAATCCATCTGGTGTTAGAACATAAAGAGTATTTACTACTTCATTAATATATTTTCTATCATGCGATACACTAATTATAGTACCTTTATATTCAGTTAAAACTTTTCTAATAACTGGATTTGATAATGGGCTTACATTTCTTGTAGGTTCATCAAGTATTAAAACATCACATTTATCTAATACTAATTTAACAAGAAAAAGTTTTGCCTTTGTTCCATTACTTAAATCTTTAATATTGCTAATCATTTCTTCTCTAGTAAATTTCATATTTCCTAAAAACATTCTTGCCGTTGTAATCTCATCTTTACTACCATTTGGACATATAAAATCTAATACATATTTATAATTATTTAAAATATCATCATAGGTCTGTGGCATATAGCCAACTTTAAAATCATTTCTATCTTTTAATTCTTTATAGATTAATTTTATTAGAGTAGATTTACCAACACCATTTTTACCTATAATGCATAAATGTATATTACCAATTACATCTAACTTTATATTTTTAGATAAAACTTTATCAGATACTTTTAATTCATCAATATCTAAATTAATAACATTCTTTGTTCTTGGAATTTCAACATCTTCAAAGAAAAAGTTAATACTTTCCTCAACATCTGGTACTTCAGTTAATTCAGTTTCATCTAGTTTTTTCTCTTGTGATTTCAAAGAGTGCATTTTCTTTTTTAATACAGCAGCACCATGTGGATCTGCTCTTGTAATTGCATTTTGTTGATATTCAACCTTTTGCATTATTCTCTGTAGCTTTTCTTGCTGTTTGTTAAATTCTCTTTTTTCAGATTTTGCTACTTGTGTTTGTTTTTCAATTTTTCTAAGTCTTTGTTCAACATAAGTATCATAATCAATTTTTAATAAAGTATGTCTACACTCAGTTTTCTTTTTTATTTGTTCTAAATGTAAAATCATATTTGCTGTATTAGCTAATAATGTTTCATCATGTGAAACATACATAATTGGCTTATTAGTATTATTAATAAATTGTTCTAACCATTCTAATGTTGAAATATCTAAATCATTAGTAGGTTCATCTAAAAATAAGATATCATATTCATTTAATAATAATTTTAAAATACTAATTTTAACTTTTTCACCACCTGATAATGTTTTTATTTTTTGTTTTAAAATATTATCAGTTAAACTAATCAAATCTAAGTATTTATATAAATTATTAATCTTATCATAATAATCACTTTCATCAATAAACAAAAATTCATATACACTTTTATCTAATTTATCAGTACTAATAGATTGTTCCAAGTAACCAATCCTATTGCCTTTTAGATTAATGTTTCCACTTATTTCAGCATATTCACAAATACCTAAAATTGATTTTAATAATGTAGATTTTCCGTTTCCTTCTTCACCAATAATAGCAAGTTTATCACCATTATTTAGTATTAGATTTAAATTCTTAATTAAATATCTATCACTAATAGATATAGTTAAATCTTTTATTTCTAACATATTATGCCTCCTTTTTTCGGCATAATCAAAGTTTATGCCATACTTATTTAGTTAATGTTCTCATTTTCTCACCTCTTAGTTCTTAAAAAATATTACAAATCCGTATCTATTATATCACATTTTTCTATATTTTAATTGCATCGGAATAT
>CAMZCT010000041.1 GCA_947305065.1 uncultured Mycoplasmatota bacterium | reverse complement strand
AATAGTTGAACGACGAGACCAAGTTTTAATAACTTCTTTTTTATTGTTTTTATTTTGTTCTTGAATTTTCTTAAGTAATCTTCCGAATACATAAGGTCCTTTTTTCAAACTTCTTGCCATTATTTATTCCTCCTATTTCTTTTTACGACTAACAATTAGCTTGTTAGATGCTTTCTTACTTTTACGAGTTTTAACACCCATAGCTTTCTTGCCCCATGGAGTCATTGGTGATTTACGTCCTACTGGAGTACGTCCTTCACCACCACCATGTGGGTGGTCGTTAGGGTTCATTACTGAACCACGGTTTGTAGGTTTAATTCCTAAATGACGAACACGTCCAGCTTTACCCCAATCGATAAGTTCGTAATCTTCATTACCAACAGTTCCGATTGTTGCATAACATGTTCCTAATACTTTTCTTGTTTCACCAGATTGTAATCTGATTAATACATATTTATCTTCTCTACCAAGTATTTGTGCAGAAGTTCCTGCAGCTCTACATAGAGAAGCTCCTTTACCAGGTGTTAATTCAACACAGTGAATTACTGTACCAACAGGGATATTAGCAAGTGGTAAAGCATTACCAACTTTAATATCTGCTTGTGGTCCATTTTCAATTATTGTTCCAACAGTTAAATCTTTTGGAGCAATTATGTATCTTTTTTCACCATCACGGTAATTAATTAGAGCAATGTTAGCGTTTCTATTTGGATCGTATTCTATAGTAGCGACACGTCCAGTTACACCAATTTTATTTCTTTTGAAATCTATTACTCTGTATTTTTGTTTAGCACCGCCACCAATGTGACGTACAGTCATTCTACCTTGATTGTTTCTTCCACCAGTTTTTGATTTTGAAACAACTAGTGACTTTTCAGGAGTAGAAGCTGTAATTTCACTACTTACTAACGTGCTCATTCCACGACGGCCATTAGTGGTTGGTTTATATTTCTTAATTGCCATATTCTTCTTCCTCCTATAACTCTATTGAATCTCCGTCTTTAAGAGTTACGAACGCTTTCTTGTAAGATTGAGTCTTACCAGTATATCTTCCAACTCTTCTTGACTTAGATTTTGTATTTAAAGTATTAACTTTTTTAACTTTAACACCAAAAGCTTCTTCAATAGCTTTTTTAATTTGAATTTTGTTAGCATCTCTTGCTACTTTAAATGTATAAACATTGTTTTCTCTTTGTATTGCTGATTTTTCTGTAATTACAGGTGCAATAATAACATTAGTATAATTTCTCATTATTTAAGTCCCCCTTCAATTACTTTTACAGCTTCTTCATCACATACTAATTTGTCAGCATTGATGATGTCATAGCAGTTAATTTCATCTGCCATAATAGCATATGCATAACCTAAGTTTCTGCTTGCCATATATAAGTTTTCATTATCATCTTTTGTAACAAATAATACTTTGCCTTCTAGTTTTAATCCATTAATGATATCTTTAATACCCTTAGTTTTTAAACTATCTAATTTAATATTATCTACTACTACTAATTCTTTATCTTGATATTTATGAGAAAGAGCACTCTTTATTGCAAGTTGTCTTTCTTTTTTATTCATATCAAATGTATAATCTCTTGGTTGAACTCCACCAGCGATTCCACCTTTACGCCATTGAGTAGCTCTAGTAGAACCTTGACGAGCACGTCCAGTTCCTTTTTGTCTCCATGGTTTTCTTCCACCACCAGAAACTTCTGAACGAGTTTTAGTTTTTGCTGTTCCTTGTCTAGAAGCAGCTAATTGTAAATCGATTGCTTTCTTTAAAACGATATCGTTTGCTTCAATATTCCAAACGTTATCAGCTAATGTTAAATCCTTAAGTTTTTCACCTTTTTGGTTAATTAATTGTATTTTTGCCATATTAGATCACCTTTCTAGAGTAATTATTTACTTTCCTCTTGGTTTTCTTCTTCAGCTTTTTCTTCTGAAGTTTCTTCTACTGCTTCTTCTACTGCTTCTTCTTTTGTTTCTTCAGCAACTTCTGGAGTTTCTTCCTCTTTTACTTCTTCAACAACTTCTGGAGCAGCTTCTTCTACTACTTCATCAACAACTGTTTCTGGTTCATCACCGTAAGATAAGATTTCTCTTTGTGGAGCTTTTTCTCCAGATTTCTTAACAGCTGATTTAATCAAAACTAAGGAATTTTTAGCTCCTGGAATATTTCCACTTACTAAAATATAATTATCTTCAACATTAACTTCTATAATTTCTAGGTTTTGAATAGTTGTAGTTTCAACACCCATATGTCCTGGTAATTTCTTACCTTTTAATACATGCATTGGAAGCATTGTACCCATTGAACCTGGTCTTCTATGATAACGAGATCCATGAGTCATTGGTCCTCTTGATTGGTTCCAACGTTTAATTACACCTTGTGTACCATGTCCTTTGCTTGTTCCTGTTACGTCAACATATTCTCCTACAGTAAATATGTTAGCGTTAATTGTATCTCCTAAGTTATAAGTACCTTCAAAGTTTCTAATTTCCTTTAAGAAGCGCTTAGGAGTAGTATTGGCTTTTTTGGCATGTCCAATACTAGCTTTACTAGCATTTTTTCTTTTTTTGTCTACAGTAGCTAATTGAATTGCTTCGTAACCATCAGTTTCAACAGTTTTAACTTGAGTAACAATGTTTGGTTCTATTTGAACTACTGTTACTGGAATTAACTTTTCATCTTTACTAAAAACTTGAGTCATTCCAATTTTACGTCCTAAGATTCCTTTCATATTATTTCCTCCATATATTTTCTATTAGGCTTCTTTGCCTTTGCATTCAACACCACTTGGTAAATCTAAATGCTTTAAAGCTTCTTTAGTTTCAGGTGTTGGGTTAACAACATCAATAAGTCTTTTATGTGTGCGACTTTCGAATTGTTCTCTAGAGTCTTTGTATTTATGTACAGCTCTAAGTATTGTGATTTTTTCAACCTCAGTAGGTAGAGGTACAGGTCCTACAACTTCTCCTCCTGTTCTCTTTACAGTTTCAACAATTTTTCCGCAAGCTTGGTCAAGTAAACGATGATCATAAGCTTTCAATGTGAAACGCATTTTTTCTTTTGACATTTTCCATGTCCTCCTTTCGCCTATATTCTTATAGACTCGCTCCGTAGTGAATTACCCGATTCTATATACAGTTGTAACAACTTCGCCTAGTGTATCGGCAACCTCACACATCTATGCAGTCATACGAGTTTGATTATAACAGGGAAAAGCCTAGAAATCAAGTATAAATTTCATCTTTTTTGCAAAAAAATAAAAGGTTTACCCTTTTATCTTTCTTCTAATAATATTTCTGTGTTTTTCATCTCTTTAGGGAGGTTAATATCCATATATGAAAGGATTGTTGGCACTACCCCAGTTATGTCTCCACTTTTTAATTTTACCTTCTTGTCCATTATTATAAATGGAACTTTATTTAGAGTGTTTTTAGTAATAATTTTATTATTTCTATCTATTATTGTTTCACAATTAGCATGTGATCCTAATATTATTACTTTGTAGAAATTATCTTTTGCCACGTCCATTATTTTGCCTAAGCAAACATCGATTGCTTGTAGAGCATTGATTGTTGCTTGAAAATTTCCTGTATGGCCTATTACATCTGGATTGGCAAAGTTAGCTATTATAAAGTCATAATCGTTTTCCATACATTTAATTGCCAATCTGGCAATATTTAAAGCTTTCATTTCCGGCTTCTTTTCTATATATTCTATTTTATTTGTTTTCAAAATATAATTTTCACAATTTTCTATATCAATATCTCTAGCTCCATCTAAGTAGTAGTCCAACGACTCTTCTTTTATTTCTTCTGTAATTCGCGCTTGAGATAAACCTAGTATTCCAAGATACTCTGAAAGTGTATTCTTTTCTTTATCCTCTTTTAATAGATAATCAATATTTAAATTCTTTCTTACTTCAAATAAACTGTACGCTTTAACATTTAGTTTAGTTGTTTTAAAGGCATCAAATTCTGTATTAACTAAAGAGTTTAATATCTGAAATTGAGAATCTCTACCATAATTTAAGAATAATACCACATCTTCATTTTTGATAGGAGCATAGTTAGCAGTCTTAATTGGGGGCAAATAGGTATCAGATATTTTTTTGTTGTAACATATTTCAATTATTCTCTCTATGCTTGGAGTTTTAACTCCTTTAGAGTTTACTAATAAATCATAAAATACTTGTGTTTTAGTATAGTCTCTTGTCTTATCTAGAGCGTAGTATTTCCCACATATACTAGAAATATTAACATTATTATAATCGACACGATGTTGTTTAAAGAAATTCAAGCTGTAAAATTTAGAAGAATCTTCTCCATCTGTTATTATGTGTAAATAGACATTTTTGATTCCTCGCTTTGTTAAATTACTAGTAATATATTTCAAATCGTTTATGTTGGAATTTAATATACTTTCCGATAGCATATATATTATATGTATATTCTTTTTACTCTCTTTTAAATACTCAATCATTTTTGTGTACTTGTTATTATTTATAAGAGAATTATTAGATATCGCTTCCTGAACCACTTCGTATTTACTTTTAACTATTCTTCCTGCACCAATAGTCTTATGAGCAAGTTCGCTATTAATGGCTACGTCATTAGGTAAACCAACTTTTTTTTCATTACAATTTAATAAAGTATGAGGATAATTTTGCCAGATGTCTATAAAGTTGGTCATTCCAGCGTTTTTTACAGCGTTACCATATACATCTTCTTTCATTCCAAATCCATCAAGGATTATTGTTAATATTTTCTTCATATATATATCACTTCCCTCAGGAAATTTCATCGTCCTTATGTTCCCATTATAATATATTTAAGAGCTTTGATAAAGGAATTATTAAAAAAATAATAAACTATTGATGATGTAACCCATCTAGTTGACACGTATTAAAAAATAGTACGTGTCTTTTAAT
>CAMZCT010000040.1 GCA_947305065.1 uncultured Mycoplasmatota bacterium | reverse complement strand
ATTTTGAAAGGAATACTTGCCGAAGTTTAGAATAATAAATCTGTATTTATTCTATTCTGGGCTAATAGATAATATCTATTAGACTGTCACAAGGTTATCTTGTGGAGTGCTTGTCAGAGATTAAATATACAATAAGTATATTTCTACGACTTTGCATTCTGCGGGTCGTTTTATTTTTTGTAAAAGGAGGTTTTTTATGAAATTAAAACGAATTATTACCGCAGATGTTATATATTTGCGGTATAAGGTTTGAATAGCCACAATTATTCAAAATATTATAAGAAAGGAGGAAATAAAATGACTTTAAGTTCAATAAAAGATATCTATGTTTTAAGCAAACAATATCATAGAGAAACAGCTAATTCTGTTCTTAGTAGAAACGGTATTCGAAGTTTTGAAGAATTTTATCAAAGAAGAAATATTATAGGTCAACTTGTTTTTGAAGAACTTAGAAAAAGAGGATATAATTTAACAAATAGAAGAACTCTTGAATTATTCTCCAATATTTATGATTCTATCGGACAAAATTTTAGTACATATATTATTGATCATAATACTTCTTCGTTAAGAGATAATCATGGTAATAATTTAATTAGTGACTTTGACAGATATTCTGTTTATTTAAATAATGGTGAATTATCTATTAACTCAACTGAAATTTATAGAGGAGCAAATAGAACTTATCATATTGATCACAGAATAAATCCAAATACATTTAGATATTTTGCTATTTTTAATCCTAGAAATAACGAAGAATTAAGAATGATGAGAGAATTATTAAATTCCAATTATATTTGTATCGCTGGTTTCTTTGGCGATGAAAACGATCTAGATATAAGAAGACATCAAATAGATATAAATATTTTAGAAAACAATACAAATGGAGTTATCATTCCAAATATAAACGTAGATAATGGTTACGCCTATGTACTAACAAATAGAGAAACAAGATAGAAAAGATTGTAAAATCATTATAAAAATGTAGGTTTTAGTAATCATATTTAAAGAAGTGTAACTCTTGACTACAAAAATGTGGTCTGAAAAAGACAATGTTATCTATCATTGTCTTTTTTAATTTATAAATATTATCCTTTTTTATGAGCAACTTTTTCAAGTTCAATTTTTTGTGTATTCATTACCGGAGTTCCGTAAGTCGCCAAAATCTCCGATACTGTCGTATCAGCTATACGCCCTATATTTATTCTATCCATATCTGTATATTGTCCCATTCCTTCACTTGTGATAAATCCTGTAGATGTTACATATATATTATCTATAACCATATAATATTCTCCTTCTTTGAAATAACTTAATTGATCTATTTTATAATTGAAATCTTTACCTATTGTAGCAAAACCTGTTTTATAAATATCTTCATCATCAATATCTATTTCGGTTATGTTAATGCCTTTTGCATATTTTTGATAATTTTCCCTAACTTCTTGGGGTATAGGATTATGGAATCTGTCAACTGAAAAGGTAATTCTTGCATGTCCATCTGTATTTTCTTTTATTAAACTATCTAATAAATCTTTACTTGATTTATTACTATATTGTGCAATTAATTGTTGTTTAATCCTTCGGTTTCGATATTCATTAAATCTGTTAAATGCTTCTACTAACTCTTTATTAAAAATTTGCCCGTTAGTAACCATAACAATTTCTTATACATTGATATTTTCATCAATAATTTTATCTATTGCATAAATTATTATATTTGGATTTAATGTTGGTTCTCCACCACTAAAACAAATATGATTTATTTGTTTTATTTCTTCATCATTTAAAATCATATCAATTATTTCATTAGAAGTATCAATATTTTGAGATTCACCTCTCATACAATGTTCACATCTCATATTGCATCTTCTTGTTGTTTCAATAGCTAAATCATATAATATATATTTCATTTAGAATACCTCATTTCTTGTTTGAATATTTAAGTCATTTTATATATAAACTATTAAAAAATAGTTATACAATACTTTATAACTTATCAATATTTATTACTTTGTTAAATAATCACCTCTATGAGCATCATCTTTTGTTATATTTTCAAGTAGTAAACCGCATGCATCTCCAGCTTGAGCAGTATCTAATGTTTTTCTAAACATTTCAATACCTGATACTGTAGTATTAACAGATCCATTAATGCTAACTGTATCGCCAGTTCTAACCACTCCAGATTCAATTACACCAGTTACCACAGTACCTCTTCCCGTTATCGTAAATACATCATCTATTACCATGTGAAATTTTTCTCCTAAATGATCGACATTATTTTCTAAAACTGGTTCCTGTTCTGATATATCTTTAATCTCTCTATTAAATAATTTATCCAATAAACCCATATCTTTTCTCCTTTATCATGATAAATTTATTATATCAAAAAGAGATAGATTTCTCTATCTCATATTTTTTTCTTCTTAACTAATTGCATTGGCATTTCTTTAGCCATTTCATTAGTTCTTGTCTTCGAAACAGCTACTAAAGTTATATCATCTAATTCTTTTCTTAAATCATTAATTATCTTCTCTGTTTGCATATGAACCTCTTTTCTTAGCATAAAACCGTCCTATTGGACGGTTAATTATTCTTTAAATAATAGTACTGCATTTACCCTACTAGATTCTACTAAATCAAAACTAGCATAATCTAATTCAAATCTAATTAAATCTACTTGGTAGCTAAATGCTAATAAACTTTCTAATAATGAATTAAACTTTTCTTCATCTGCTTGTTTAATCTCTAATAAATGTTTCATCTCCGTATATATACTATAGAATCTTCCTACATTATAGTATTTTACAGTTCCCTTAGATTGTGAAAAATCAAACATAAGACTAGATAGATACCTTAATAAACCTTTTACTCCATCCTCTATTATTTGTTTCTTATCATCCTTTGACGATTTTAAATCTGATAATTCACTAATCTTTTCATAGTACTCTTCTCTTTTATTATTTAACTCTTCTATCTTCTTATTATAGAAATCTTTATATTTATCTAAATTAGTATTCCTTACATGAAGAGTTTCTCCCTCTTCTAAAGTAACTAAGAATTCATTCTTTCTTAATTCTATCTTCTTATAAATATCTTTTGATTTCCTATCTACATTATGTACTATATTTCTAACATCTTTAAAGTTCTTCAAACCTAAATGTTCATAATCAAATCTCTCAGATTCTTTGGCTTTCTTTTTATTCTTTTTACCCTCTTCAAGTTCAGCTATTCTACCGTCTATTTCTTGTAATAAACCGTCTATATCTAACTTAGGCCTAACATCTTCTCTCTTAGGAACTTTATTACTTGATTCAAATCTATCTTCAAGAGTATCAACAGAAGTACCACGTAAAGCTTTTATTTTGTTTTGTAAACTTCTTACTTCGTCTAATCCTGCTTCTAAATTATTCTTTACTTCCCTTAAACTCATATCGAATTTAACTTCTATAGATGTTAAAGAATCCATTAATTCTTCATATAGTTCTTTATCCATATCATAGTCCTCCTATCATACTATATTAATTATAACAATCCCGTTCTTATATAACAATATAGTGACAACCTATTAGCAGAATTTGACGTAAATATACATAAATAGTATAATTATAAACATAGAAAGAGGAAAAAAAGATGAAAAAACGAGATGAAGATCCATACTCGCAGATGGAATCTAAATTGGAGTATTATAGCATAAAACCAGAAGAATTAGATTCTTATCTAAAGGATGCAACAGATGTAGATATAATAGCATATTATAAGTATGTTATTAGAAAGTTGGAACAACTACGTGGTGGAAAAGATGAAAATTTAAGATTCTACTGGCAAGCTTCAAATAAATTAAGAAAAACTAGTGCTGTATCTAGATACTTAACTGGAGAAATTAGCGACTTAGAGGTAGAAAGATATATAGCTACTAAAAACGCTCAAATTGAAGAAATTCTAAAAGCGTTATACACGAGAAAACATAAATCACCTGGAGCAAGAGTATTAAGTTATCTTAAAGGATAAAAAAAGACATTTGTTGAAAAAGCAAATGTCTTTTTTTGTTAAATCTAATTAAAACTTGATTGACAAATTATATAAAATAAATTATTATGTATATAGCATAACGACAATAGTTATGTTAGTCATATTATTATGACGAAACCAAAACCCCCTGAAGGACCTCGAAAGAGGTCCACTTTTTGTTTTATAAGGGTTTCTGAGGTTTTTAACTTTTTCTAGATACCATACTAGATACCAAAAACCTATTTTCTGAGTATGTAGAGATATTTTTATCTGAATAATTTATAAAACGAAAAAATAATAAAATTTGTTCTCAAAAAATTAAAAAAAGATTTGTGATTAATAAAAAATTGAATTTAGAAAATAATATTACTAGAAGTCAGAAATTTGACAAAAACCAGTATTAATGGTACAATCAATTTGCGTTGAAGGGGAAAAGTACCCAAAATATTTATTCGAGTGAATTAGGTATAGTGTGAACTAATAATAAATGTTTGGTGAAAGAACACCCTGGAGCTAACTACCGAAAAGATGATAATCTTAGTAGAATAGTTCGGATGCAATCCGTTATCACATTGCTATGCTTAGATGAGCAAATAAAGAGGTTACTAGAAAAGTAGAAATACTTTAGTAATAAATTAAGGTGGCACCACGAATACCCGTATTCGTCCTTATAGTAGGATGAATACGGGTATTTTTATTTAGAAAGGATGATTAAATATGAAAACAAATATTTACCATACTCATTACTGTAAAGACTTAGATATTTCAAAAATTGATGAAAAAGTAAAAGTTTCAGGTTGGATTGAAAATATTAGAGATCATGGAGGAGTTTTATTCTTAGATTTAAGAGATAATACTGAAACATTACAAGTAGTAAGCAGTGATGATAGTATTTTTAAAGGACTAACTAAAGAAATATTATATGGAAAACTAGATAATATGTAAGGAGGTGAATATTCGCTATGGAATTAGAAATAAAAGATGGATATGATTATAAAGAAGAAATAAGTAAATTGTTTAAAGAATATACTGATTTAGTAATTAAGGGAGATAAACAATTTGAAGAATATTTAAAGTTACAACATTTTGATCAAGAAGTTGAACATTTAAAAGAAAAATATGGACGTCCTGAAGGAAGACTTTATATAGCATTTTGTGACGGTAAACCAGCGGGGTGTATAGGGTTAAGAAAAATAGATCACGAAAGATCAGAAATGAAAAGATTATATGTTAGAGATGACTTTAGAGGAAAACATATCGGTAGTATTTTAGCTAATAAAATAGTAGAGGATGCTAGAGAGATAGGATATAAATCTATTTTATTAGATACATTTTCATTTTTAGAATGTGCTATAAAAATGTATAAAAAAATGGGATTTTATGAGATTGAACAATATAATGACAGTCCAATGAAAAATGCAGTTTATTTAAAATTAGATTTATAAGAGGTCAATAATGAAGTTTTTAGTAGCACAAATTTTAGGAATAATTGGACCGTCTTTAAAAATAGTATCAATTCAATTTAAAGATAAAAAGAAAATATTGCTTATGTTTGTATTAGTTAATTTAACGATAGGCATTGAATTGCTTTTACTTAATGCCTATTCAGGAGCTTTGGTCTGTTTTATTGCAGTAGTGCAAACAATTATAAATTATTTATATATACGAAAAGATAAAAAGTTCCCTATGTTTTATATACCAATATATGTAATAGTTTCCTTAATCGCTGGAATATATTCATATAAAGAATTAATGGACATTTTAACAATATTGTGTGCAATGTTATATATTGCATCAATATGTCAAACAAAAGAAAAAAATATAAGAATAATATCATTTTTAAACATGTCTTTTTGGATAGTATATAATTTGTATAATAGTGCTTATACTGATGCATTATTTAAAGTTGGATTTTTAATATCAACTGCAATTGCAATATATAAATATGATATTAAAAATAAGTAAATGACACTATGACACTATAAATGCGTGTGGGGTACTCACAAATAGTGTGTCACTGTGTCATTTTTATTTTTCAGATACAAAATCCAGATACTAAACGAAAAAAATTAAGTTATTTTTATAAACTTTAGTAAATTTAAGAAATAAAAAAGTCTTATTTTATAAGATTTTAGACAATTACTAAATTGTTACGAACTGATATTTAGATTTCCCCCTGAAGAGAGCCTTATGGCTCCATTTTTTGTTTATTTATAAAGGTTTTTACGAGTCTAAAAT
>CAMZCT010000039.1 GCA_947305065.1 uncultured Mycoplasmatota bacterium | reverse complement strand
AGCTACTGTAACACCAGAAGCTACTGTAACACCAGAAGCTACTGTAACACCAGAACCAACTGCTACACCAGAAGCTACTGTAACACCAGAACCAACTGCTACGCCAGAACCAACTGCCACACCAGAGCCAACTGCTACACCAAAACCAACTGCTACACCAGAACCAACTGCTACACCAGAACCAACTGCTACTGAAGAAAGTAAAGGCTCAGAAGAAAAGAGTGACGAAGAATTATTTGACGAACTCTTAACAGCTGTAGATGGATATCCTGAACCACACGAATACGAGTATATCTTTGGTAAAGAAACAGAAGAAAAGGCAAAAACAACAACTCCTAAACCAACAGAAGAACCAAAAAAACAAGATTCAACTTCAGCAAAAAATGGTGATAATCCATATATTCAATATGATGAAGATGGAGATGCATTCGTTTTAGTAGATCCAAACGGAAACTTTGTTGAAGATCCAGATGCACCAGAAAAATACGATGGTGAAACAGATACTGAAAAAGGAACTGAATCTAAGAAGGAATCTTCAGATGGTTCAACTAAAGCTAATGAAGAAGCAATCGCTTCAGTTAAAGAATTCTATGGAAATACAGAAAAAGTAATTGATTATATTAACAAAGGAAAATTTGAGGAAGCTACAGAAGAGTTAAGAAGCAGAATAGTTACAGGATTGGATTTCCTATTCTATGGTGGAAAAATTAATAATTTCACTAAAACACAAGTTGATAAAGAAACAATCAAATATGTGGTAACTGAATTAAATAACAACATTTTAATTATTAAAGATTTATCACCTGAGTGGAAGTCAGAATTATCAGTTTTATATGTAAAAGCTATTGCTAACTTAGACACTGAGAACATTGAAAGATTTGATGAAATCGGTAAAAATATAAAGAAAGATTATCCAGAAGAAAAAACTGAAACAGAAAGAAAAAGCGAAATGCCAACATCTTCTGAAGGTGTAAGTGAAGAAGCTTGTAAAGCAGTTAAAAGCTACTTTGAGTATATTGAAGCTAGTAATATAAATGGATTAGTAAACGAAATAAAAACTAAATTAACAGAAGGTTTAGATTTCCTAT
This sequence comes from uncultured Mycoplasmatota bacterium, assembly GCA_947305065.1. Lineage (GTDB taxonomy): Bacteria > Bacillota_I > Bacilli_A > RF39 > UBA660 > Coprovivens. The sequence continues at coordinate 5,319 of CAMZCT010000039.1, read as the reverse complement.
TCTTCGGGGGAAAAGTTGAAGGATATAATAAGTCACAAGTAGATAAAGAAACTATTAAATCATTAATAAATAGTTTAAACACTTATATTGATACTGCTAATAATTACGATTCTAATTGGCGTGAAGGCATAGCTCCAAAATATCTTGAAGCTATAGACTTCTATTTAGATCCTGAGTACATTGAAAGTTTTGATGAAATCGGTAGAGATATAAAGAATAATAATCCAGAAGAAAAAACTGAAGAAGATACTTTAACAGAAGGAAGAGTTAAAACAAGATAGTAAAAAATAGGGCGGAAAATTTCCGTCTTTTCTTTTTTTTAAAAACATGCTATAATCACTCAGTATGGTAAAGGTAGTGTTTTTTATGAAGAAAAAAACCAAACTCTCTTTAAAGAGAGTGTTTATGTTTGCAGTAATTTTATTATTACTAAGCTTTTCAGCTGTTGATAATATAGTAAATGAAAATTATTCAGTTGCGATTGAAGAAACTCCTTATTATGAAGGAAAATATAACAGTGTTAATTATGTAGCAAATCTAATAGATAAGATAGATAAAGAAGATATCTTAATATCTCCTTTTAATATAAATTCTACACTAGCTGCTTTATATAATATTGATCCTAAACTAATCAATTATTTTCAAGATACTAATGAATATGTTAATAACTATTATTTATCCAAAATGAATAAATATAAAAGAATAACTAAGAACAAAACTAAAAAACAACAATTTTATGAAACGAAAATAAAAGAATTCTACGAAAATAACTATGATAAAATTACTATAAAATCATTTAGTAAAATTGGTACAATTGATAAAAATAAAATGATAGATTTGTTAAATATAATCACGCTTTCAGAAGAATCGTTAAATAATAAGAATATTACTTTAAAACAATTAAAAAAGTATAAATCTAAAGATTCTGATTATAACATCAACAATCAAAGCATTATTAATATGATTAATCATATCATTTATAATTATAATTTATATATTAAAGAAAATTATCTAATTAATATATCCAATTTATACTATAATAAAAAATATAAAAACCTATCCCTAGATATATTAAAAGATAAATACTTAATAGATATTAAAACTAATAAATTTACTACTTCAGAAGATATAAAAGAAATAAATCAAGATTTTCATCTAGGAACAAATAATACCATTAATTACTTAGTTGATGATAAAGACCTAAATTCTGATTCCTTAATTATAAGTTCCTTTGTTTTTAATTATAAATGGGAAGATATAATAGATCGTAACAAGAATACTTATGATGATTTTTATAACGAAGATACAATTATATCTGTAGAAATGCTTAATTTTACTACTGATAAATACTTAGAAAATACTTCCGCAATCGGATTCATAAAAGATTATGAAAATAATAAATATTCATTTGTTGGTATTTTACCTAAGTATTACCATAAACTAAGTTCAATTAACCTTGAAAATTTACTAGAAAGTGAAAAAGAGATAGTTACTAATATCAGTATTCCTAAGTTTTCTATATTAGATACTAATAATATAATGGATATAAATAAAAAGGAAATAAAACTATCAGATGATGTGGTAGTGGATAAATACTATCAAAAGAACTCATTTACTTTAAGTGAAGCAGGAACATATGATATGGAATCTAACATAGTAGATGAAAACAATATAGCTACACTAGCAACTGTTGATAATGTAGTATTTAATCGACCTTTTTACTTTTTAATAATCGATAATGATAACAACAGTATTTTACTAGCTGGTAAACTAACCAATCCAAATATTTAGGGATTGGTTTTTTTGTAAATTGCTTCTTTCGAGAGATAGAAAATATCCAATAAGTGTGGTATTATATATAATAGGTGAAGTCTAATGAATAAGATGAATAAACTATTTACTTATAGTAATACAAATAAGACCCTAGACTTATTAGAAGTATATCTAGAAAAAATATTAAATCCTCTTTCTAAGAAATTAAAATTCATTGATGAATTTGACCTTTTATCTCAGGATTTACTATTTACATCTATAAAATATGTAGGGGTTAAAGACTATGATTATTCTAAATTAGACTCTAAAGAACTAAGTTATTATCTAAGACTTAGTAAAGGATTATCATTTTTTACTAAACAGAATAAAACAATTAAAACAAAAAAGAACCTAATAACATACTTAATAAATAATTTATCTACCGGAAATTATCATTATGGTATAGACGGAACTGTTTATATTGGTAATGTAATTATGGACATCAACTGGTTAGTAGATTTATCTAATTTTTTAATTAATTCTATTAATCTTTCTGACATGATATCCGAAGATAGAGACAAATTTATATATCGTTTTTTAGATAAACAAGAAGATAAATATTATGTATATGAATATCAAGTTTCTAAAGTAAATAACGGAAAAATTACTTACCATGAACAATTATATTTATACGATGTATTAAAATGTGTTAACAACTACGATTTTGAAGAATCAAAAACTTTAAATAGTATCTTGAATAAAGAGGATTATACATTGTCTGTTAACAAACAATCTTTGAATAGCACCAAAGCTAACAAAGAATATATCAAACGATTAGATGAAGACAAATTAGTAGAGTACTTAAATGATTTCTTTAAAACTAGTAATCGTCGTTCTGTTGTAAATAGAATGAATTTAACAGAAACTTATGAGTTGTTTAGAACAATTGCTCATGCCTATAAAGAAAAGTACAGTCCTAATAAATGTCGTAGTTTATTTACTGTAGATAATAAAGAAAACGTTTACTTAGGTTATTTATTCTCTAAGTATTATTTACAATATATCTATGATTTAAAATCTTTAGCCAAAGAATATCATTACAACGAATTAAATACTGATTACTTAAAAGTATCTATTATTGATTATCGTTCTAATAACTATTTAGGTACCTTAAAGAAATTAAACATAGTTTCTAATAAGATAGTAAAGCAAAATGATGTAGTTAATAAACAGTTATTAAAGAATTATTCTAATATTGAGTCTTTAAAAGAAAATGCTCATCGTTTTGGTAATTCTTGTAATAAACTATATACTTTAATAAAGAACAAAAAGATGTTAGAAGCTAAATTAACTATATATGATGAATACAACAAAGGAGATAAAGAGTATTTAATTAAATACTTAACCACATCTATATTCTCATATAATTATAAATATAGCGATGGAACATTACATCTTAGTATAAATAACTATACTTATGATGATACAGTATTTAAACTTGATACAGATATAACGAATCTACTTGATTTTATCAACGATGAAGACAATCTTCTTCATAGAGTAAAGTTTTATCAGGAAGGGGTTGATTTAATTGGATGACGATAGAGTAGTTACAGTTGAGAAAAAAGCTACAAACAAAATTGGTTTATTTTTCTTAATTATAATAGTTATAGGGGCTCTAGGTTTTGGAGCATTCTATTATCTAACTAATAAAAATCTGATTGTATTCGAGTATAAATTACCTTGGCAAAAAGATAATAAAGAAGAGGAAGAAGACGAGAAAGAGAATAACCAAGTTGTAGATAATACTGGAAAGAAATCAAAAGAAGAACTACCTCTAACGAGAGAAAAAGTAGAAATTGATCTAAACAAGAATTTCTTCTCTAAAGCAAGAATATTTTTATCAGTTACTAACAATGATTTTAGAGACGATTCTTATTACATAAGAATTCAAATGTTTAATGGTAATGTAGCCCCAGATGGTGGACTAGCTATTCTTAAAGTAAAAGCAATTAGAGTTGATGGGTATTTAATAAATCAAGCATTTACTATGCAAGCTAATCCAGGAGAAACATCATCATATGAATTAGTAATACCAGACCAAGACTTAAATAAATACCGTATTAGCTCTTTCTCATCTCTAAGTTTGATTTCTGATCTTACTGTTAATGGAGAAACTAACGAAGAAACCCCAACGCTTAAAACTAATAGTGAAGCTAAATCTGATATAAAAACAATTGCTAAATTATTTAATGTTAATAAAGAAGTACGAATTGATTATTATAAAAAAGTAGAATCATCAAGTAATACTAAAGTCTACTTCTTTATAAGTAATAACAGTCCTGTTAACTATACTTACAATATAAGTAAATTAATAGTTAATAATAAGGAGATTAATACTACAACATATAAAGAAACTGTCTATGCTTGGGGAAAATATATTTCTATAGTTGATATCCCTAAAGACTTATTTAGTCAAAACAAAACAATTAAAGTTTCATTTATATTAATGAAAGATAATAAGAGTGTTTATCGAACTGTAGATAAAGACGTAAATATATAACTTGCTATAAACTCAAAAAAATGCTATTCTAACTAGTATCTAGGGGTGTTATTATGAGCAAAAACTTTAAAGATTTATATAACATTGCTATTTCTTCAAGTCTAAGTGATTCAATTTCGCCTTTCATAAGTACTGGAGAAATAATATGTGTAGTTTTAAGTGAAAAAAACAACATATATAAAGGAATCAATATAGTTGAAGATAATAAACTAAAAGTAAGTGCTGAAGAATCAGCTATTGCTTCACTACTAAGTAGTGGTGATAAAAAAATAAAAAAGATGGTAATAGTTAATGCTCTAGGTGAAGTTATCAAACCATCTAATTCAACCTTTAATACAATTATTGACCTCTCAGATGATTTAGAAGTCCTAATAAACGCTGAATCGCTAGAGGCAAAAAAAATAGAAGATTTACTACCTGACTATTACGGAACATTTAGAGTAGAACAATAATCAACTTTATTCTTGCTAAATAATAGATTATTTGTTATAATCATAAGTGCTTCAAGGAGGAAAATCCGCTGGAAGTTAGTTTTATGATTTTCTGGTAAGTAATTTATTGTTAGAAAGGATATATGGAAATGGCAAATTTAATTGATAAGATTAATGCGAAGCATGTAAGAAAAGACATTCCTGAATTCCGTGTTGGAGATACTGTAAGAGTAGACGTATGGGTAAAAGAAGGTAAGAAAGAAAGAATCCAATCATTTGAAGGCTTAGTAGTAGCTAAAAAAGGTGGTTCTGTATCTGAAACTTTCACTGTACGTAAAAAATCTTATGGTATCGGTGTAACCAGAGTATTCCCAGTAAACTCACCAACTATTGATAAAATTGTTGTAGTTAAGAGAGGATTAGTAAGAAGAGCAAAACTAAACTTCTTAAAGGGAATGAAGAAGGAATACAAAGTAAAAGAAAGAAATGCTTAATAAAAACAATACTTAACGTATTGTTTTTGGTTGTATTATAAATAGTGTTGGTGAGATTTTCACTAATACTATTTTTTTC
>CAMZCT010000038.1 GCA_947305065.1 uncultured Mycoplasmatota bacterium | reverse complement strand
GATGATGTAACCCATCTAGTTGACACGTATTAAAAAATAGTACGTGTCTTTTAATTAAGTCTTATTCTTTTTGTATTATAAAATAATATCCATTCTTTAACAAGTTGTATATATTCTTTTAAAGATGTGATATTATAACTACGGAGAGTTTCACGTTTCAAACTTGAGTGGAAACTCTCTATAGGTGAGTTATCTACGGGTGAGCCTTTTGGACTCATGGAAATACGTATTCCATTTGATTCGCAGATAGCTTTGTATTCGTTAGATGTATATTGGAAACCTTGATCACTATGCAAGATAACTCCATATACATCTTTTTGTTTGCGAATCGCATCGTTTAACGTGTCCATAACTAATTTATTGTCCATATGATAACTTATTTTATAGGAAATTATATTTCTTGTATAAAGGTCCATAATTGATGATAGATAAGCACGTTTGCCATTGTAAATAATATACGTTATATCAGTTGACCAAATTTGGTTTTCTCTTTCTACATTGAAATTTCTTCTTACAAGATTTGGTTTTACATTTTCCTCAATTCTTTTCTTGTTTTGATTTGTTTTAAAAACTTTATGATATCTAACTTTCAAACAATATTTTCTCATAATTCTTCTGACTTTCTTTAAATTAATAACCCAACCAGTATCTTCAACTAAAGCTTTCTTTATTCTTCTAGCCCCATATAATTCTTTGCCTTCCTCAAATACACGTTTTATTTCCAAATAGTCATAATAATCTTTATCTATAGTATTTCTATATTTGTAATAATTTTGTCTAGTTATATTCAAAACATTACACATTTTAGAAATGCTATATTTTTGTTTGTTCATTTCTATAAACTCTATTTTTTGTCGTGTTGTTGCTTGAGGAAGGCTTGGAATTTTTTTAATATTTCATTCTCGATTCTTAATTCTTCAATAGTCATTTTAGATGGATCCTTTTTTACTCCTTGTTTTTCTCTATTAACATATCCTTTGTCACGATATCTTTTAACCCATGTCATTATTGAACCATGTGATACATGATATTTCTTTTCTAATTCTGAATATGTCTTACCTTCAGTAATTTTTTCTTTAACTATTTTTAGAATTAATTCTTCATCAATTCTTTTAAATTTTTGACCTTTTTTAGCCATAGAAAAAGTACCTCCTTAGTTGACTTAATTCTATCACACACTTATTTTTTTATGTGTGTCAACTAATTAGGGTACTTTATCATTTCGTTTATTATTTTTCTTTGAATGAGTACGCTGTGTTAATTCCCACTTCATATCGTGAGAAACTAACAAAATTATAATCTTCTCCTCTAGGGTATCCTATTTTTATAGAACTTGTACCATCTACAGGAACTTTTTTTACAGAACTTTCTTCAAAACCAATTATTTGATCAGACGCATCAAAATATAGAGCATAAACATTTATAGCATCCATCTCTGAATAAGAATCATTTTTGATTTCAACCAATAAGTTTTCCGCGTCTTCTTCTTTTTTTAATATTTGAATTTTATCATTATAATATTCTTTATATTTATTTAAAGTTAGTTTGGCACTGGCTTCAAATTCTTTTTCTCTTAGTTCTTTATCCACTGCGACAGAGCTATAATAGTGACTCTTGGCAGGTATGTTCTTAATATTATATTGTTCTGTATGGTTACCCAAGAATTCTATTGTAACATCAGCATCAACACTAACATTGTTCTTATTATGAATATTCAAGAAGATATTTCCATTGGCTAGCTTTTTGGCTTCTATTGTAAATCTTTTATTAAGTGTATTTTCATCATTATTAATGGTTTCTACAGGAATACTCTCTGTTTCTTCATCAATTGGTGCTTCTGTGCCACCTAATAAACTTTTCAAAAGCAATACTAGGATAACTAATAATATTATAATGAAAATAATTATCGGTATTTTTTTTACTATAGAATTATTTTTTGGTCTTTCTTCTGGTTCATAATAATTTGCTTGATTAAAAGTTGGCTGATCATAATCATAATTCTGTTCATTGTTTTGACTGAACTCTTCATATTGATTATCATATTGTGATTGAACAAAATAGTTACTACTCATGAAGTCATCATTTGAATTGTTAAAATCATTACTATTGCCAAAGCCTGTGTTTTCACCGCTGTTTTCTTCTAGTGGATCGTAATTTGTTTCAGCATCTTCAAAAGGATTGGTAGTATTGTTATCATCGTTCATATAATCACCTTCTATCTTGATAATAATAACATATATTATTTTAAGTTAGTATGTTGTTTTGTAATGGATTCTCAACAACTCTTCTAAAACGATAGCTATAAATTCACTATTCTTAGGTTGTGATTGTTCTAGAGAAAGTATGTTAGAAAATAATCTTTCCGAGTATTCATAATCAGATTTTATAAATCCTACTGATATTGAATACCTGATACTTCTTTCAATGTCTTTTTTATTTATGGAAAAAGTATCTTCTAGAATATTATATAGTTTGTTATAGCTAGTTCGTAGGGATGGATTAATATAGCATTCGTATATGGCTTTTCTTAAATAGTGAAAGCCATCTTTATCTGGTGAAATCCCTAGTCTTTTTAATATATTGGATATTTCATCATATATACTAGCTTTATTAATATTATAAAAAATGTTGTTTTGCGCTATTTCTTCTATGTAATATTCTAAATATTCTAATTTGTTACTACTAATTATGGCAAATAATTGATACGGACTATTGAGCAGATTGTAACAAGAATAGTTATTATCTATTATTATAGTTTTTGTTAGATATAATGGATTTGGGTATTCTTTCAATAGTCTTAGTACATTAATATCTGTTATACCATCAATTATTATGGCATCGTAGTTTTGTTTTAATAATTCAATTATATTATAGTAATCTATACTTTTTGTTACTATATAGTTTTTTAAATATTCTTTATATTCTTTTTTTGAAATTAATAATATTTTCATCTCTAATTCCCTTCATTAGAGATTGAGAAGGGAAATTATTGATCTTCTATATTATCTATTGCAGGTAAACTACTATTTATTATGTATTCTAGTGTTGCTCCTCCACCGGTTGATAGGTAAGTGAATTTATCTTCAAAATGGAAATATTTAACTGCACTAACACCATCTCCACCACCTACAACTTTAATCGCTTTATTATTTGCTATTTGTTCTAATAGTTCTCTAGTTCCGGTAGCAAATCTCTTGTCTTCGTATTTACCAGCTGTACCATTGACAAAAATAGTTGCTGAAGAATTTAATACTTGAGCATAAGCACGAACAGTATCCATTCCAACATCAAATATTGCTTGGCCTGCTTGGACTTCATCTACTTTGATATGTTCAACATAATTTGAATCATAATCTCTTCCAACAATTACATCTAGAGGTAACATTATTTTTTCTTGATAATCTATCAATAATTGTTTCAACTTATCTAATACAGCTTCATCGTCTGTTTTAAGTGAGTTTCCTACCATGTAACCTAAAGTATATAAACAGGAATTAGCTATACCGCCAGTTAATAGTAAATGATCACATTTAGGTAGTAATGATTCTATTAAAGCAACCTTGTCCTCGACTTTTGCTCCTCCCATTAAAATAGTAAACGGTTTCTCAGCATTAAGTACATATTTGTCTAAATTTGCAACTTCTTTTTGAACTAGAAAACCTATACAACTAGGAATAAATTTCGCTACTCCGTGTGTTGATGCATGTTCTCTATGTGATGATCCAAATGCATCAAGACAGAATATGTCAGCTAATCCTGCCCAATACATAGCTAGTTGAGGATCATTTCCACTTTCTAACTTATTAGGAACATCTTCAAATCTTGTATTCTCTAATACCAATATTTCCCCAGGATTCATTTTTTCAACTAATAGAGCTAACTGAGGGCTCCTGGTTTGTCTTGAAAATAACACTTTAGAAGAAATTAATGATTGTAAATGTTTAGCAACCGGTTCTAATGAATTCTTCTTTTTATCTTCTTCACTTTTTACTTTTCCAAAATGAGACAATATTATTACTTTGGCATGGTTTTTAATTAAGTATTCAATTGTTTCTAAAGATTCAATTATTTTACTATCATCTTTTATAACGCCATTGTCTACAGGAACGTTAAAATCACATCTAAGTAATACAGTTTTGTTTCTGACATCTAGATCTTGTATTCTTTTTTTCATGCTATCACCCACTATTATTATAGAATAATATCAATTCTTTAACAATCAGTATAGCATTTCCTTTACATAAAAATAAGAAATTAGTTGTTATCACTAATTTCTTATTAACTTAATCTTGTGTTCTTTTTGTTAGTTTTAAGCTTCCCCCTTTTTCTAGTTGTATTAAACAATCTAGATAATCTTTATCAGCAAAGTATTTATTATAGTCTTCCTGAGATATTTCGCTAATATTAATCCAACCTCTGCCTTCTCTTTTGATATTCGAATCTGTTACAAAAATATTACCTTTGAAATCTTTTTTTACAACAAGAGTTGTCTGGATAGGAAGATTGTAAGAATTCCCCATATCACTAACTGTCCAACAAGTTTTCTCAAGTATATAATCTCTTCTAAAGATCATATCTGCTTCTTTTTTTATAGGTTTATAATTTCTTGAGTGTTCTGAAAAAGTTCCATCAAATACGGTATCTCCTGATTTACAAGTTTGTATTAAGAAAGCAAAATTTTGAGCCATTGCCAAGTATTGTTCTTTCACATCTTCCAAATGATAATTAGGAATTATTCTAGCAGCTAGCATTTTTCCATATTCTAGATTTTCTTCAGTTATTTCAACTCCTTCACTAGCAGCACTAATTTTAGGAGTATTATAGGTAGACAATGATTTTTTGCAAATATGTTCTATTATTGTTTGATCCTGTCCTACAAATGTAAAATTATTAATAAATTTTCTCTTTTTTTCTGTTTTTTCATCTTTTTCTTCACCGACCATAGATTCGCTTGCCAAATCTTTTTTGGTAAGGTACAAAAGTGTTTCTAACCAATTTATAAGTGATGAGTGATTTGATATTCTTTCATATTTTGGACTATAAGAAAAAGCATCTTCTATTATTAACATGTCCCCAGACAAATTAAACATACCCTTGTATTTTGGATTTCTTTGCATTTTGGTTATTTTTTCTTTAGTATTTTTTAATCCATCAGGGCCTTCTGGACAATAAGCATAATTTACGAAATAAGCCTCTCGTGTATTTATTTCTCTTGATTTTGATAGATAATAGTATAATCTTTGGAAATAGCTGTTAATCTCTATAATATTTATTTTTCTACTAAATCCTTCTGTAATATTATAATAAAGATAATGCATAAGCATCTTTTCAAAGTATTCCGTTCTTTGGCTTTCTACATACCAATTACGTTCTGCAAAAAGTTGTCCAATATCTGTTTCGCAGATCATTTTTCTCACCGGTTTTTCTTTATTTAATTCGGTCCATGCTTTCTTATATTTTGCGGCTTTCTCTTGTTCTTCTATTTTTTCTGCACGCTCTTTTTTCATTCTTGATAGTTCTTCCTCCAAATAGTCTTTTTCAGCGAATCTACTTTTCCTTTCTTCTGGAGATAATTCTTCTAGGTTTGACATGCTATAACTTACGGAGTCTTTTAACAAAACCTCCCCCCTATTGTTTTTCTCAACTATATAGTCTTGGTAATATTTCCCAGCTACTTTTAGAATATAATTTTTTCTACCCAATCTAAATGCTTCATCAGCATCTGGGTCTTGAACTTGTAATCGGTCATATTTTACGGGCTCATAAGCTGAATCAAAAACTATTTGATCGTTTTTAGCTGTTTGGATAAGGAATGCAAAGCGTCTTGCCAGTTCCGGATATTTTTCTATCATTTGAATTCGATAATTGTCAGTTTTCTCTTTTATGGCACTTGGATAGTAATCAACACCTTTAATAAGTATCTCTGGTGTTCTAACACTATAGGCAAGATCAGCTTCATTACTTCTATGCCATTCTTTAAAACAACGATAAATAAATTTTGCTGCTATAAACTCACCTAATTCGAGGTTCTTAGGAGTTAGTTTAATTCCTTCCGTTTCAGGAGTTATAAGAGGATTATGGCAAAATTTAGGATTGCTTAGATGCCATTTGCATAAAAATTCTATTAGAGATTGATCATAACCAACTCCCAAATAATTCATGAATTCCTTTATTTTAATCCATTTTGGTTCTCGCCAATTATAGAGTTCTTCTTTGCTGTAATAGAAGGCAATGTTTAAATCACTGGTTCTCAAATTTTTCCCCCATCTTTTAGCACCATTATGTGAATAAGAAAAGCCATCATCTATAACAATATATCCGTCTATTAAATGAAACATTTTTTCATATAAACTATTTTCCCGAAGTTTTTCGGCCATTCGTATTATTTCCGCATCATTATCTTCTAAATAATTACTAGAACATACAGCATTTCTTTTATAATCATAACAAATTATTTTCATTGCTTCTTTTTCTGCCAAATTATGATAAAGATTATGAAAGAAGCGGCTTACATCTCTTATACTAACTTTGCGACTGTGACATTCTACTATACTGTAATAAAGATAATGCATAAAAAACATTTCAAAATAAGTTTCCTTTTCTCCTCTATTTTCTGCTAAATCGCTAAATTCCTTCCAATTCATCAACAAACACATCCTTTTTAAAAGTTTATAGTTATTGTATTATGAAGGATGATTAGATGTCAATTAAAAAAATGGTTTTTAAACCATTTTATTGGTTGTATTATAAATAGTGTTGGTGAGATTTTCACTAATACTATTTTTTTCAT
>CAMZCT010000037.1 GCA_947305065.1 uncultured Mycoplasmatota bacterium | reverse complement strand
AATTCTAACACATACTTCTTTTTTTATGTGTGTCAACTAATTAGGGTACTTTATCAAGTAGTTTCTTTTTTTTAACTATTTAAATCTTTTAAAAAATTTAACAAATATTCATTATAAGCTTTATAAGCTAATCCACTAGTATCAGGATCTTTATATTCTTGTTCTAAATAATCACATATTTCTTTAACAAAATAATCACATAAATAAGGATTTCTAACAAGTAATGGTCCTAATAAGTAAGTCCCATAGAAATTATTATCATGTATACCTTCAAAATTAACATTGTAATTATATCCAACCCCTTGTATTACTTTAAATAAATTATCACCATTATCACTCATAACATTATTTCTGTTTTGAAAACCAATTATATTATGAGGTACTAAATCACATTTATAATATTGCTCGCCAACAATTCGTTCTTTCTCGGGATATACATCGTATCCATAAGCATTAATTCCTTCATATATAGTTCCATTAATATTTATATCCTTTCCAAATAATTCTAAAGCATTACCGGTAACTAAGAAAAACTTCTTATTATTTATAGCATTAATAATCTCTTCTTGTTGCTTTAACATATATTCTAAAACTAACACTTCGTTATTTTCGCTACCAGCCCCTATATAAAACATATCGTACTTTTCGTAATCAATCTTATCAGGAATAGAAAGTAAATCTATTTTCACATCAATATCTTGTTCTTTTAATTTCTTTTCTAAATATCTAATATTACCATTTTCTCCATACAGATTCATTAAATCATAATATAGATACGCTATTTTAAACTTCTTCATTACTTTCCTCCTTAATTAGATTAAGAATATTACCGGTCATATCGAAACAAACCATCGTATATAATTCCCCTTTAGTAGTCTTAACAATATTTAACAAGTTATTAAAGTCATCTACTAATATCATTTTATCCTTTTCAATACCAGCAAATTCTAATCTTGTTGCAACATCATATCTAAATCTACCAATAACTAATATCTTATCGATATTCTTATCATTCAGCATTTCAAAATTAACATCCCATAACCATGATAAATCATTATACTTATATCTTCTAGAAACATTATCAAAACCTAAGATGATAGTTTTAGTACCTTTCTGAGAAGTAATATACTTAATAGATTGATAATAAGAAAGATTATTTTCATTTTTACTTTCCAACATCGTTAGTTTTCTACCATCTAACAACAACTCTTTGCCTCGTTTAGATTCCTGTTTGTCTTTATTTATCGCTTCCTTTATAACCTTTTCATCAAGACCAATTTCTTTGCATAAAGCATAAGCAGCAACAGTATAATAAGCAGCATATAAAACTCCCTTATTCAAATAAATCTTATTACCATTAATATCCATTTCTTTTTTATCATAATCAATACTATTTACTTCAAAATCAACCTTGCCACGTTTAAAATCACACTTAGGGCAGCTATAATTTCCTATATGACCATAATTATAATAGCTGTATACTAGTTTACTATTACAAAAAGGACAATAAGCATAATCAGGATAAATATTTTCAATATCCTTATAAGAATCATTATTCTTACTTAGCCCATAAGTAACGACTTTATTCTTTCTTTCAAATTTCAACTTATTTACTAATGGGTCATCGGCGTTTAGAAGTAGAGTAGTTTCATCCCCAATTGAATCAACTATTTCTTTAAAAACCAAATCCGGATGACCATTTCTAGATGGTTGATCTCTAGTCATATTAGTTATTATCATATGAGTTGGTTTCTTATCTTTAAATATTAGTTTTAAATGTCTTTCATCACATTCTAATAATAAAACGTCATGTAAGAAATTACCTTTTCTATCACAGTTATTAAGTATTAAAGTAATAGCAGCTAATACACCATTAGAGCCACTTTTGTTATAGCATACGTCATAACCAGCATCCGTTAGAATATGATTAATCAAATCAGTAGTAGATCCTTTACCAGATGAACCCGTAACAGCTATTACAAGTTTAGGATATTTTACTTTATTTAAAACATCTTCTTGTTTCAATATATCATACAGTATATATCCAGGATAAACAGAACCATTTCTACCAAATAACTTGCATGCTTTAGTAACTAATTTATTAACTAAAACAGAACTTCCTATTTTCATATATATCACCTAAAAAAATTATATCAAAAAAATAGAAAAGATGATTAAAAAAAGCGAAAATAGTGTATAATAAAATAGAGGTGAGAGAATAATGGAAAGAATTATTGTAATTATAACTTTCATCCCTTGGTTTCTATATTTTTATAGTGAAATCAAAAGTATAACTAAAATAATTAAGTCTAATATGGATAACGAACACTATATAAAAGATAATTGGTTCAATATTTTCCCAATTACTAATATAATTTTATATGCTATCCTTATTTACTTCTCTATAATTTATAATGAAGCAACTAATATTTTTGCCGTTAGAGTAATGTTGTTCTCAGCCATAAATTTATATCTTTTCTTTAATAATATATCTAAGAAAGACTATGTTCTTATCTTTGAAAATAGTAACGAAAAGATATCAATGAAATACGTTTTCCTTGCCTTATTACCAGTAGTATTCTATCTATTTTCAACAAGACAAATGATAACATATTCTATCATGATGGCTTTAAATATGTTTGCTTTCTTTTTGATTAAAATATTAGGTATTTCTAAAGATGAAAAATGATTATAGTATCAATCATATAGTTGATAGTTTTTACAGTAAAGGGAATACCAAGTTTTTAAATCCTAAAGAATACCTACAGGTAAAGAACAAACTTCCTAAGAACCTTCAAAAAGTTTATAAACCTTTTCCTGAAGCTAATAAGGTTATTATATATAATAAAGAAATACCAGACATAATTATTTGTAAAATAACTTTTAAAAGTCCCGTACGACACCCAATGGTATTAAAAGAACTATTTGTTCTAGGACTGAAAGAAGAAACCTTCGGAGATATTATCGTTCGAGACAATACAGCTTATATCTTTTTGTTAGAAGAATTATTTGAATATATAAAATATAATTTTTCTTTAAATAAAATAAGTATAAGTAGCATAGAAAAACTAGATAGAGATTATCTAGCAGACTATGAAGTAGAATATGATAATTTAGAACTATTAGTTTCTAGTTTGAGAATTGATAATGTTATTAGTAGCATTACTAATGACAGTCGTAAAAACATTGTTGAAAGATTCAAAAATAAAGAAGTAATTCTTAATTATAATATTGTAACCAAATATAGTATTAATCTAGAGGAAAATGACGTATTTAGCATTCGCAGATTTGGTAAATATAAATACAATAATATAATCAAAACTACTAAAAAAGGCGGATTAATTATAAGCGTAACAAAATACAAATAAAAAACAAATAGCTATTTAATTCTATTTGTTTTTTTGATACAATGATATTGCAAGATAATACATAATTGTAATGTAAAGAGGGTAGTATAAAGTATGAAGAAAGGTTTTATATTTGTTGAAACAATGGTATGTATTGCATTCCTAGGTACAGTATTATTAACTGTATATGCTTCATTTACCAATGTTTTAGATAGTGCTAAAAGTAGATTATTATATGATGATCCAATTTATTTATATAGAACTTATTATATATTAAATTTCTTAGAAGAGAATGGCTTAAACGAATATATAAATGACAAATTTATTTCTCAAAATAACAATACATCTTATATATCAGAATTTGGTTGTTCATCAGCTGCCGTAGTTGGTGATGATGCAGCCGTTAGTGGTGACCCAAAATCAGAAAAAGTATTCTGTGAGAAAATATTACAGAACGGGCAATGGAACGTTAACCATGTATTTATAATGCCATATAACGTTAATAAAATAGTAAACTGTGTTAATAATGACGATATCAAAAGTGGTGCTGCTGCCAACTGTCGTCGTAATACAGCCCTTAAAAACCTTTCTGTTCAAGCAGTAAATTATTTATATAGTTTAGATGGATATACTGGTTCAGCAGAAGAAGATGATATATTAAGCCTTACAGAAACAAACGACACAATTGATCCCACTAAACAAATATATAGAATAGTTGTAGAATTTAAAGTTCCAGATAAAACAGAAGAATACACTTACTATGATTATTGTTTAAAAAGTGGGGGAACTTGTTCAGATTTTGATCCAGAAACTTCAAAAAAAACTACTACAGTTACAAGATATAAGTATTACTATACATCATTAGAGATTCCAAATGGATACAATCAGATGAATACTGGGGAAGGATATAATTTAAGATTAACTTACGACGGTAATGGTGGAACTTGGTGTGCTACTTCAGATAGTCCATGGATATTAAAAGCTGGTACTTCTTATGCTGTTGACAAACTAAATGGTGACGTTTTAACTCTTCCTGCTGCCAGCATATTCCGTATTGAAAACCCTCATCAAGCAAATGGTATATGTTTTGAAAAAGAAAATTATTTGTTAATACCAGATAATGAGTGGAATACTAGACCAGATGGTAGTGGTATAGCAGTTGAACAAGGAGCAGAGACAAGCCCTCTTAACCTTGCTCAAGCAGTAGATTGTGATTTAGGAGATAAACCATGTTCAATTACTTTATATGCCAATTGGAAGCCAAAAATTGATTACACAATTGGTTATGACTTGAAAGGTGGAACAGAACCATCAACACCTAACCCAACAACGTACACAGTTATTGATACTATTACTTTAAATCCACCAACCAAAGGAACAGAATTTTTCTCAGGTTGGACAGGTACTGATTTAAGTGGCAAAACTAAAGATGTTACTATTGGCCTGGGAGCAGAAGGAGACAGATTCTACGAAGCTAACTGGATTTCATGTACCCCATGTAGTGCTTCTAGCCCATATTGTCAAGTTACAGTAGAAAATGATGTTTGTAAATATACATGTACTGGTGATTTTACTTGTAAAGACGAACCAGATGTTTGTAATACACCAAATATAAATTGTAGCTATGGTGGTAATTATAAAAATAGTGCAGGAATGTATTTTAGTACTCTTGATGAAGCTTTAGATAATACAGATAATTCCCAAACTATCTCACTATTAGTAGATGGATTAATTGACAATTCAACTCCAACTCTTACCAATGATCCTCCTAAAAATCTAACTCTAGATTTGAATGGTAAGACTCTAAATTTAATAAATACTATAACCATTTCCAAAGGAGGACTTATTATCCAAAACGGAACAATTAAGTCTAGTAAGAACAGAACAATCCATGTAAAGAGTGGTGGTAATCTAATTATTGGATCTAACACTGGAGGTATTAAAACTAACATAGTTAATACATATAACGCAACTACATCTGCTAAAGGTCAAACAATTATTTATAACGAAGGAAATACCAATATTAAAGCCGCAACAGCAGCTGATACAGTCCTTGAAGCTGGAAAACCTGGCCAGAAATTTGCTAAGGGCATAGATGTGTTAGCTGGGGCTACATTCACTCTAACTAATGGAACCATAAAAGCTACAGCTAATACCGGGCAAGGAGCAACAGGAATTGATTCAAAAGGCACAACAAAACTTAAAGGCGGAGAAATATATGTTAGTAAATTAGGATACGATTCATCTAACGGAGGTCGTTGTGGTATTTGTGTAAACTCCGGAGTAACAACTATTAGCGGCCACGTAAAAGTAAGTGTAACAGGTTCATTATCAGATGGGAAAGATGGTGGAGCAATCGGCTCTGCAAGAAATGGTGCTTGTATGTTAATAACTTCTACTAGCAATCTAGAATTAACTTGTACTAATGAAAGTACAACTAAAGCTATGTACTGTATCGCTGCTCCATATGGTAAAATCAGATACGCAAATGGTCATAAACCATCAGTTACCAAATCAGGTAGTAATATAAAAATAACATCTAAAAATTACGCTGAGGGAACATCATGTTAACTATGAAAAACAAATAGTTATTCAAAACTATTTGTTTTTTTGTTATAATAACTAGGAGAGTAGGTGTAGCATGAATAATAATAATAATAATAAAGGAATAATTAAAACCTCCAGCGGTAGATCGTCACTTGCAGAAGAAAGATTATCAGACATTAAACGAAGAAGTATTTACGATAATAATAAAAGAACTAAAAATGCTTACGAAAACGGAAAAAAAGAGGGTTTAAAAGAAGGCTTTATAAGAGGTGCCTTAGCGGGTTTTGCTGTAATATCTGCTTTAACTTTTGGATATAACGGAATAGTAAAACTAACACACAAATATCCCGTTAATATATCGTTTGAAACAGCTACCGAATCATATCATAAGAATTCTAACATAACCTCTGATAATAAAGGATATTGGGTAGATTTTGACAAAGTAGCTCGTAGTTATAACCCTGAAGAGATGGATATAGACTCTTTCCTATATGGAGTATTTTGTGGATTATGTAACGTTGGAGAAGAAACTAGACTTGAAGATATGAATACTCTTGTTCATCACTTGTATATGTCTAATAAAACAGAATATAGTAGCTTCGTATTATATTGCGAAGCTAGAGGTTTATGTTATGAAGAAGATGGAAAATTAAAAATAGACGTAGATAAATACAAAAAAGCTTTAAGAGACTACATGGAAGATTACGGTAAAAGAATGGAAACAGACCAAAATATTGAAGAATTTAAAGAGGGTAAGAAAAAATGAGAAGTTTTATGATAGATAACAAAGAATATGTGGCCGTTGAACAAATACCAAACAAAGAAGTTTTATACCTATACTTAGCTAACACAAACGATGAAAAAGATATCTGTGTTAGAAAAGAAGTAAAAGGCGAAATATTACCGCTTGATAACGAAGAAGAATTCAAAAAGGCTATGCTACTATTTTCTAAAAAAAATAAAGATTTATTGAAATATTTGCTTGAAACCTAAAAGCAAATTTTTTTATCAAAAAATTGTTGTCATAATATGATTTATTTGATACAATAAACATGCCTTAAAAAAGGAAATAAACATGTTTGTGGACTTAAACTTCGAGTGCCTTAAAAGGTGTAGTTTAAGAAAGAAGCAAGCAGAAGAATTAACGAAGGAGGGAAATTTTTATGGCAGTAGTTTCTTTAAGTTATTTATTAGAAGCTGGAGTTCATTTTGGACATCAAACAAAAAGATGGAA
>CAMZCT010000036.1 GCA_947305065.1 uncultured Mycoplasmatota bacterium | reverse complement strand
AAATTACTATTTATCTATCAGTTCTAATTATATCATATTTTTAAGCATATTTTTTATTGAGTTGATCGGAATATTACTATTTGTCTATCAGATATATTATACACTAAAAAAGATAAATCTCATATAGATTTATCTTAATTAGTTCTCAACATCTTAATAGTACAATCATTAAGACCATCAAAATTACATATTAAAAATTAATTATTAACTCTAATATCTCCACAACTATTATCAATAGTCAAAGTAACATATGATTTTTGATAGTTATTATTAATTTTTGTATCTCCTAAACTTGTTTTTGCATTTATATATATTTCATTTGTTGAGCCTATTTTTATATCGCCATAACTATTATGAATGCTTGAATTTTCTTTTAAGTTTAATGAATCTATTTTTACATCTCCACAATCTTCTTTTATTTGTAAATATTCATTTACTTTTCCAATATCAATATCACCATAGTTATTTTCAAGTTTAATTCTATCTACTTCAGAGACTTCTACATCTCCACAGTCTTGATCTATTTCTAATTCTTTTGAATATCCTAATATTTTAATATCTCCATAGGAATTTTTAATCTTACCTGATTTTAAAGAATCAACTTTAATATCTCCAGCATCTAATTTAGCATCTAAAATTAAATTATCAAAATTCCCAATATTTACATCTCCATAGTTATTTTCAATATTTATATTTCCAGAATAACTACTTGGAAGATAAACCTCTATTTTAGCAATTGTCATATTAAAGCAAAAACCTATACATTTTTTTTCATTTGACTTTATGTTTAATTTATTATTTACAATCTCTACATTCGTTTCATCCTTATCTCCATAAATAACAACTTTTACTTTTGATTCATTTCCTTCTTTTATTTCAATATTGCTTGATTTAGAATCAATCTTAATAATATCAAAAATAGCTTCATATTCTTGATTAAATACTAATTCATTACTTACTTTATGTCCAAAACTAAAGTGTCCAAATCTAAAGTTTTTGTTTGTTAGAATATTCACAAAGAATATAGATAATCCAATTACTAATATACTTAAAAAGACAATAAGAATAATTTTAGGAGTTTTATTATTCATTGCTATCACCTCTCAAGGAAAGTATTAACTTTACTATTTCCATCAATAAAGCATATATTAACCAAATAAACCATGTTATATGCCAAGCCATAGTAATAAAACTAATTGCTAAATAAATTATTACTGTAATTAAACCCGCTATATCTTCAATTTGTTTGTAGCGTTTATCTTTTTTCTTTTCTGCTTCTGTTTTCTCTTTTTTAAACATTATTCTTGAATAAACCAATACACAAGTTGCTATACCACAAATCAAAAGAAATATTGCACTACCTACAACTGGATTCATATTTAATACTGGAATACTAATCATAATCCAAACTACTGATAAAAAGTATAAAAATATACTACTAACTAATCCAATAGTTCTTTTTTTCTTATTTTCTTCAGTATCCAGTATAATTTCTTTTTGTTCCTCTGTCTTTTCCTTTCTTCCTGTAATTAATTCTTCAGTTGATATTTCAAAAAGTTCACACAATGGAATTATTTTATCAAATTCTGGAGAACTTTGGTCTGTTTCCCATTTAGAAATAGTTTGCCTTGTAACATTTAATTTATCAGCTACTTCTTCTTGAGATAATTGTTTTGATTTTCTTAGTTCAATCAATCTTTGACCTAAACTCATAATTTCACCTCTTTCACGATTAATTATACAGATTATTTTAGTTGCACTCCACCAAGTTTTATTGGAAATTTGTCAACCAAACTTAACATTTAATATTATTATACCATAAAACCTAGTCATTTTTTCATTGACTTGCTAATCGCAATATTACAAAAAAAGATGAGATTATTTCTCACCTTAATGTACGGGAATATCTTAATCTTCCGAACTAATCATTATTTATTATTTTTAAAATGAAAATATGATAGTATTCCTATTGGTAAAAAATATAAACACCAAATTTCTAGAGCAATTACTCCACCCATTGAACCTGATGCACTATGATTAGCAAATATACCTGTCATTGGCATAATTAAACAGCTTATAAAAAATATACCATGTATTAATAATAAATATTTTAATGCCTTATCTTTCTTATTTTTAACATTTAATGTTAATCCTATAAAGAATGTTGATAATGCCATAATAGCATAACCTAGTAAATCTAAATTAAACATTAATCCCATATTACTATAATCAAGTACCTTTAATGCTTCTTTACTTAAATTATCATTTAATACACTTGTACATTGAGTAAAATATACAATCATAATTAATGCTGAATAAACACCAGCAAGTATAAGTGCAATTTTACCAGCTACTTTATTATCTTCACTACATTCATTTTCTAATCCAGCAATCATCATTATAAAACTTAATGACAATAATATACATACAAAAAAATATCCAAATTTAAAATCAATTAGCAAAAAAATTGCGAATAACAAAACAGTTATAGTATTAATGATTGATCCTATCATACATATTTTTTTATTCATATAATCAACTCCTATAAAATACATTATATCATACTTTTCAGTATTTTTAATGATCGTAAGATTACTATATTTCGAGCAAAAAAGGATAGAACTAGATGATTCTACCCTTTAATCTCTTTCCAAACTTTCTTGGTGATTTCTTCACGTTTTTTATAAAACTTTTTTTCGTTAAAACTTTCATTACCAGTTGGAATAATAATCATGTGATTATGAATATTATCTTTATTGCTATGTGTTGTCATAACTGTAGTAAAAGTTAACGGCCACATTTCTTCTTGAAATTTTACGCCTATATTATGAGCTTCAGCAATTGTTACTGAACCTTTTGAAAATGCTTGATAAACATGATATGCACATGGAGTTTTATCGGTAGAATTTTCAACCATTCTATCCATAAACCATCTTTCTTTTCCCTTTAATTCTTCATAGCCTGATAAATACCACAAGAAATCTATTTCCATTTTTTCGTTGTGAATATCATAATTTTTAATAGAGTTTCTACTTTTTTCGACATTAATATAGAATTCAATATTTTCTTTATCTTGTTCTAGAATTTCTTGTGGATTCTTTAAATAGTAATAAATCTTTAACATTTCTTTTTTAGTTCTAATGGAGTGTACTGCAGTGGTGAACATAAGTATCACTTCCTTTTAGTGAACTATTATATATATTTTTTCTAAAAATTCAAGTTAGAGCTACGAACAACTATTATTTTCCCTGGAGGTAAATAACCTTCAGTTTCTATTTCTTTTTCAACGACACTATGAATATAATCTTCTATAGTTATGTCATCATTTGAATAATGCATTTCAACAATACGTCCGTTTATTTTTGCAAAGTATGGATTATATCCTTGATCCAAATACTTGATTATTCTTTCTAATGGAGTCTTTGTTCCTCCAAGATCTAAATCTTTTAATTCTGGAAGATTATCCTTATCTATTTCGTCTATTGTTTGTTCTCTACAATCAAAATAGTAATCTAAAATCTTTGTTAAATTATATTTTCTTTTTAATAATTTATATTCTTTTTCACTTAAATCATATTCTTTATATTCTTTCATTTCTATCATCCCTTTCATTATAATTATTAGTTTTAAGTGTTGTTCCATGTTTTATATGGTTGTATTCTCTTTGATTTATTAATTGCTTTTCAACTAATTTATCGACTAATGCAGTGAAATATGGATCATCTTTTATTAAAACCATATTAGTTAAAAATAAGATAAATGTAGTCCAAGATTCAACAGCTTCGCTAATAGCCTTTATTGCTTCTTCTAAATTCTTTTCAAGATTAGTTGAAGGTCCAGATAAAGTTTTTACTTTTTGAACTATGATAAATAAAGTTTCAACAACTGCACTATAATCATCCATTGTTGTAAGTAGATTATTGGTTTTTTGCATTTTAGTTGTCGTATCAGTTACTTTTTTGTTGTAAGTCATTAACTCCTTAATTTGCTCACTTGTTATTTCATATTTATCATCATAGGTTGGCTTCATTGTTATATTAAACAAAGTGTTTTTGATTCTATTTGAATCATTACCAAGTTCATATGCTTTATCAGTTAATTCATTTATTTTCTTTTCGTTTTGTTTTAGATTTCTTTTGATATAATCATAGTTTTTCATTTTAGATAGAGGAATATCTTCATTTCTTCCCATCTGTTTATCAACTAAAGTGAAGTTAAGATTATAAAGTTCATTAAATTCTTTGATACATTTTTCTCGCATTGTATCTTGAATTTCTCGTAGTTTTTCTTTAGTAAATATTTGTGATTTAGCTACTTGTTTTTTCATTCCGTTTTTGAATCCATCTTTAATTGGAACTCCAACAATATGCATATGTGGAGAGTTTTCATCAAGATGAACTACTGCAACTCCTATTTTAAATTCAGGAACAAGTTCTTCTAAATCTTTGATTTGATTTTTATAAACTTCAACCATTTTTAGTTTTTCTTCAAAGCTTTGTGTCGCCCAATAAGGTTTATTTCCTAACTCAATTATGAACTCACAAGCTATATCTCGATTAGTATTTTCAGATACATGATTTAAATAATCTTGTATCTTTCTGTTTTCTCTAGGTTGGTTATTATTGTATTCAATCCTAGCTTCTTCAAACTCATTTTTATAAATATTTTTGATATGATTCATAGCTGATTCTTTGTCTTGTGATTCTCCAATTACCATTACAATATTTTCGTTGTTATATTCTTCTAACCTCAAATCATGCTTCAACACATGACCTAATTGATTCATATTTTGAATAGAGTGATTTGATAAAGATGATGTCCCACTTATACTATTTTTTGCCGCTCTCGAACCTCGTTTTGATTTATTTCTATCAGTACCTAAATGACATGAATAAGATAATTCCATTTAACCTCTTAGATTGATCTTTTAACTTTAGGCAAAAGTCATAACGCCCTATGGGTTTTGACATGCTATCAAAACACCGGCGAACTCTTGCGAGTTGGATCATATTTGAAATAGCTCAAATATGATATCCAACAACTACTCCAAATAGCGAAGTAGTCATTGGATTGTTATGAATAATGCCGAAGCATTATTGCTTATGACTTTATGCCATTAATTCTTCTATACTTACAAATGATTTAGGTACCATAATAATTCTGTCAACTAGTTCATTATTTTTTATAAGCGGTCTTTCAATTATTCCATCAATGTAGAAGTGGTCTTTCATAAGTTTATAATATTTCTCTTTTTCTTCTTTTGAATAAATATTATTTTGAAATTTTTGTAATGATAAAATTGAGTATGAATTCTCATAATCTTTTAAATGTGATTCATCAAGTTGACCTTCATAGAAAACACCTCGTTTATTGTCTCTTAAAATCATATTTAAATACTCAATATATTCGTTGGTAGTTTTATGAATAAATTGTTCAGAGAATTTTATGTTTTTAATTGTTATATTGTAGTCTTTATCTCTTTCAATCTCAATTGAACTTACCAAATCGCTTACTAAGTCTTTTTGAGATTTTTTATTTAAACCTCTCCATAGAAATGCAAATGCTAATGGATTGTTAAACAAGAAATTATTTTCTTTATTTTTGTATTCAAATTGTCTTGTTAAATCGACTACTGCTTCTTTAGATAAATTTTCTGGATCTAATTGTTCTTTTTGCTTTTTCAACGAATCAATATCTTTTTTTATTTTTTCATTTTTCTTGTTAATAGCTAAAACATTAATATTTGATTCAAGATATAAATCTACTAATTTCTTTTCTTGCTCTTCCAATTTAATAATTGCTTTATCAATTTTATCAATATCTTTATTATATGAAGTGTTGGTAATCATTACTTCATATTTATTTTCTATCAAATACCTAGTTAATTCATCTAGAACTCTTATTAAAGCATCTTCTATTTTTTGACAATTATAATGATAATTATATCCAGAACATTTTTTATTTTTACATCTAAGATGAAAATAGATTTTCTTTTGTCCACAACGTTCTTTATATGATTCTGAAGCTCTTAGTATCTCACCACACAAAGGACATTTAACGAGTGATGAAAAAGTATGAACGAAAGAACCATAATTTGAATGCTTATTCTTAACAATAACATCTCTAGTTTTATTCCAAGTTTCCATATCAATAATTGGTTCACAGTACTCTTCAACAGTTAATATTTCTTCTGGCTTTCTTTTATATTTTCCAAATTCAAAAGTTCCAATATAGATTTTATTATTCAGAATCTTTTCAACTCGAGCTGCTTTCCAAATACCATTATTACAATTTAAATAAGCATGTTCTTTGTTTAATACTTCAGCAATATTTCTAATCGATTTACCTGACTTGCATAAATCGAATAATCTTCTTATAGAAATTGCTTCAACAGGATTTATTTCTAAATGACCGGTATCTGGATTTCTTGTATAACCAAATGGTGCTTTAGCTGGATGAACTCTTTCAAGTGCCATTTCATCTAATGCTCGTCTTGTTCTTGCTCCAATTTCCTTTCTTTCTCTTTGACCAAATACTAGGTTCATTCCAAACATCATTTCACCGTTAGCAGTTGAAACATCATAAGGTTCAAGTATAAGTTCTATTTTTACATCATTCTCCTCACAATAGTTCAGCAACCAAAAGCCGTCTAGATTGCTTCTTGAAAGTCTGTCTGTTTTAACAGCTACAAGACGATCCAGTTTATGGTCTTCAATATCTTTAAGAAGTTTTTGCATAGCAGGGCGCATTAAAGTTTTTCCAGAGTATCCACCATCATCATAAACACCAATAATGTCATAATTGTTCTTCTCACAATATTCTTTTAACATTCTTAATTGAGAATCAATTGAAAAACCGTTTTCTTTTTGGTCATCAGTTGAAACTCTAACATAAATTCCAGTTCTAATACTCATTACATCACATCCTTTCTTATTAAATATTTTTATTACATTTTCGAGGGAGGACACTTTCCGCTCTCGCACTAAAAAAGGACATTGGCTTTTAAACCAATGTCCTTAAATAATCAATGTAATAAATTTTTCTTTTCAATCTCATTTGCAAACACCCCTCAATGCAAACATATTCTTTAAGATTAATTACATTTTATCAAATTAAATTATTTTGTCAACTGGTTTAAAATATTCTTTATTTCTTTCAATGAGTATTTCTTGTTTTCATCTTCAATAATAAAAGGTTTATTATTAATTTCAACAACCTTATATTCAAGAATCGTAAGTTTAAATGGCTTTGTAATGATGTATTCTACCGGTTTTATAAATTTAACATTAGTCCCATCAAGCGTTTTTACAGCCCCATTTACGACCTTATACTGAGTTTTTGATAATAACTCGAGTATTTCTTCATCTGGTTTAATTCGTTCCTCTAATGTGAAATTAAGCATCAAAAAAAGTCCTCCTTTCTCCAAGAAGAACTTTTATCTATAAGGTTTTCCAAGCATAACTACGTGGAAAAATAAAAAGTTACGATACATTGTACCGTAACCTGTTTTCAAATGGAGCAGTTAAGCAACAGCTTACGAACTATAGCGCTCTCTTTCTAAAAATATT
>CAMZCT010000035.1 GCA_947305065.1 uncultured Mycoplasmatota bacterium | reverse complement strand
AGCGTTTGACTACGGATCAAAAGGTTAGGGGTTCGACTCCCTTTGGGCGCACCATATATTCGGGAAGTAGCACAGCTTGGTAGTGCACTAGTTTTGGGAACTAGGGGTCGCAGGTTCGAATCCTGTCTTCCCGACCATTTTTAATATTAAGTCTTGTTTTCAAGACTTTTTATTTTGCTTTTTTTACAATTGTCAATAATATAATAAATGTATTATAATAAATATAGAGAATATAGGGTATCAAACAAGGCTAGTGTCTCCATATTATAAGGGAGTAGAAAGGTCATTAAAAAAATGAGTGCAAACCTTAATAATCAAAATTTTACTATTAAAGAAATATCAAAAATAGAAAATGGAGCGAAATATAAAATAACCATACGTATTCCTATGTCGTCCGGCTGGATTGAAAGAATGAAGTTTATTATAGAAAGTAACAATGAAAGAAAAGCTTTTCAATTAGATCATATAAAAAATGAAGATGGTTTTGTTTATTTTAGTAAGGAGATAGAACTACCTACTAAAGATTTATATCACTATTATTTTTCATTTGAAGCAAATGGAAAATTTCAATATTATAAAAAGAACAATTATACAAATGATCAAACCATAACTCCACGAGAAAAATGGCAGATGAGCGTAAATTATGAAATTCCTGAATGGACAAGAGGAAAAGTAATGTATCATATCTTTGTTGATCGTTTTTATAAAGGTCGTAAAGAAAGTTTAATTGAAATACCTAGAAGAAATATTCATAAATCCTGGGATGAAGATATTCAACCTGCTGGAGACAAAAACGGTATATGGTGTAATGATTTTTATGGTGGAGATCTAAAAGGTATCGAAAAGAAATTAGATTACATAAAATCTTTAGGAGTATCTATCCTTTATTTAAGTCCTATAGTATTAAGTCAGTCAAATCATCGCTATGATGCAGCAGACTATGAACGAATAGATCCTTATGTTGGCAATGACGAAGATTTAAAAAGCCTTTGTGATAAAGCCCATAAAATGGGTATGAGAATAATTCTAGACGGAGTTTTTAATCATACTGGCAATGATTCTAAATATTTTAATGAATTTGGTACATACAATACTACTGGTGCTTATCAAAGTACTAGTTCACCATATTTTCCCTTTTATGCCACTTATATATCAGATAATAAAGTTAATTTTAAATACTGGTATGGCTTTAAAGACAAGGTAGTATGTGATGGAAATAATGAAAAATGGCTTAATTATATCTGTGGTGAAGGTGGTATCATTGATAAGTGGTTTAGCTTGGGTATAGATGGATTAAGATTAGATGTCGCTGATGAATTAACTGATAAATACATCGAAGCGATTCGAACAGCAGTTAAAAGGAATAAAGAAGATGGATTTATCATCGGTGAAGTATGGCAAAATCCACGTCGTATGGGAAGAGGTTATGTTGATGCCGGTAAAGGAATGGAAGGTACAATGAATTACAAATTAATTACCTCTTTGTTTAGATATTATAAATTCAAAAGAGTTGATATTTTAAAAGACGCTTTATATCAAATGGAAACTGAATATCCTCTTGATTTTCTAAATTCTTCCATGATATTTACTTCTACTCACGACACATCCCGAGGTATAAATCATTTTGGATGTGATGAATTTAATGAACAATCTGAATGGGGATGGAGTCCATATAATGGCGATCGAACATATCAAAAAGAATTTAGATTAACAAAAGAACAATATGAAATAGGCAAAAGGATATATAAAAACTATGTTTTCAATTTAGCTTTTTTACCAGGAATTCTATCGATCTTTTATGGTGATGAAATAGGTATGCAGGGTTTAGGAGATATAGCTTGTAGAAGGCCGTTTACTTGGGACAAAATAGATTATGATTTACTAAGATATTTCCAATATATAGGTCAAATAAGAAATACTGAGAAACATTTAGAAAATGCTGAATTCAAACCAATAGATGTTACAGAAAACTATATATTGTTTGAAAGATTAAGCGATATAGAAGATAATCTAGTAATAATAAGTAATACTAATGACTTTATTAACACACCAATTCCAGGTGAATATATGAAAGCAAAAGAAGCATATCATTTATACAATTCTAACAATAAAACTTTAGATTCATACGGAGCTTTAGTACTTAAGAAAAGCGCATAAAGTTCTTTAAACTTATATTATAATATTGTATAATATATGTAATTTGAGGGGATGATACTATGTTTATAAAAATAGTATCTTTTCTTTCTATACGATGTTGCTGTTGTTAAAAAAGTAATATTAATAGAAAGAGGAGTAAAAAATGAAAATATATAATACATTAACAAGAAAAGTAGAAGATTTTATACCTAATGAAGAAGGAAAAGTAAAAATGTATACTTGTGGACCAACAGTATATCATTTCGCTCATATAGGGAATATAAGAAATTACATTGGTCACGATGTTTTAGATAAGACATTAAGATATTTAGGATATGAAGTAACTAGAGCTATGAACATAACTGATGTTGGACATTTAACTAGTGATTCTGACTCTGGTGAAGATAAAATGGAAGTAGCAAGAAAAAGAGAACATAAAACTGCTATGGAAATTGCTGATTTTTATACAAAGGAATTTTTCAAAGATTTTGAGAAAGTTAATTGCCGTAAACCAGAAATAATATCCCCAGCTACATCTAATATAGATATGTATATAAAAATAATTGAAAAACTATTAGAAAAAGAATATGCTTATGTATCTGGTGGAAACGTTTATTTTGATATAAGTAAATTAAAAGATTATTATGTTTTAACAAACCATCAAGAAGATAGTATGGTAGTTGGTGCTCGAGAAGGAGTAGAAGAAGATGGTAACAAACGAAATCAAGCTGATTTTGCTTTGTGGTTTACCGTATCTAAATTTGAAAATCATGAACTACAATGGGATTCTCCATGGGGCAAGGGATATCCTGGGTGGCATATTGAATGTTCTGGAATATCCATCAAATACTTAGGAGAAAAACTAGACATTCACGGTGGTGGTGTTGATAACATTTTTCCACATCATACCAACGAAATTGCTCAAAGTGAGGCATACTTAGGACATAAATGGTGTAATTACTGGTTTCATAATGAACACTTACTAGATGAAACAGGAAAAATGAGTAAATCAGCCGGAGCTATTTTAACTGTATCTTTACTAGAAGAAAAAGGATATGATCCAATAGCATTCCGTTTTATGTGCTTAAACTCTCACTATCGTAAACAACTAGTATTTTCTTATGAAGCTTTAGAACAAGCAGAGAGTACTTTAAATAAATTAAGAACAAGAATATCAAACATTGTTGCTTCAGGGGAAATAAACGAAGAACTATTTAATAAATATAATCAAAAGTTTATCGATGAAATAAGTAATGATTTAAATACGGCAAATGCGTTAACGGTTCTTTATGATTTATTAAAAGATGATGAACTAAATGGCAATACAAAATTAAAACTAGTAGAAGAATTTGATAAAGTATTCAGTTTAGATTTAATAAAGAAAACAGAAGTATCATCTGAATTAAAAGATTATATAGAAGAAAAAATACAAGAAAGAAACGAAGCTAAAAAGAATAAAGATTATGCATTAGCTGATGCCATAAGAAATGAATTATTAGAAAAAAATATAGTGTTAAAAGATACTCGTGAAGGTACAACTTACGAGATTAATTAATAGAAAGAAGATATTATATGAAAAAGAATTTATTAGGAGTTTCAATGATTACTTTAGTAGGACTATATGTTTTACTATCAGTAATTGTCATAGGAATATTCTTAGTATCAGGATTACCAGTTCAATATGGAATATTAACTAGTATTATAATTATTATAATTCAATTCATAATATCTCCTTTCTTAACGGATTTAAGTATGAAATGGTTCTATCATGCCAAATTTGATGCTGAATTACCGGAATACTTAAATAACTTTATTCAAGAAGAATGTACTAAATATAATATGAAATATCCACGTATAGGATATATAGATGATGGTTCACCTAATGCCTTTACTTATGGACACACGAAAAACGATGCTAGAGTAGTTCTTACCAGAGGTATTTTTGACTTATTAAAAGAGGAAGAAGTATTAGCAGTAGTAGGCCATGAACTAGGTCATGTTACCCATTATGATATGTTATTTATGACTGCTGCAGAATTAGTACCATTAGTTTTATATTATATTTATGAAGTATGTTCTAGTGGCAATTCTTCTAATAATGATAGCAAAGCCGGGCAAGCTAAAGCTGTTATTAGCATTGTTGCCTACTTACTATATATAGTATCTCAATACATTGTTTTATGGTTATCTAGAACTAGAGAATATTATGCAGATGAATTCTCAGTTAAAGAAACTCAAAACCCAAACGCCTTAGCTAGTGCCTTAGTAAAAATAGGATTTGGTTTAGTTACAAGTGACGATACAAATACTGATGATAAAAAGAAAAAGATTCAGTCTACTAAGAATATCGGTGCTCTTGGTATCTTTGATGCCAAAACTAGTAAATCTTTAGTAGTGTCAACAAATAATAATATTGATGATAAGTCATTAATTAAAAACTCTATGAAGTGGGAAATGTGGAATCCATGGGGCTTTATCTGTGAATTAAACTCTACACACCCTCTAATCTCTAAGAGATTAATAAATATTTCCGCTCATTCCCCTGAGTACAATCAAGAACCTTTTATTACATTTGACTTACAAAAAACTGAGAGCTATTTAGATGACTTCTTCCTAGAATTATTCATAAGTTATGCTCCAGCTTTAGTACTAATTATTGGTGTTATAATTGGTTTCTTATATAAAGAAGGAGAAAGAAGTTTATTTGTAATAGGTCTTGCTTTAATACTTACTGCAATACTATGTTTTATTAAATTTAAAAGAGCTCACAAGAGTGGATATAAAGAAAATAACATAGCTAATCTATTGGGAGAAGTAAAAGTATCTAATGTTACTTCAATACCATGTGTTTTAGAAGGTAACGTAATAGGTCGTGGAAATCCTGGGTGTATATTTAATGAAGATTTTATTTTAAGAGATGAAACTGGAATAATCTTCTTAGACTACAATCAGCCATTAACTATAGTTAACAAGATATTTGCTATCTTTAAATCAAAAGAATATATGGACAAGAAAATAAGAGTAAAAGGATGGTACAGACGTTGTCCTGTCCCATATGTAGAAATATTTGAGATGGAAATAGATGGTAAAACTAAAAAGATATATACTTACTATTTCGCTATTGCAGCAATAATTATATTATTACTAGTAGGTATATTCATGCTTTATTTAGGAATGTAAGAAACTTTAAAAAGTTTCTTTTTTATATATTATTTGTTATAATAACAATCACTAGGGGTGATATTATGAAAGGCCCAACTATAAAAGACTATATTGATGCTGGATTTTCTTTAACATTTTTTGTCGGTCAATTTGGGTTATACCATGGGTTATTAAACGGTAGACAAGGAAGAATGCTTCTTAATCCTGTAAATTTAAGAGGCTTAAAAAAATATAAGAACATTTATAAATTATTAAATAGTAGTGATAAAATAATCAGAATTAATGGTTCAGAAGGATACTATCTTTTACAATTGCTAGGTAAAGATAATGATCCAATGTATAATAAAAACTTATACATGGTTCAAACAACAGAATCTGATGATACTATAGATGGATTATTAACAAAATTTAACGATTCTATAAAACTAGATAACGTTGTTTTAAAGATAAGACCACGTTCATTATTTTAGAACACATTTTTATGTGTTTTTTAATTCGCTTAATTATTGTAATAAATTCATCTTTTTGTTATCCTATATTTAGGAATAGTTAGTATTCTTTTTTTTCTTTAATAATAGGAGGGATAAAATGTTAGAAAAACTATTATATACCGAATATGGAAGAGATATAGCTAATAGAATAATAAATGGATATGGTTCAAGATATACAACTGTTAGAATTAATAATCTTCATAATACCGATGTGATTAAAGAACTAAATGCTAATTCAATAAAGTATAAAAATGTTTCCTGGTATGATAAAGCAATTATCATAGAAAACGATGAAAAAATAAAAGAATTAGATATTTATAAAAATGGGGATATTTATCTACAGAGTTTATCATCCATGTTGCCTCCATTAATTCTTAATCCCCAAGAGAATGAACAAATACTAGATATGACAGCTGCACCTGGTTCCAAAACAAGTGAAATAGCTGCTTTAGCTAACAATGAAGTAATGATTACAGCTGTAGAAAAGAACAAAAAAAGACTAGAAAGATTAAAATATAATTTAGATAAACTAGGAGTAAAAAAATGCCAGGTCATTCAAGCTGATGCTCGTCATCTAGATGATTATTATTCATTTGATAAAATTCTGTTAGATGCTCCTTGTTCTGGGAGTGGAACATTAGAAAATAGCAATGATTTTGATGAAGAATTATATAAAAGAATTAACTTGGTTCAAAAAGAATTAATAGAAAAAGCTGTAAAACTACTAAAGGTAGGAGGCGAGTTAGTTTATTCTACCTGTAGTATTCTCCAAGCTGAAAATGAAGATATTATTAATTATATTCTTGATAAATATAGTAATATTGAATTATTAGATATTGATAAAGTAGAGTATAAGGGAATCGAATTATTACCAAGTCCAATTAAAGAATCAATGAAAGTATTACCAAGCAAATACTATGAAGGTTTCTTTGTTTGTAAACTAAAAAAAATCAATTAATGTAGTCTTAATATAAAAAAAGATGTATTATATACATAGAAAAGAGGAAGATTATGAAAAAATATTTAAGTTATATTATTACGGCAATAATAGCTTTAATACTATATTATTTACTATTGCCACCAATCAATTTACATAGTGCTAGTTTTTATTTCTACATTATTATAGTACTGTTAGTATTTATGTTTAACTATAGCATATTCAGTATTTCTTATAATAATAGAGAAGTAATGGAACTACTATTTAACAAAAGAAGAGTTAGAACAATAGGGGGATTGAATAGTAAAGTATATAAAACCTGTATCTTTATTATTGCTATCATAATTGCTGGTACTTTTATAGTAAACTTCTTTTGTTCACCATTATTTAACGCTAAGAGCTATCACAATCGTATTACAATTGATGAAACTGGAGATTTTACAAAAGACGTAAAAGAAGTAGACTTTAAGGCCCTTCCTTTACTAGATCGTAAGTCATCTGGAGTTTTAGGTGATAGAGTAATGGGACAAATGAGTGAATGGGTAAGCCAATTTGATGTTTCTGATATGTATACTCAAATCAATTATAATGGTGACATAGTCAGAGTAACCCCATTAACATACGCTGATCCTATAAAATGGTTCACTAATAGAAACGAAGGAATAAAAGGTTATATCGTAGTTAATAGTGTTGATGGTAAAACAAAATTAGTTAAATTGGATAAAGGTATGAAATATGTACCTAGCGCTTTATTTAACGATAAAATGGAGAGAAGACTAAGATTTAAATATCCTACTACTTTATTTGATAATATTTCATTTGAAATAGACGAAGAAGGTAATCCATATTACATAATAACAACAGTTGATTATACAGCAGTAGGGCTAAAAGAAAGAGTAACAGGAGTTATAATATATGACCCTATTACAGGAAAATCTAAAAAATATACAAAAGAAAAAATTCCAAGATGGGTAGATATAGCTTATTCTGCAAGTTTAGTAATTGAACAAGTTGATGACTGGGGTACTTATATAAGAGGATTCTTTAACAGTATATTTGGTCAAAAAAACGTTGTTCGAACTACAGAAGGATACAATTACTTAGCTATGGACGACGATGTTTATCTATATACAGGTATAACAAGTGTTGTATCCGATGAATCAAACCTTGGTTTTATTCTTTCTAACATGCGTACTGGAGAAACTAAATTTTATAAAGTTGCTGGTGCCGAAGAATATAGTGCAATGAATAGTGCCGAAGGACAAGTTCAAGAAAAAGGATATAAATCAACATTCCCACTATTAATCAATTTAAATGGTAAACCTACATATTTAGTTAGTCTAAAAGATGATAATGGGTTAGTAAAAATGTATGCTTTCATTGATGTTGTTGATTATCAAAAAGTAGTAGTTACAGATAGTTCAAAAGGAATTTTAACAGCTAAAGATAACTACTTAAAAGGAACTAAGACAGAAGCTAAAGATGAAGAGTTAACTAAAGAAAAAATAACAGTTGAAAGTATTCACACTGCTATTATCAATGGATATACATATTACTATGTAGAATCTAAAGATAAAAAATTTAAGATAAGTATTATTTTGAATGAAAATTTGCCTTTCTTAAAAGTTGGTGATACAATAGACATCGGCTATTACGAAACAGGGGGTAAAGTAATAGAAGTTGAAAAAGTTTATTAATATCATTAGGGGGGATTTAGAATGAAATTAAGAAACATACTAAACTTAAGAAAACTAAACTTAAGAAAAACAGCTTTAGCAGTTGTAACATCTGCTACTATCATATTTACTGGTTGTGCACAGAACGGAAACTTTGCTCAAGGAGAAACAATTGCAGAATCTTCAATAGTTCAAGAAACTACTGTAGAAAGCACTACAGAATCTGTTATTAAAGAATCAACAGAAGGTGTAACACCTACACCAAAACCAACTGCTACACCAGAAGCTACTGTACCACCAGAAGCTACTGTAACACCAGAAGCTACTGTAACACCAGAAGCTCCTGTAACACCAGAAGCTACTGTAACACCAGAAGCTACTGTAACACCAGAAGCTAC
>CAMZCT010000034.1 GCA_947305065.1 uncultured Mycoplasmatota bacterium | reverse complement strand
TGGAGGGGCCTACCGGATTCGAACCGGTGCTCAGGGAGTTGCAGTCCCTTGCCTTACCGCTTGGCTAAAGCCCCGTAGACACATATCTAGATTTTATAACAAATCAGATATATTGTCAATTCAATTTTATTCTAAATTAACTGTAAAATATTTGTTTCTAATTGTAATAATTATCTTCTTGTTAGTAGCAAAATTAATTGTTGATGATACCTCATAAACTCTTCCGTTTTTCATTCTTGTAGGGGTTACATCCTTCAACTTGTTAACAAATTCATTGTTTTCGTATAGATAACTTGTTTTACCAAAATATTTATAGAATTCTTGCTTTGTGTTTTTATAAAATGAACTGTTTTTGTCATATTTAATTTCATCATCTACTACAACTAGTAGTTTTCCAGCTTTAGCAGTAACAACGTCTTGTTTTATCTCACATTGTTTTTCTGTGTGACAGTATTGATATTCATATATGTAACTAGGAACAAAACTTACTTTGTTTATTTTAAATGTTGCTTCGCCTAGAGTGGTTTCTTTTAGGTTTATTTCGTCTCCTAACTCGAATGTTCCCATATCTTCTTTATTTAGTAAGTTTGTAGGTTTAAACTTTATCATTTTGTAGCTAGGATTTAATTCACCAATATCATTTGTTGTTTTGTTTAATATTTTCATGACATATGAATTTTGTATTTGGTCTTTTTCTAATTCGTATGCTATTACGTATTCGTTATTAGTGCTCGGTATTTCACATTTAGTTCCTTTTAGTTCATATCCTTCTGGACAATAGAAGTGATTCTCTATTACAGGATCTATATTTTCTTTTTTATTTGAGCATTTTCCGTTTTTTAGATAATATCCTTTTTCACATGAATATGTTGGTTTATCGAATGCATCAATTATTTTCTGTGGAATAGGGTTACCATCATAGTTTTTAGCTATATCTAAGAATTTATTACCTTGGTCTAAAGCAGGATATAAATTCTTTTTGTTTACTTGAATTAAAAAGTCTTTTAAACGAATTGCTTGTGGTTGCCAACCAGTATTGTCAATGCCTAGTTTTACGACCAAGAAATATTTATTATCAGCTATTTGGTTTCCACCTTGGTCAACGTTGGTAATATAACTTTCTTTTACGGATAACAACATGTTATTAAGTACAAAGTTCTCGTTTGTTGCATATTTTTTATTATAAAAACCTATATTTATATATACGTTTGATGTTATTACTAATAATAACAAAACTACTATACAAGTTACTATGAATTTGTTTTCAACAGCATAGTATCTTAGTTCTCTGATAATATGGATAGCAATTTTTTTAAGATCTGCTTGATCTTCTTTTCCAGCAATCTCAAATTCTTCTGTGTCTTCTTCGGTTAGTTGTATATCTATTGTTTGATCAAATTTTAATGTTTTGATATTGAAGCCAACGGCTCTGAATAGGGTTGAAACTATTAGGAAATAACCCGCATATGGTGTGAATCCCATTATATCTTTATAAATTCCAATAATTGTTGTGTTGATTCTTCCTAATTCAATGCTAGTGAATTGGTTATAAAGCATTAGTGATAACATGAATATTATAAAGTAAAAAATAATGCTAAATACGTATACTTTACCTGTTTTCTTTTTCTTTTTCATCAAACCTAGTAATAGTAGGTTAAATAGTATCAAAAATACAAGTGATATTAGTAGCCACAATGTTATATATTTCCCAGCTATACCTGTTTCAAATGTGGTGTACTTATTATCAACAAAACGTTTTAAAAAATTAGCTATATCACTAATACACATTGTTATATAGAAGGTGGGAATTAGTAATAAAAAGTTTATTATTTTAAAGTGCTTTATTATAAACCCATACGGCTTTTTAAGTATCATTTATATTCCTCCTATTCTATATATATTATATCATGTATTTTAATTCTTATATATTTATTTAATAAAAAAAGAGTAGATTTACTACTCGTATTTATTTCTATTCATTGAACCGTATTTTTTCTTTTCTTCCATCATGAAACTTGATATAGCTGTTTCTATTTCAGGAAGAGACCTTTTATCTAAATTGGTTATTGTTACTTCTTCTTTAATTGTATCTATTGTAATTTTACCAAAGAACAATCCTTGGTATACCTGCATATCATTAAACATATCTGGTGTTATTGAACTAAATGAATATCCCAGGAATAAAATATCTTGTCCTATAAGTATTCTCTCGTTTGTTAAACAGACTACACAAGTAGAGAGCCAGTCTAACATGTTGTCGTTTTTTTGGCCTGCAAATGTATAAATTGGTTCTTCAGTAGCGTTTAAGTGTTTTTCTACAACTTTAGCGTGCTTTTTTAGACGGAACCAAGTTATAGTATAAGGATACTTAGCTTTAAACATTTTTACCTGATCATATACTTTTCCCATATTTCTCCCTCTCTATTCATAGCTTTCAATTATTTTATTAATGCTATTTTTTGTAAATGTTGTTTTAGATATAATTTTTTTGTTATATACCTTTATTATACAATCGGATTCTAATCCCTTAAGTTCACTGTTTAAATTATAATACTTTGCTTTATTTTTTTTAGATAAATCACTTGTATTTAGCAAGTAGATGTTTTCATTGTTATAAAAGCTGATTTTGTTGATAAGTTTTACAAAGGCATCTTTAGTGTTTGATTTGTCATTAGTTATTGCAATTGTATATACTTTTTTTTCTTTAAAAATTTTATTAAAAGTTTTATAGTTTGTTTTGTTATAATATTTCTTCTTTTCGTTGTATTTTTCCCCATAAGAAACGTTCTTATTAACGATGACTATTTCTTCTTTATCTACACTGTTTTTCTGGTTATTAACAGAACATACATTAATAATTGTTAAAATAATACATATACAAATGATTATTATGTAAAACTTTTTCATAGCATCTTCGTCCTTTGTACATATCTATTTTATAATGAATTAGCTATTTATTCAAGCTAATAAAAAAAGGAAACTATTAGTTTCCAAAGAATAACAATATTACAGCAATACCTGTACCAATACCACAGATTAACGCAACAATAGAAGTAATTATTAAAGTACTAGTGAATCCAGCATCTTTATTTTTTTCTTCTTCAACGATTAGTTTTACTTTTTCGTCGGTTTCTTTTGTGCTCTTATTGTTCATTAATTCTGGATGATCTTTTAAATTGATTGGGTATTTTTTTTGAATTAGATCTAATTTATTTGTTATTTTTATATTAATAGATTGAGTAGCCATTGTTCGTTCTACTTTGTTTATTTTTTTCTCTTTATAATCTTTATCTTCTTTGTCCTTTTGTATTCTAGCTATAGTTGTTAAGTTATCTGAGATTATTTTTTCTAATTCTTGAGCTTTTTCTAAGTTTGTATTGTTATAAATTATTCTGCATAAAGCATCTTTATATAGTTTTAAGGCATCATTAAATGTCTCTGTTAGTCTTTTTATATCTCTATAATAATACTCGTATAGTGTTGGAAGTATATTGTCTCTTTTAATATATTTATTATTTAGTAAATATGTTTTGTTTGGTACGCTACTTTCTTTAGTTTTAGCACTAGAAACAGAAATTGGTGCTAGATATACTTTCTCCCATACTTGGTTGTTATTACTATCTAAACCAGTTATGACTGAGTAGTCATAATTTCTGTATTTTCTATCAACTATATAATCAAATAAAATCATTCGTATATAGTTCTTTCTTATGTTTTTCTTTGTATCATTATCTAGTGGTGCTTTTCTTTCTAATTCTAATTTATCAAATATAGCATTTAAACCCAAATCTATTACTTCTTTTACGCTTTCGTTAGTGTTTAAAGGGTTAGACTTTGTGTTATTTTTGTTGTTAAGTATATTATTGTAATATTCAGTCTTATCTTTTCCTAATAAGCCAGAATTTATACTACTTACTACGCTTTGTAAAACACTTGTGATAGAAACTCTAGATTCTAGGGTTTGACTATAATTTAATTCAGTAAATATTCCTATGTTTTTTTCTTCTGTAACAATTCTACGATTGTTTTCGTGACTTATATCTAATAATTCAGCAATATCTGATTTTATTATTTCATAATCATCTAAATAAGAAGTTTTGGGATCATTACTATTATTTTTGTAGACACCAAAAACGGTTTCATTTAATTGAACTAATTGACTTCCGTCTTGAAAGTTATTAAATACTTTCATGGAAATTGGTTCTTCATTATGAATACCATTATCTAAAGAAACAATAAACATTTGATTTTTGTTTATGTCCATAGTTCCATTCTCCTTACCTTTAAATAATTATACCAAATAAATAGCTATTTTTAAACAGTAAAAATAAAAAAAAGACTTGAAAAGTCTTTAAGTTAACAATGGTGCCGAGAGACTGAGTTAAACAAGTCAATTTATGCATACAATACATACGTTTTAGCGTTACAACTATCTCGGCATATATGTCCTTTGGACATCAATAATATACCATATTTTATTTGTTTTGTCTATTTTTTTATAAATTCACTATTTATATTTTATTCCATCTAGTTCTATGTCCTTTGAGTAAAATTCTTTTACCTTATTAATAAAGCTGTCCCAGTCACAATATAGACCTGCTAGAAGACGAGATGGACAGTCTTTATTGTTCCAATATTTATGAGGTAGTACATTTTCTATAGGTATATCAAATTTTTTCATAAGAATTGCAGTTAGAAAAGCTTGGGTATCTATAGCTCTTATCATGTCAGTATTTTTATTAACTATTCTTTCTATGCCTATACTTTGTTGGTTACCTATTGCATTACCAGTATGATGTGTATAAACGTTAGTTTCTAAGAACTGGTATATTCTAGATGGTTCATTATTATTGGCTTCAACTAAAAAGTGATATCCGATTGTTGAACTATAATCATCTAATATTGTCCTATACCATTTATAATTGAATTTTTCGTCGGTTATTTCTAAGCCAGTTTCAGTTTCATGTATTGTTATATAACTTGGTTTAACCATTTTTCCTACTCTTTTTGGAGAATCTAATGGTAAAATGTCTTGTACTACTATTATGTCTTTCATATAACCACGCTTACCTATATATATTATTTATTAATCTTATTGATGGTGCCGACTGCCGGATTTGAACCGGCGACCTACGCGTTACGAGGGCGTTGCACTACCACTGTGCTAAGTCGGCACGACTTAATTATACTATAACTCTTTAGATATTTCATCAAAAAAAAGAACCAAAAGGTTCTAATATTCAAAATGGTGGAGTAGAGGAGATTTGAACTCCTGTCCATAGTATCCTAATAATACAAAGTCTACAAGTTTAGTTAGATTTATTATTTCATTAAAGCGACGGCTATAACGTACCAACATCTTTAACTAGTCTAAATAGTATTCATTAGTATATCTTAGACTATATACTAATATAATCTGTAATTATTAACCCTTAGTTTATCCTACAGATAAAGATAAATAAGAGTGCTCCGTACCTATTCTATTAGGCAAATGCTAAAGCATTTGGAGCGAAACTATAATCAGTTCCGTCATTTAATTTTAATTTTGAATTTTAGGTATTCCTACCACTTGCATTCATATCTAGAAATACTATGTCGAAACCATTTACTACCCCATGTATAAGGATTATACCATTTTTGCTGAAAAAGTCAATTTTTGACCTTAAATATGGGCAAATTTTGACGGCTTTGGAAGAAAGTGATAGAATATTTCGTATCAAGAGGGTAATATGGAAAAAAGATATTAGATAAAAAAATAATTATATATATACTAAAAGTTGACTTTTTATTTTTGGTGTGATAGAGTATGCCACAAATGAAAGGGTTTTTAGATGT
Organism: uncultured Mycoplasmatota bacterium; assembly: GCA_947305065.1. Lineage (GTDB taxonomy): Bacteria > Bacillota_I > Bacilli_A > RF39 > UBA660 > Coprovivens. Next base: position 3,565 of record CAMZCT010000034.1, on the reverse strand, counting down.
TTAGGGGGTAATTGTATGAAAAAAATTATTGGAAGCGAACTAGATGTTAATCAAATATCAATAAGAGCTAAAAGATTCCTAACTACTTTTAATGCAGCTACATTAGCTGCTATGATAATAGTAGGATCAATGGGATATCCTGAAATTGTTAATGCTCAAGAAAAAAAACCTACTGAAGCAGTCGGAACAGAATCAGATTTAGCAAAAGAGCTAGATAGTGCATTTACTTGGCGATTTGATGTTGATGATGGTGTAGACCGTGACTTAGTTGCTGGACAAGAATCAGCTCTAAGTACTAATGACACTAAAGAAGAGAAAGCTGAAGAAAAAGAAGAGGAACAAGAAAAAGCAAAAGAACAAGAACCAGAAGAAAAAGCGGAAGAAAAAAAAGAAGAAAAAGAGGAAGAAGAAAAAGAGGAAGAAAAAGAGGAAGAAACTTCTAAGGGAAATACTGCTCAGGGAAATGTTCCTCAGGGAAATGAAGATGAATGTGGACCTAAGAAGTATGTTAAGGTTAATGTTTCTGATGATCAAATTCCTTGGGAATGGAGTGACGAAAGAGCCTTTGATAATCCCGATGAAGAGTATTTATTATACTTACCAGATGTAGATCCTGCTAAAGTAGATGAAAATTATACTGGTGTTGCTCCACTTACTTACTATGGTCCAGAACATGTTGTTAAAAACTATGGAGATGCTTCTAACGATGAAGAAGTAAAAGAAAGAGCCGTGATGTTTTGGAATGCTTTTCATAGAGCAAATGAAGAAGCTGGTGGATTAAAGATAGTTGACGTCGATACTGGAAAAGAATATACAGTTGAAAAAATAATGAATATTATCAAATATATTAATGGTGCTTATGTTGCAATAGATGGAGCAGATGCTAAGGAAATTAATGATGATTGGCTTAATTTTATGCTAGTGTTCTTAAATGATGATTATATTATTGAAGAAGTTGAATTTGCGAAAGGTAATAGTGATACTGTTACTAATGATGATATAGTTAAGCATTCCAATATTTTAGAAAATGTAGATTTAGGACACTTGCTAATGGGTGATAGTGCAAATGGACCATTCTTACAATGGTTTGGTGATCAAATAAAAGCAATGTATACAGCTACTGAATTTGAAGAAGCAGTAAGAATATTTGATGAAACTTATTTAGCAATTGTTGCTATTACTGAAGGTAATGGATATATTATAAACGGAGTTAAGTATACTATTAATGACTTCTCAAATGTAAATGATTTAGTTCTAGAAACGCAAGTAAATATTAGTGAAGTCTTAAAAACTAATATGATGGAAGCTGGATATGCATTTAATAAAAAATATGTTGGATTAGATTTTGTCTTTTTAACGGATGTGTTAATAGAACATAATCCATTATGTGCAGATGATTTAGTAGAAAAACTAAAAAATGGTGGCGTTAATGTATATGAAGGCGTTGTTACTCATGGTAACGGAGAAAATCTAAATCTAAAGAATTATGCTTATGTTATGCAAATGAAAGCAATTAATATGGCTTTAGCAAATAATGAATATGGTATTAGTTATTATCAAGATAGTTATTTAGATCATTATGAAGAATATCTTGAAGCTTTAGGTAATGGTACTTATGAAGGCGTTTTAGAATCGTCTGAATATGTATATAAATTGAAATAATAGGAGGTTTTGGAAATGTACGAAGAGAACAATGTAACCTATAGATTAGGTATAAATTGGAAAGATATTATCGTTAAGATAATACTAGTTATATTATTTATTATTCTTCTTTTATGGTTATTTCCTAGAAACGATTTAGGTGTATTCTATGATAGCGTTTATACAAATAATATAAATACTATGAGAGATGCTGCTGAAAAGTATTATACTGGAAGTAGATTACCATCTACAGTAGGTGAATCTAAATCAATGACTTTAAAAGAAATGATAGATAATAAAATGATTATTAGATTCACAGATAAAGATAAAAACTACTGTGATGAGAATGCTAGTAATGTTCAAGTTACTAAAAATGCTACAGATGACTATGTATTAAAAGTACATTTAGTTTGTGGCGATGATGATGATTACATATTAGAAACATTGTCTACAAATGCTTCTAGTAATGGATCAAATGGTTCTAATAATGGATCAAATGGTTCTGAATCAAGTAAAGTAAAAGAAAGCGATGATAAAACTGCTAACTCAAGTGATTCAGACGACAAAGAATCTGGTAGTTCAACTGGAAAAGTTGCTGCAAATAGTAGTGATGATGTAGATGTTGACTACAGTGGATGTACTAACGTTAAAGATGTAGATACAGGAAATTGTGCAATTTATAAAACAGCTGTAACTATGTATCAACATAGAAAAGCAGTATATTATACAAAAACAGTATATAATTGTCCTGCAGGTTTCATACAAAATGGAACCAGTTGTATAAAAGTAACTAAAGGGGCAACAATTAATGCTACACCAATTTATTCAAGTGGAGAAACTATTATTACTGATGCTTTGATAAATCAAGGTGAAGCTATTGTTGAATATGCTGATCCTATTAAGACTAAAATAGGAATAGATTATTCTTGTCCAGAAGGATATACACAAAATGGAGCATATTGTATTAAATATACAGATGCTACTGAACAATCTGGTCAAGGTTCATTAAAATGTCCAGAAGATTACAAATTAGATGGTAAAACTTGTAAGAAGACTTATACAGCTACTTACGAACCAGGTGCTGATAGATATACATGTCCAAATGGTGGAGAATTAAGTGAAGCAAATTGTATCGTTACTAAAGATCCATCTAAAAAGACTACTTATACTTGTCCATCAGGATATGATTTAAACGGAACCAGTTGTTATAAAGTATATGATGCATCAACTGCTACTTCATATACATGTCCAAATGGTGGAGAATTAAGTGGAACAAAATGTATTGTTGGTGGTACTGATGCAATTAATGCAACAGCAAATACAACATATAGTTGTTCAAGTGGAACACTAAGCGGTAAGAATTGTGTGTCAACAGGTTCAGTAAATGCAACAGCAAGTACAACATATAGTTGTTCAAGTGGAACACTAAGTGGTAAGAACTGTGTATCAACGAGTTCAGTAAATGCAACAGCAAGTACAAAATATAGTTGTTCAAGTGGAACATTAAGCGGTAAGAACTGTGTATCAACGAGTTCAGTAAATGCAACAGCTCATACAACATATAGTTGTTCAAGTGGAACATTAAGTGGTAAGAACTGTGTATCAACAAGTACAACTGGTGCTACAGCTTCTACAAGCTATAGTGCGTGGTCATATGCTGGAACATATTATTACACAACATCTGCAAAAGCTTATACTGGTGATACTTCTAAATTAGTATACAGTGGAGCAATTTCAGGTGCATCATGTGGATCTCCATGTGGTGGCTCAGGAATTTGGTATAAATATTCTTATTATACTAGAAGTAGATCTACTAATTACAATTGTCCATCAGGATATAATAGAAGTGGAACTACTTGTTCAAGAACAACTTCAACTCCTGCAACACCTAAAACAACTTATAGTTGCCCAAGTGGATATAAAT
>CAMZCT010000033.1 GCA_947305065.1 uncultured Mycoplasmatota bacterium | reverse complement strand
AAACAATTCATTTATCAAATTTATTGTCTACCAACACTATTTGACAAAGAACCTTGTTTTTTATTGTACTAATGTACAAGAATTATTATTAATAATAATATCTCCTAAAATAGAATTTTTATGATAATTCAATTTATAAGTTCCTAAACGATTAGTAGGTTCACCAACCATCTTATTAAGATAAAAAGCATTATCAATAATTAAATGATTATTAGAAAAATGACATAAGAACAAATATTGATCCAACACTTTATTATAAGCATTACAATAACTAATAACCGTACCTTTTACATCATCCATCATTATATCGCTATATTTTATATCTATTTTTTCTTCAATAACATCTAATCTATCATCTAAAAAAATATATGTAGTGTGAGCATTATATGACTCCCAATCGATATATTCTCCTGCTGGCAAATCATAAAAAGCATTATCCAGATTATAATTACAATTATATTTTACGACTTCACCCTTTTTTTCAGCTACTTTTGAACTACGTATATTCTTATTAATAGTATTAGAATCAATAATGTTTTGATTAGGAAGTAAGTAGTTAGTAAAGACATTATAAGCAACTATTCCAACAATTACTAAGGCAATAACAGCAACTACTAGTATAATAATATCTTTTATCTTCTTTCTTTTTTCCTTTACTTCTTCCATATCAACTTCTTTTTTATCATCTTTAAAATTAGTTATATCATCAATACTATATGTTTTTTCTTCTTCTTCAATTTTCTTTTTTAATAGATCCTTAAAACTAAATGGTTTTTTAGGTTCTTTATAATCGTTAACCGTTACCAAATTTGGATCCTGAACAGGCTTAGGTTGAACTGGTTGTACAGGAGCTGTTGGAGCTGGTTGAGCAGGTTGCTGAGGTGTATTTTCAGGAGCAGCATTATTTGTATTTTGGTTAAAAACATTAAAGGCATCAACATTCATTGCATTATAAATATTATAAGTATTATTTTGATTATCATTATTATTATTTTCGTTCATAATTACCACTCCTTATCTTAACCATATTATATCATTATTTCTAAAAAATAAATAGCTAAAAGAAATGTTTACTAAATAATATAAATAAGGTAAAATGGAGTAGGTGGTATAGTATGAAAGATAAAATAAATAAGGCTATAAAAGAACTAATTCCTTATGTAATAATACTAATTATAGTTGTTCTAATAAGAAGTTATATAGTGACCCCTGTTATCGTATCAGGAACAAGTATGAGCCCTACCTTAAAAGGTCGAGAAGTAATGATTTTGAATAAGTTAGATAAAAAATATACACGTTATGAAATCGTGGTTCTAAAAACAGATCATGACGATATTATAAAAAGAGTAATAGGTTTGCCAGGCGAAACAATATCTTGTGAAAACAATAAGATATACGTTAATAGTCGTAAAATTAAAGATAATTATGGTAAAGGAAAAACATCTGATTTTGATAAGATTACTTTAGGGAAAAATGAATACTTTGTTCTTGGCGACAATAGAGAGAATTCTTTAGATAGTCGCTATTATGGAGCATTTAGTAACAAAGAAATTAAAGGTAGTACTAAATTAATAATATTTCCATTTAATAAAATAGGAAAAGTAAAATAGATTTGTGAATATTTACAAATCTATTTATTATTGGCGAAAAAAATAATATAATATTTATACTAAGAGGTGAATGAGATATGGCATATAGATTTTTTATATTCAAAGAAAAAGGTATAGTATCTTTTCTAAAAGTACTATGTTTAATCTTAGTAGGAGTTTCAACATACTTTGTTTATACTAAACAAACAAAAATATATGTAGCATTAATAATAGCTAATTTAATATTAATAACCATTAATTTTCTACTACCTAAAGCAACTAGTAGAAATGTCGAAAATGCTTTAAAAATAAAAGGAAACTTCATACTAGATAGTAATAATAATGGTTTTATGGTAAATACTACTATGAGTGTTTTTATGAAAGCTATCATATTAACGGCTTTAATCTGTGTTTTAATTGCTTTTCTGCCTATTGATTTAAAAGAAAGAGCCTTAACATTAAAAAAATATGATGGTTTTCTTGAATTATTTATTTTTATAATCTTTTATAACATGTTCATAATCTGTAATTTTTTCTCTAATATAACATTGAAAAGAAAACAAAATAAAATATTTGCTCATCTTCAAAATGGAGAAATAAGTAATAATACTAGAGTTATTTACAATATTACTATTCACGAAGACAAATTATATGGTTTATTCTTAGACAAACCAACAGAACTATTATTTGATACTAACTCTTCAGAATTTAAATATTTAGTAGCAAGTATTCAAAGAAATAGTGAAATAAATAAAGAAGAAGTAACTAGAGATAATGTTTATGGAGGATTAAACTATGACAATTCCCAAAATAATTTTTAAGGAGATGTCTCTATAAGAAAACATTGATCTAATAATTTTGTCGATAGGAGAAGACAATAATAGCTTAGACGTATATAAATATACAATCGACTATTATCCCGAACTAATAGTTTTAAAAAAAACAGATAGTGAAGATAGAGTTAGACAAGTAGTATCACACCTTGTCGTCCAGAAAAACTATCATTAAATGGGGATCCAGGCAATGCCAAGTTAATTGATAAAATATCTTACATTAAATGTAATCGAGATGAATGTGAAACCATCTTCGGTACAGAAGATGTTGAAGCATGTGTAACTAAATATCCAAACAAATTAATTGTTACACTAGGACCTGATGGTGTTATGTATCACGATGGAACACAAGTTGTTCACATTGATGCCATTAATATTGATAATGTTATTGATACAGTTGGAGCAGGAGATACATTTAATGGTAACTTAGCAGCTGCATTAACTCATGGCTATAATCTTAAAGAAGCAATTTATCGTGCTCAATTCGCTTCAGCAATGAAATTAGGAAGAAAAACTGCTCAAAAAGGAATGCCTTATAAGAATCAACTAGATACATATATAGACGCTTATGAACACGGTAAAAATGTCGTTTGGAAGTCTTTGGAAGATGAAGAAGAATATACATTTGATAAAAACGCCATTTCCTAAAAAACAATATAAAAAAACATAGACACATCAATCCTTCTTATGTTAAAATCACCTAAGAAGGAGTGATAAAATGAAAAAAGTAAAGACAAGAAATTTAATTGACATAAAAGATTTATCAAAAGAAGATATTGATAATTTAATTAAAGTAGCTAATGATATTATTAAGCATAGAGAGAAATATTCTCATAAATGTGATGGTAAGATATTAGCTACTTTATTTTTTGAACCAAGCACTAGAACTAGACTTAGTTTTGAATCAGCTATGTTAAGATTAGGCGGGAAAGTTCTAGGCTTTTCAGAAAGTTCATCAAGCTCTACTGCCAAAGGTGAAACACTCGCTGATACAATTCGTGTTGTAAGTGGTTATTCTGATATAATTGCTATGCGTCATCCTAAAGAAGGAGCCCCAGTTGTTGCTGCTAATAACTCGCTAGTTCCAATTATTAACGCTGGTGATGGAGGTCATAACCATCCTACTCAAACTTTAACAGATTTATTAACTATTAGCAGAGAAAAGAAAAGATTAGATAATTTAACCATTGGTTTATGTGGAGATTTAAAATTTGGTAGAACAATACATTCACTTATAACAGCTATGTCACGATATGATAATATTAAATTTATATTAATCTCCCCAGATGAATTAAAAATACCAGATTACATTAAAACAGAAGTTCTAGAAAAGAATAAAATAGAATACATCGAAACAGATAATATAGAAGACTATATGGATCAACTAGATATTCTATATATGACTAGAGTACAAAAAGAAAGATTCTTTAATGAAGCTGATTATCAACGTTTGAAAGACTATTATATCTTAGATAATTATAAACTTAGTAAAGCTAAAAAAGATCTATGTATCTTACATCCTTTACCAAGAGTAAATGAAATATCTACAGAAGTAGATGAGGATTCTAGAGCTAAATACTTTGAACAAGCATATAACGGTGTATATATCCGTATGGCTCTTATATTAAGTTTATTGGAGGTAGAATAATGAATATAGATACAATAAAAAATGGTTATGTAATTGATCATATAACGGCAGGCAATGCCATAAAAATATATCGTTTACTAGATTTAGAAAACATTGGTTGCCAAGTAGCTTTAATTACTAATGCTAAAAGTAAAAAAACAGGCACTAAAGACTTACTAAAAATTGGTGAATTAATAGATATCAATCTAGACAAAATTGCTTTTATTGATCCTGATGTTACAGTAAATATTGTTAAAAATGATAAAATAATCGAAAAGAAAAAATTAGAAATACCAGAAAAATTAGTAAATGTTTGTTACTGTAACAATCCCCGTTGTATAACATCAACCGAAAGAAATCTTAATCAAATATTTAATTTAACCAATAAAAAAGAAAAAATATATAGATGCAACTACTGTGAAACTATATTAGAAAAAGATAGATTTATATATTAATAGGTGAAGATATTATAAAAATAATAATTTAAAACATACATATGATATAATATTAACAATAAGGAGGATTATATGAAGAATATAAAAAGAATATTAATAATCATTCTCGTAGTAATAGTATTATTAGTTACTATATGTATTAACAATAACAGTAATGAAATAACAACAATAAAAAATGAAAAAGAATTTTATCAGTTATATAAAGGCAACAAAAATGACAATATTACATTTTTTGAAAGATTAATAACTATGCCATTTTCCTTTTTACTAGGATTAGATAATTACTATGTTTATAATACTGTTGAAGTAAAAGGGGAAGTGGTTGATTTAGAAAATGATAGAGTGGCTGAAACGTCAAATAGCAACAAAGATTTCTCTAAAACCAATATTCAAGTTGAAGGAGTAGATGAAGCTGACATCTTAAAAACAGATGGTGATTACATTTATTCCATATCATACAACAAAGTCGTAATAACTAATGTTAAAGACCCAGGAAATCCAATTATAGAAGCAACTATATCTGAAGAAGGGACAATTCCTAGCGAATTATTACTATATAAGAACAAACTAGTAATAATATATTCAGATAAGAATTATAACGTTAGAAATGATTATTACTATGGTAGATATCATAATAACGATACAACTACTGTTGAAGTATATGATTTAAGTAATAAGAAGAAACCCAAATTATTAAAAAACTATGAATTAAATGATAGATATTATTCAACAAGATGTATCGATGGAAAATTATATGTTTTTGCTAACGGTTATTTAAAAGAAGAAGATAACAAGGTGTTTAGAGAATATAAAGAAGATAACAAAAAGAAAAAAATAGATTTAAACAATATTCACTATATAAAAAATCATTTTAATGAAAATGAGACGATAATAGCTGAATTAGATTTAAATAATATCGACAATGTTAACATTTCTTCTTACTTAATTGATATTACTAATGCCTATATTTCTAAAGATAATATTTATTTATTAAATATGGATTATAATGACGAAAAATTAGAAATGAAAAGTATCTTCGGATGGCGAGGCATATTTGGATTAATTGATTCTATAGAAGATTTTAATACATCATATGGAACAAAGATATATAAGTTTAATATTGATGATAAAAAAGGTGTTAAATATCAAACCAATACATATTTAGAAGGAAAAACTATTAATCAATATTCTTTAGATGAAAAAGATGATAATTTGAGAGTAGCTTTAGAATCATACGATGGTACTAGAATAGTAGTACTTGATAAAGATTTAAAATTGCTAGGAGAAACAGAAAAACTAGAAGAAAATGAGAATATGTATGCATCTCGTTTTATCGGTGATAAAGCTTATTTAGTTACATATAGAAATACAGATCCATTATTTGTAATCGATCTAAGTAATCCAAAAGACCCTAAAGTATTAGGAGAGTTAAAAATACCAGGATATAGTACATACTTACATCCATATGATGAAAATCATTTAATAGGTATTGGTATGGATTCCAAAGAAATAATAAACAGAGATATAACTGGTAATGTATTTAGTACTAGCGTAAGAATCACTGGTATGAAAATGTGTTTATTCGATGTATCAGATGTCAACAATCCAATAGAAATAGATAAAACAACTATTGGTGATGAAAGAACAGTATCAGCTATTTTAACAAATCCTAAAGCCTTATTGTTCTCTAAAGAAAAATCTTTATTAGCTATACCAGTAAATAATTATCAAGATGATTTTTCTGTTGATGAAACAGATTCTTATGAAGAAGAAATAGAATCGTTTAAGAAAAGAAATAATTACATATCAGAAGGATATTTTGTATATCACATCGATTTAGATGGATTTGCTTTAAAAGGTATAATAAACCATGAAAGAAATAACAATGATAGATACAATTATTATCAATCTAAATTATTAAGAGGTTTATATATAGAAGATAATTTATATACAGTATCAGAAAATGAAATCAAAGTAAATGAATTAAATAACTTAAATGAAATAAGTAAACTAATAATTAGTAAAGGAGATAATTAAAATGAAAGAAAAAGAAAATAATAGAATAGTATCCCATATTGTATCATTAGTATTAGGAATAATTTCTATATTAACAACTTTCTTTTGGTACATTTCACTACCATCTGGTATTATAGCAATCGTACTAGGAGCAAGTTCTTATAAAAAAGAAGGAAAAAAACTTGGCCTAGCTGGTTTAATAACAGGTATTGTAGGAATATCAGTTTGTTTACTAATATATATATCTTTAATGATAATAATATTTCTCCAAAATCATGTATTTTAATAAAATAGAGTATTCGATACTCTTTTTTATTGCAATAATATGTAGAAGGTGTATAATTGAAAATGAAAATTATTTTCATATTGGTGGTGTTTTTTATGCAAAGAGATAAATATAAAACTAAACAAAAAGAACAAATATTGGAAATAATAAAGAAAAAGAAAAAAGAATTTACTGTTAAAGATCTTTATCAAGAATTAAATAGCGAAATAGGTATGACAACAATTTATCGTTTAATTGATAATTTAGTAAAAGATGGAATTATTAATAAAAATGAAAATTATTATCAATACTTAGAACATTGTGATTGCGATAATCATTTTTACTTAAAATGTAATAATTGTGGAAAACTAATACATGTTGACTGTGATTGTATTAACGACTTGTTTAGTCACATTACTAAAGAACATGAATTTAAACCAGATACTGAAAAAATAATAATTAATGGTTTATGCAATAAGTGTAGCTAAAGGGTGTAGATATATATGATAGATTGTTTAATTGATGGTTTAATAGATACTTTAAAATTATTACCGTATCTATTAATAACTTTTTTATTATTGGAATTTTTAGAACATAAGTTATCTAAGAAGAATGAAAAAATACTAAGTAAAGCTAAAAAAGGTGGACCAATTATTGGAGGCTTATTAGGATCTTTACCGCAATGTGGATTTAGTTCCATGGCTGCTGAATTATTTTCTAATCGTATTATTACCATGGGTACTTTAATCGCAGTCTTTTTATCAACTAGTGATGAGATGTTACCAATTATGATAAGTGAAAAAGTTAATATTTTATTATTACTAAAAATTATCGGTTTTAAAGTATTAGTAGGAATCATAATCGGCTTTATTATTGACTTATTATATAAAAAGAAAAAAGAAGAGAAAAATCATATTCATGAATTATGTGAACATGATCACTGTGATTGTGAAAATGATGGTATCTTTCTAGCTAGTATTAAACACACTTTACAAATAGGTTTATTTATACTAATAGCTAATATTTTAATTAATATAGTTATATTTAAAATAGGGGAAGATAAACTTGGTAATTTATTATTACATAAAAATATTTTAACTTATTTTGGAGCTAGTTTAATTGGTTTAATACCTAATTGTGCTGGTAGTGTTATTATTACGGAATTATATCTAGCTAAATTAATAACTATTGGTAATCTTCTAGCTGGTTTATTAACGGGTAGTGGTTTAGGAATATTACTATTATTTAGAACTAATAAAAATATGAAAGAAAATATTAGTATTTTATCCATTATCTACTTTGTCGGGGTTTTAGTAGGAATTGTAGTGGATTTAGTATTATAGGAGGATTTATGATAAAAAATATATCAATTATATTCTTTTCTATATTCTTTGAAAGTATACCATTTTTATTACTTGGAGCTTTTATTTCATCTTTAATAGAATGTTATATTTTTAATGATGGTCATTTAACCGCTAGTTTTGCATTAAGATGAACAATACATCTATCCATGCTATGCATATGATAACGGTTTATGTAATGATGTAGACAATTTAAATCTTGATTCCTAATGACTCAACTAATTGTTGAGTTTTTTCTATTCAAAATTTATTGTATAATATAAATACAATGATATCATTATATTAAGAAAGGAAATATCATTATGACAAAAAGAAAAGGAAGAAAAAAAAGAAAGAGAATAATAAATAGTATAATAATACTTGTTATAGCTGCTTGTTTAATAGCATTTATAATAACAAATAATAAGTATTCTAATGCTAAACTATTAAAAACTGAGGAAACTTTAATAGCCAAACAATCTAAATTAGAAGAGGGATTTAAAGTTAAAGGTTATTCATTAGAAACTCCTAATATAATTCTAGATCCTTATAATAATTCCCCACTAACAGCTTTAGTTTTGTTTGAAACAAATAATGAAGTACAAGTTACCGTAACAGTTCATGGTAAAGATAGATTAACTACTCTTACCAATAAAGAAACTAAAAAAACTAAAAAGCACTATATAGAAGTACTAGGTTTATATCCTGATACTATTAATAAAGTAACTTTAGAATATGCTGAAAATGATGCAGTATTTAGAAAAGACTTAGAAATTAAAACCGGAAAATTACCAGATGATTTTGTTATAGCTACTAATGTAAAAGCTGATAAAACAAAATTAGATGAAAGTTTTTATTTCTTTAGCCCTGCTTCTAGAGGGTATACAAGCGCATATGATGTTAATGGAGATGTAAGATGGTATTTATCGAATAATGCTGTATGGCGTATTAAAAGACTTGCTAATGGGCATTTAATGACTAGCACAGAAAGATTAATTAATCCTCCATATTATATGACAGGTTTATATGAAATAGATATGTTAGGTAAAATATATAACGAATATACTATTCTAGGTGGATATCATCATGATTACTATGAAATGGAAAATGGTAATATTCTAGTTGCATCTGATGACTTTAATAATATAGATGGTACAGTTGAAGACTATATAGTTGAAATAGATAGAAACACAGGTAAAGTAGTAAAAGAATTTGATTTAAAAGACTTATTAAATATGGAAGATGGACAAAGCGAAAACTGGACTGCTTATGACTGGTTCCACAATAATGCCGTTTGGTACGATAAAGCAACTAATTCAATCACATTATCAGGTCGTCATCAAGACGCAGTAATAAATATCGATTATAAATCGGGTAAACTTAATTGGATAATAGGTAATCCAACTAATTGGAGTAAAGAATATCAAAAATACTTCTTTAAACCAGTAGGTAATAACTTTGAATGGCAATGGTCTCAACATGCAGCAATGGTTACTCCTGAAGGTTATATTTTTATCTTAGATAACGGTAATAATAAATCAAAAGATAAAGACAAGTATGTTGCAGCAGAAAATAGCTATACCAGAGGTGTAATGTATAAAATAGATACTAAGAAGATGACAATCGAACAAATATGGCAATATGGTAAAGAAAGGGGCTCATCTTTCTATTCACCATATATATCTGATGTCGATTATCTAGCTGAAAATCATTATATAGTTCATTCAGGTGGTATTGTATCAGTTAATGGTAAACCATCTAATCAACCTGCTGGACTAAGTACAGGTAATATAAAATTAAAGTCTGATACGGTTGAATTACTGAATAACAAAGTTGTCTATGAATTAGTATTACCAACTAACTACTATCGTGTAGAGAAAATGAAAATATATACTGAAAATGATTTCTCTTTAGGTAATGGGGAAAGACTTGGTGAACTAAAGAAAACAGACGTTACTAAAACACAATTCTTGGGATTAGATAAAGCCAAAAAAATAGACGAAGAGTATAAATCACATAATGTTAAATTTACGAAAGAAGAAGACCGCTTGGTATTAACTGGTCGTTTCCAAGTAAAAACCGATGTTAAAGTAATTCTATATCGTAATATGTTTTCTAAAGTTTATAATTTTAGAGTTAATAAAAAACCATATACAGCGTTATGTATTGATGTCTTTAGTGAAGATGAAAATGAAAATGGTTTAGTGATAAGTAGATATATTAATAAAACTGGTTTATATGGCAAATATTCTATTTATTTAGATATTAATGGTACTTTATATAATACTGGTGAAGTAGTAGATTTTTAAGGTTCTTTGTCAAATAGTGTTGGTAGACAATAAATTTGATAAATGAATTGTT
>CAMZCT010000032.1 GCA_947305065.1 uncultured Mycoplasmatota bacterium | reverse complement strand
AGTTACTAGTTGGACTAGAACATTAGGGTGGGATTTTGTTCCACACTATAGGTAGGACGTAGAGATACGTCTTTTTTTATTGAATAAAAGAAAGGAATGAGATAATGAAAAACAAATTGTTGAGATTATTTCTTCTTATTTGTGCTGTATTTATTGGTTTAATTGGAATTACCAAAGTTAATGCAGAATCTTATAATGGAGAAATAATTGAAGGAGAATGGATATCTGGAGTATTTGTCAGAAAAGATTATGGAAGTACTCACAAATATCAACAAGGAAGATTCATCAGAAGAAGTGATGGAGCTTATGTATATTGTATTCAACCATTTGTCTCTATCATAAGTGGTGCTAATTACGAAGTAACTACAAGTGATTTTGCACAAATAGCAGGAATGACTCAAGCACAATGGAATAGGGTATCAAGACTTGCATATTATGGTTATGGGTATCCAGGACATGAGGATAAAAAATGGTATACAATAACTCAAGTATTAATATGGAGAACTGTTGCACCTGATGCTGATATATATTTTACTAATACATTAAATGGAACTAGAAATGATAGTTTATTTGTTAGTGAAATAAACGAGTTAAATAACATGGTTAATAATCATGGAAAAACACCAAATTTTAGTTTACCTAGTGAAACAGTTATTGGAAACACAATAAGTAGTGTAGATACGAATGGAGTACTTGAAGGATTTGAAATAAGAAATGTAAATGGTGGAACTGTTACCAAAAATGGTAATAATATTTATGTAACACCTAATACTGTTGGAACAATGTCTTTTAATCTTACAAAAGATTTTAATAGATATGGAGAACCAACTTATTTATACTATGCTACTAATTCTCAAAATGTAATGAGAAGAGGAAACATAGATCCAGTTAATGTTACTCTAAATATCACTGTATTTGGTGGAAAAGTAACTACCGATAAAGATGATAAAGAAACTACAGAACCACAAGGAGAAGCTACATTAAATGGAGCTGTATATGGAATATATGATGAAACTGGAACATTAATTGAAAAAGTAACTACTGGAGAAGATGGAGTTATAACAAGTAATTATTTACCTAAACTAGGTAATTTTTATTTACAAGAAATAACTGCTCCAAAAGGTTATGTTCTAGACAATACGAAATATAACTTTACTATTACTAATGACAATTTAAATCCAACTGTAAAAGTATATGATAAAGTTATTAAAAATAAGTTTAAATATACAAAAGTATATGCACAAAATGAAACAGGATCTATGAGACCTGAACCTAATGCAACTTTTGGAATTTATAATAATAAAGGTGAAGAAATATTCAAAGTAACTAGTGATAATAATGGTGAGTTCGATTTTGAACTTCCTTATGGAACTTATACAATGAAACAATTAACTACATCAACTGGAACAGAAAAAATTAAAGATATTACTTTAATAGTTTCAGAAGATGGAAAAGAAGAAACTAAAGTTTTAGCTAATGCTCAAATAAGTGCTAAATTAAAGGTTATTAAAATTGATAAAGATACAAAAGAAGTCATCAAAAGAAGTGGAATCAAATTCAAAATATTAAACACTAAAACAAATGAATATGTTTGCCAAACAATAACATACCCAGAAAGAAAAACTATTTGTGAATACGAAACAGATAAAAATGGTGAATTTACAACACCATATCCATTATTAACTGGAACTTATAAATTAGAAGAAATAGATCAAGTTATTGATGGATATCTATGGAATAAAGAATCTCTTGAATTTACAATTGATGAGAATTCAAAATTGATTGATGATGAATATGGAATAATCTTTGAAACTAATTTTGAAAATAAAGCAGTTAAAGGTGAAGTAAAAATTAATAAAGTTGGAGAAGTTGCTAATTTAAAAGAAAATGGATATACATTTACTAAAGAATCATTAGAGGGTATTACATTTGGTTTATATCAAAATGATAAAGAAGTAGCAACTGGAAAAACTGATAAAGAAGGTAAGTTAACTTTTACAGATTTAAAATTAGGTAAATATTGTGTTAAAGAATTGAAAACACTAGATGGATATATTTTAAACACTAATCCAGTATGTTTTGAATTAAAATACAAAGACCAATATACTGAAATTATTACATATGAAACATTAATAGAAAATAAATTAAAAACATCTAAATTAGAGTTTACTAAAACAGATTTTTCTACTGATGAAACTTTACCTAATACTACAATGAAAATCTACACAATAGATGATGAACTTGTATACGAAGGCAAAACTGATAAAGAAGGTAAAATTGTTATAGATAGATTACCAATTGGTAAATACTATTTATTAGAAACAGAAGCACCAGAAGGATACTTAATAAATGAAGAAAAAATGTATTTTGAAGTAACTGGTGATGATGAAGTAGTTAAATCTAATATGAAAGACAAAAGAATAACAGGTTCTTTAGAATTTACTAAAACAGACTTTTCTACTGATGAAACTTTACCAAATACATTAATTCAAATCTTTAATGAAAAAGATGAGTTAATTTATGAAGGTAGAACAGATGAATCTGGTAAAATCACAATTGATGAGATTCCTTATGGAAAGTATTATATTTTAGAAAAGGAAGCACCAGAAGGATATGAACTTAATACTGAAAAAATGTGGTTTGAAGTTCTTGAAGATGGAACAGTTATAAAATCAACTATGAAAGATCATAAAATAGTAAAAGTACCAAATACTGAAGCTAATGATTATCATGAGTTAATAATAAGTGGGATCACAATGATTGTAGCCGGTATTGGACTTGTAGTATTAAGTAAGAAGAAAAAAAGTGGTGACAAAGATGATAAAAAATAAGAGCTGGTTAGCTATAATCGGCTCTTTTATCTTTCTTACTGGGGTTGGACTAATATCTTATGATATTTATTCAAATCATAAAGTTAAGGAAGAAGAAAAGAATGCCATAGAGGATTTTTATGTTATACACGAAGAAAAAGAAGTTATTGAAGAAGCTGAGATTAAAGAGGAAGAAAAGAAACCTGAAACCAAGAAAAAAGTAGAATATATAGCAATACTTAAAATACCTAAGATTAATTTAGAAAGAGGATTAGTAGAACCAAATAGTTATTTAAATGATGTTAAATACAATGTAGAGATACTAGATGAATCTTCTATGCCAGATGAAATTGGAGGTAATGTAATATTAGCTTCTCATTCTGGAACAGCTAGAATATCCTATTTTAAAAATCTACATAAATTAGTAATTGGAGATAGTATATCAATAAATTACAAATCAAAAATATATAATTATAAAGTTGTAAACATTTATGAAATTGATAAAACTGGAACAGCTGAAATAATTAGAAATAAGAATAAAAGCACATTAACATTAATAACTTGTAAGCATAATTCTAATAAACAAATTGTAGTAATCGCAGAAATACAATAATATTGATATGGCGTATAATTTACTATGTAGGAGTGGATTATATGCCAAAATATGATTATACTAATTCGACAATTGATAAAAAAGATAAACAAAGATTACATTTTTATGAAGAGATTTTTACTATGTTAGACTTATTAGAAAGCGAAAATGATGAGATTAATGAGTTAATTGGATGGATGGGAATAGTTCTTGGAATTTATACAAAATTACCCAAAAATGAAAGATTTACTCATAATGATTTAAAGCCAGATCAAAAAATAGATGAATATACATATAGAAGAAATGTATCAATACAAGATATGAGAATATATAGTATTATTTCATCAATAAAAGAATGTTTATCTTATCAAGAAGAAGATTCTTTAGCAGATATTACAAATAAGTTATATTATCTAGCTGATAAACAAATTCATCCATATCATAGAAAAAACTTAGATTTAGAAGATGTAAGATTTTATGTTGAATTAGAATATATTAATAAAGAACAACAAAAAGAAAACGAATCAAAGCATAATATTAAATATGATGATTCCGAAGTATAGAGCTTTAAGCTCTTTTTATTTTGCACAAAAGGAGGTGTTATATATGCCTATATTAAGAAAACAAAAGGTAAGAGAATATACAACAGTTGATAATTATTTTGTAAACGATAAAAACCTATCTTTAAAAGGAAAAGGATTATTGCTTTATATGTTAAGTAAACCAGATGATTGGAAGTTTAACTATAAATCTTTTTTAAAAGAATTACCTGAGGGTGAAAAAAGTATTAGAAATACTTTGAGAGAATTAAAAACACTTAATTACCTCAAAATGGAACGTTTTAAAGATGAAAATAATAAGTATGAATGGATTTATACTATATCTGAGAAACCGAGCAATATAGAGCTTAAAAATGAGAATTTTGAATATGGCCCTTTTGGATACATTCAAGAGGAACAGGTTCAAAACGGTAAGATAATACTAAATACTAATATTAATAAAGATAAAGAAGATAAACCTTCTAAAGGTTATACATCTTCTTTTTTTAATCCTGAAGAACATAATAGATTGACTTTAGAGTTAATTGATTGTGGCTACTTAGATAAGGAAGATTTACAACTATATTATTACGATGATTTCTTTGAAGATTTGTTAAATAAAGGAAATTCATATAGAGACCTAATTACAGTATTGAATTATGTAACAACAAGAGTTATTAGTAGAGATTTTAAAGATGAAGAAGGATATGAAATAAAAAATAAATTAGGATATTTGAAAAATGCAGTTAATTCTAACTTAGATAAATTAAATAATGTATCAACCGATTTATATGAAATAGATGGATATGATTGGCTGAATGATGATGTGGAGGATGATTTTGAATTATGAAAAAAATAAAAAAGAAATGTAATAAAGATTTTGAAAAACTAACTATTGCAGAAGTTGAAGCAATATCAAACTTTTGTGATCAAATAGGAGATTTAATGGCAACTATGGATGAAGCAAGAATGCATATCAATAGAAAAGACAAGAGACGTTACGATAAGACTTATAAGAACTTAGGATATTTTTGGGAACAATTTCAAGATAGATTAATCTATTTATGGGATGCAGATGAAAGAAATAAAGATAACTAATTAAGTTCTTATTAAAGGAGGTGATGTCTAATAAATAAAAAAATTCAGTCGTAGATAACCTGAATTAAAAGAAAACAAAAATCTCATTTGAAAGGAGGAAAAAAATGTTGAATCAATTTGTAGGTGTAGGAAGACTTGTAGGAACTCCAGAAGTAAAAGAAACTGAAGATGGTAAGAAAGTATCTAACATTACAATAGCAGTTCCAAGAAGTTACAAAAATGCTGAAGGTGTATATGATACTGACTTCGTTGATGTAGTTCTTTGGGATGGAGTTGCTTCAAATACAGCTGAATATTGCCATAAAGGAGACATAATTGGTGTTAAAGGTAGAATCCAAACAAACAACTATGAAACTGAAGATGGCGAAAAAAGAAAATCTACACAAATAGTTGCAGAAAAAATAACTTTTCTATCATCAAATAAAGAAAAAGAAGATGAAGTAGAAAAGGACAGCTCTGATGAAATGGAGATGTAATTAAATTATGATTAAGAGCAAAGAAAAAGAGTTAAATCGCCGGTCAGCAAAATAACTCCAGTGATTATTATATCACTTCTTTGCTTTTTTCATATTATTTTAAAAAAATATAAGGAGGAGATAGAATGAATAAATATTTAAATTTACTAAAAATAGAACACCTTGAAGGTGGAGGTTATAATGTTGATTCAATTATAAAAGCAATTCAAACATTTTCTACATGGGCATTAAGAGTTGGAATTGCAGCAGCTGGTGTTTCACTAATTGTTGGATTCATACTTTATGCAGTGGTTGATGTAGATCAAAAACCTAGAGTAAAACAAAGAATCATACAAACTATGTTCGGAATTGTCGGAATAATATTAGCTATTTCAATCGTTAACCTAATTATAGATTTATTCTAGGAGGTGGCTAAATGTTATTAAAGGCATTAGATTTATTAAGAACTTTAGGTTGGGCTTTAATACATTTTATTTATAATCTTATAGATGGACTTTTTGATATTTTAAAAGGACTTAATGCTTTCGATATTATTAATTCAGTATCTGGAGATGGAAATTTTGTTACTTTCCAAAAAGCAGTTATAGCAATTGCAATTACTTTATTAGGACTGTTTGCAATAACAAGATTTGCGAAGAAAATAATTGATCCAGATGAAAGTCAAAGCTCGGAAGGAATTGTAAAAGAGATTGCTAAATGTGGAATATTAATACTGTTAAGTACATTTTTATTCGTACAAGCAAGC
This sequence comes from uncultured Mycoplasmatota bacterium, assembly GCA_947305065.1. GTDB lineage: Bacteria > Bacillota_I > Bacilli_A > RF39 > UBA660 > Coprovivens. Next base: position 4,628 of record CAMZCT010000032.1, on the reverse strand, counting down.
ACATTCTCAATTAAACTTGCTGGTTTTACTTCAAATATATTTCAAGAAGAAAATATGTCTATTTCAAATTCGATGTTAACAATGTTTATTGATTATTCAGAAGGATATAAAGATTCTGATGAATTTCAAGGAGAAGATATTGCAAAGAATGTTAAAAACGGGCATTTTGATGGAAAGAAAATGTATAACGATAAATATGTAACTTCTTCACACTGGATTTTACCAGATGAGAAAGATTATAAATATTCTATAAATTGGATTATGGCAGTAATTGTAGGTGGTTTCTTTTTATATTCATTATTCTTCTGTGGAATGATGTTAGCAAGAAGACAAATAGAATTCTTGTTTTTATTTGTAATAAGTCCGATTGTATTTGCCACATCAATTGGAAACAAAGAGAGAAGAAGTGCAGTAGTTCAATCACTGGTATCATTAATGTTACAGGGTGCAGTTATAATGCTCATTATTTCTTTAACTGCTATTGTAATGGGACAAATTAATGAAACTACATTCTTTAGTAATGGATTTAAAGATATTGTAATCAAATCAATAATGTATATTGGTTGTGGTTCATTCTTATTAACTGGATCACAAGTAGTAAATAAATTTATTGGTGGAAATGTATCAGCAAATCAAGGAAGAGAACAATTAATGGCTATGATGGGATTTGGTCATGCTATGGGAGGATTAGCAACAGCCGGAGGATTAGCAACAGCCGGAGCTGGATTAATGGGAGCAGGTGCTATTCTTAAAGGAACTTCAAAAGTTGGAAGTGTTGGTAATTCTGCAATTGGAAAAGCAGGTCAAGCAATATCAAACTTTGGCTCAAAAATGGGAGGATATGAATCTGGTGGTATGGGTGCTAACTTGAAAATGGTTGGAGATTACATGCAAACATCTTCTAATTTGAGAAGAAACAATGTTGATTCTAAAGGTCAAGCTCATTCTCAAAGCAGATTATCTAGATTCGGATCTGGAATGATGAATGCAGGAAGTAATGCAATGTCATCAGCAGTTCAAACTATAGCTCCAACAAGAACAATGTATAGAAGAAGATATAGAGGAAGGGATGAATAATATGTATATAACAGTACCAAGTATTAAAAGAACATTAGGAAAATACATAGAAATGAAAGATTTATACATTGGTTTACCAATGTTATTTGTATTCTTGTTTATGTTCTCATTTACAAGTCATAAAATCGTATCATTAATTTATTTAACAATATGTGTTTTCCTATTATTACCAGTAAAGGTATCTAAAAAGAATAGAATGTATAAAGTAGTTATTTTACTTATAAAGTATATATTTAACTGTAAAAACTTTTATTACAGTAGAAAGGAAGAGGATATAGATTGGAAAGAAAAACTAAAGATGAAAAAAATCTAGCTAAAATAAAAAAGCTAGATAATAAAAGTAAATTACAATATGAAACAAAAAAGTGTATGAAAAAAAGAATTAAGAATTCAAAGATTATTACTAATGTAAAAGAAATAGATGATGAAGGATTAATTCATTTAAAATCTGGCGAAGTAGCAACACTAATAGAAGTAAAAGCTATTGATTTATCATTAACAAGTAATCAAGAGAAAACTTTGTTTTTCACAATGTTAAAAGTTTTATATCAAATACCTAATTTGAATATGAAATGTTATAAGCTAGATGAAAAACTAAACTTAAATGCAAACAAAGTAAGTTTAGAAAAGAAAATAGAACACTTTATAAATGATGAAAACAAAAAAGTTTTATTAGAGGAATCTAGAAACTTAATAGACAATTTAGAAGAAAAGAATTTTACTGTATCAAGCAAATACTTTTGGGTATTAATAGCAAAAGATACAGCACATTTAAATAAACAATTAGATGAGATTGATGATATTACATTGAATATCGTTCCAAGAATCTATATTGAAAGCATAACTAACAAATTGGAAATATATAAATTTTTATCTAATCTCTATTTAACAAGTAATTCACTTGATGAATTAGTATGGAGTGATTTACCAAGTTTGGTTAGTCCTATGAATGTAGTTGAAAGAACAGATAGATTAAAATTCGATGACAAAGAGTTTGAAATGGTAACAATTAAAAATGTTCCACCATTTGTAAGTGAATTGTTTTTTGAAGATTTATTTAATTTTCCTGATGTTAGAGCATGTATTGGAATAAAAGAATGTATTACTCAAGAAGAATTAATTAGATGGGTAAATTCACAATATCAGTTTTTATTAACTGATAGAAATACAACTAAAAAATTAAGTGATGCAACAGAACTTGATACTCAAAAAGAAAATTTCCAAGCTTTAATGAATGATATTAAAAATGGAGATGAAAAGATAAAAGAAGTATCACTTGTTTTAGTTATTGAGGGTGATAGAAAGCATAGAGAAGAAGTGTTAAGAGATTTAAAAAGAATAGCTGATTCTTATCAAATAAAATTAGATATTCCAAGATTAAGACAAATGGAAGCATGGCAATCTTATGATATTTCTACAAAATCATTTGAAGATTATGCTTTTTATTTACCAACATTAACTTTAAGCTCTGGTTTTCCTTTTACTAAAACATATTTTAATGACTCAGATGGATATATGTTTGGAGTAGATATTCATACATCATTACCAATATTTTTTGATCCGTTTGTATTAAACAATTCAAGAACTAGTCATAATATGGCTATTATTTCTTCTACAGGTGGAGGTAAATCATTCACAATGAAGAAAATGATAGTAAATGAATATGCAAGAGGAACAAAAATATTTATATTCGACTGCGAACATGAATATGACAAAATAGTAAAAGCTAATCATGGAGAATATATTGATCTTTATTCAAAAACTGGTGGAATCATTAATCCATTACAAATTAGATATATTCCATCGGATGATGAAGAACATGATACAAAGGAAACAGATTGTCCACTAGCAAAGCATTTAGGTTTTCTAGAGGCATTCTTTAAAACAGCATTTGAAAGCATAAGTGAGAAAGAACTTGTAATGTTACTAGCAATAGTTGAACAGTTATACAATAAAAAAGGTATATTTAAAAATACATCTATTAATACATTACAAAATATGAATCCGGAAGATTATCCAATTTTTTCTGAATTATATGAATTCTTACCAGAATATAAAGAAACAATAAAAGACAGTTCAGAAAAAGTAAAAATAATAGAACAATTAGATATTCTATTATCAAGATTTTTAACAGGAACAGATTCGTATCTATTTGATGGACATACAAATATAGATTTATCAAATGACTTAATTGCATTTAATTTACAAGAACTTCTATATAGTGGAAATCAAAGACTAATTAATACTCAAACATTAAATCTTTTAACGTATTTAAATAACAGTATTGTTGCAAATAAAATATTGAATGATAAGGTTAAGTTAGAAGATAGAAAACATGTAATGATTATTGCAGATGAATTTCACTTGTTTATCGATGAAGATAATTTTGAAGTATTAAGAAACTTTGGACAGTTAGCAAGAAGAATTAGAAAATATTCTGGTTCTTTAGTTGTAGCTACACAGTCAGTAAAAGACTTTGTAGGAAGTAATGCAATATTAAGACATTCAACAGCTATATTTAATAATTGTCAGTATCAAATGATAGGAATGTTAAAAGAAGATGATCTGTTAGCATATCTAGAATTATTTAAACAAAATCCATTAACAGATACTCAAAAGAATTTTTTGATGTCAGCAAGACGTGGAGAGTTTTTATTGAATATTGATTCTAAGAATAGATTAAGGATATGGATTAGAGCAACAGAACTTGAAAGAGAAATGATGGGAGAGAGTGATACAAAATGAGTACGAGAAGTAAAATAGGAATATTAAGAAAAGATGGAAGTGTAGATCATGTATATTCTCATTGGGATGGATATCCAGAACATAATGGAGTTGTTTTAATAGAGAATTACAATAATATTAATAAACTAAATGAGTTAATTAAAAATGGAGATATGTCTATATTAGCAGAACATATTTATCCTGTACCTGATAAAGCTCATAGTTTTGATCATGAAGAAGGCAGACAAGATGACGTTTGCCTTTTTTATAATAGAGATAGAGGAGAAGATTGGAAACATACTAATCCTAGAACATCTAAATCATTAGATAGATTTATACAAGATTGCAAATTATCTGATTGTGAATTTGCATATCTATATGATGAAGATAAAAAAGAATGGTTGTTTTCTCCAATACCATATGAAAAAGAATCAGATATGGATTTTTGTATATTAAAAGATGAATTGAATGACAAAAACATTGAATATGATGATTCTTTTAAAGAAGATTATTTAATATTTGACGGAATAGAATTAATGAAGGATTTAGATTATTACGAATATATCGATCAATATAGAAGCGATTCAGAATCATATTTTGAAATAAAAGATATGTTAGAAAACAATTTAGATACATATATCGGTTCTATCGAAGAATATAAAAATGAATATACACAGGATTCTATAAATGAATATTTAGAAGAAATAAAAGATTTTTATTCACTAGATTATGAAATAACTTATGAGGTATAGATAATAATCGCAATATAATAATATTCCGATGCAATTAAAATATAGAAAAATGTGATATAATAGATACGGATTTGT
>CAMZCT010000031.1 GCA_947305065.1 uncultured Mycoplasmatota bacterium | reverse complement strand
AAGCTAGAACTATTCGTGTACCAGTTCATATGGTTGAAACAATTAATAAGATGGCAAGAATTCAAAGACAAATGACTTTGGAATTAAATAGAGAACCAAGTGAAGAAGAATTGGCTGAAAAAATGGGTATTTCTGTTGACAAGGTTAGAGAAGTAATGAAAATTAGCCAAGATCCTGTATCTTTAGAAACGCCTATTGGAGAAGAAGACGATTCACATCTTGGAGATTTTATCAAAGATGAAAGAAGTATGAGCCCAGAAGAGTATGCTACTAATGAAATTTTAAAAGAAGAAATTGGCAATGTATTAATGACGTTACAAGAAAGAGAAAGAGAAGTTCTTGAATTACGTTTTGGTTTAGTTGATGGTACTAGTCATACTCTTGAAGAAGTTGGAAAAAGATTCAACGTTACTAGAGAAAGAATAAGACAAATAGAAGCAAAAGCTTTAAGAAAATTAAGACATCCTAGTAGAGCTAAAAAGTTAAAGGATTTCTTAGGTGATTAGATTAAGCAAGAGATTAGAAGTTCTTGCTTCTTTTATAAGTAATGAAGATTCTTTAGTTGATGTTGGATGTGACCATGGGTATTTAAGTATATATTTGAAAAAGAATAATAAGTGTAAAAGAGTTATCTGTAGTGATATAAATCAAAACGCTTTAGATAGTGCTATAAAAAATATTAAGGATAGTAATTTACAAATTGATTGTTATTTAAGTGATGGATTAAAAGATATTCCTATGAATAATATAGATACTATATTAATTGCAGGGATGGGAAGTAGTACAATCATTGATATTTTAAAAAATAAAGATAAATTATCGAGTGTTAAGAAGATTGTATTACAATCAAATAATAATCACGAAGAGTTAAGAAGATTTATGAATGATATAGGTTATTACTTAGAAAGAGAAGAATTTGTTTTTGATAAAGGTAAATGGTATGTAATGATGCTATATAGTAAAAGTAATAAGAAGAATAGTGATTCTGAAATTAAGTATGGGTATATAAATAAAGACTATGGGTTATATTTGTTGAACACTTATCAAGAGTTATTGAAAAAAATACCTTCAGATAATGATGATTATCTAAAATATGAGAAAAAAATGAAAGAAATTAAAACTATTATTAAGTAATAGTTTTTTTTGTGTATTTATTTTTATAAATATGTTATAATTTTATAGAGTAGAGAAGTATAAGGAGGTGTTGTATGGATCATTCACAAGCACAAGGTCAAGTTACTGGGACAGTTGTAAATACGATAGTTGATAGTGTAAGTCCAGATTTAACACCTCAAAGTGTTCAACCTGTTGAGCAGGTGCTACCTGTAGAAGGTGTGATACCACAAGCTCAAACGGTTGTTGTAGATCAAAACGTTGCTAACTCAGGTACTGTAATTCAAAATTCTACTAATAAAAAAACAGCACCTGCTAAAGAAAAAGGACCTACTGTTACTAGTTTTGCAGTATATATATTACAATTTGTTGTATTAGGTTTTACATCTTTCATTAAACATGGAACTAATATGTTTGATACTAATGTAATGATAGATAATGGTGAAGAAACTGAACAACAAAAGAGTACAAAAGTTAAACAAGCACAAAGGATAGAGTTAAAAAAACAAGCTATTAGGAATAATCCTAAATATATAGAAATGAAACAGAATTTATCTAAGCAATTAGCTGCTGAAGCAGGTCAAAAGTATGAGACACCTGTTGTTTTTCAATATACTTGTATGAATAAAGAAGGAAAAATGGTTTCAGGTAAGTTTAATGGTGTTTCAAAATTAGATGTTAATGCCTTCTTGTTAAATGAAGGATATGAAGTGTATGCTATTGAAACTAGTGATTATTTGAACTTTGTATATGGTCAAAGTAAGTTTGCTGGTATTAAGATGAGTACAAAAGATTTAATATTCTGGTTAACACAGTTAAGTACTTATTTAAAAGCTGGTATTCCACTTGCTGATGCTGTTAGAATATTATCTGATCAAATGAGTCATGGCAAAGAAAATAGTAAGACGCAAGTATTTAAAGCAATTTGTTATGAATTATCAATGGGTACTGCTTTTTCTAAAACTTTAGAGAAACAGGGAAATGTATTCCCATCATTATTGGTTAATATGTTAAAAGCTGCTGAAGCAACTGGAGATTTGGAAGAAACTCTAGATGAGATGGCTGCTTATTATACTGAGATTAATGACACTAAGCAGCAGATGAAGAGTTCAATGACATATCCTATTTTGGTTATGGTATTTGCTATTGGTATAGTAATATTCATCTTAAGTTATATTGTACCTAAATTTGTTGATATTTATGAATCTGCTGGTGTTACTTTATCAGGAACTACTCAGTTCTTGATTGATATGTCAGCATTCTTACAAAGCTATTTATTGTTAATTTTAGCTATAATTATAATAATTATTGTAACTATTATGGTTGTATATAAGAATGTTAAGAGAGTAAGAAGAGTTGTTCAAGAGGGAATAATGCATCTTCCTTTATTTGGAAATATTATTATTTATAACGAGATTACATTATTTACAAAAACATTTGCATCTTTATTAAAGAATAACGTTTATATTACTGAAAGTATTGATATTTTAAGTAAGGTTACTTCTAATGAGGTGTATAAGGAGATAATGTTTAATACTATTCGTAATATAGCTCGTGGTGATAAGATTAGTGATTCATTTAAGGATCAATGGGCAGTTCCTGAAATTGCCTACTTCATGATTCAAACAGGTGAATCAACTGGTGATTTGGCTAATATGATGCAAAAAGTTTCAGAATATTATGCTGGATTACATAAGTCAATGATTAATAGTATGAAGTCATTTATTGAGCCAGCAATGATTGGCTTTATAGCTGTTGTTGTAGGTGGTATATTGGTAGCTGTTATTATGCCGATGTTTGACTTGTATGAAAACATTTCGATGTAGGTGCAAAAATGATATTTGATATTTATGTAATTGTATTATTATTTGTTTTAGGTTTGGTAATGGGATCTTTTTATATGGTAGTAGGAAGTAGATTACCTAAAAATGAATCTATTATTAAACCAAGAAGTCACTGTGATTCATGTGGTCACGAATTGAAATGGTATGAATTAATACCAGTTCTTTCTTATGTATTACAGTTTGGAAGGTGTAGTAAATGTAAAGCCCAATTATCTATAATGTATCCTTTTATAGAGATATTGAATGGATTTTTATTTAGTTTATCTTATGCTCTTTATGGATTTAGTTATGAGATGATTGCATTTATTATTATTTCCTCAATATTGGTTTTGATATTTGTTAGTGATTTTCAATATATGATTATATTAGATGAACCATTAATTATTGGAAGTGTCGTAATTTTATTATTAAAACTATATTATTTTGGCTTTCCAACATTTACTAGAAGTATTTATAGTGGACTTATTATGTTTGTATTTATGTTGGTTATTAAAGCACTTGGCGATAAAATATTTAAAAGAGAATCATTAGGGGGAGGGGACGTTAAACTAGTGACGTTCTTTGGGTTTGTGTTTGGAGTAAGATTATCATTTGTTTCGGTAGTCTTAGGTTCTTTCTTAGCTTTTCCTTATGCTATGTATATTTCTTTAGCTAAGAAAGATAGAGAGGTTCCTTTTGGACCGTTCTTAATTCTAGCTTTATTAATTGTATTTATTTTTATGGATCCTATAAAAAGTTTTTTGAATTTATTTGTATATGGAATTTAATAAAGTTCTAGGTGAGGAGTCTTTTTATGAAAAAAGGATGTTTTATTGAACTTATTTTATTGTTCATAGTAGGTGTTTCGTTTGTTCACGCAGTACCTGATTCTGAAATTGAGAAGAAAAGTTTTACTATATGTCAGAGCGGCTGCGATTATACAAATCCAGGAGATTTAGTGGCTGACAATACATCAATTGATTCAAGATACTATAATATCACTATTAACGTTACTGATGACGGAGAATATGATTTTTCAGTATTAAATGGTTCTGGAAACATTTATGCAATAATAGGTAACAAAGATGCTAGAGCTACGATTGCTTTTGAGTATGAATCTTCTACTGTATATGCTTTTAAAAATTTGTTTTTAGAGATTCCTTCTATTATTACTTCTGAATTATTGGAGATGGATAATGTAGAAACTCTTTTAAATTCTGAAGTTTATTCTCCATCTGATGTTAAAATTATTAATTCTAAGTTTAATAAGAATTTTGGAGTGCGAAGCTTATCAAGTATTATATTTGATAATAATGATGTAAAAGAGTATTCGTTTTTTATCGGTGATGTGTATATTGATAATTCTATTTTTTCAGATAATGTTGATATTACTGGGAAAGCAGAGGTAAAGAATAGTAATGTTATTTCAAAATCTAATTATGGTATAGTATTTCGTACTAATATTTTTACCAATCTTTGCGATACCTATATTCCAGCAGAGAGTAATGATTCTAACAATGAAAAGTTTAGAGTTCTTGTAGATAACGTTACTGTTCATGGTGCTAAAATCTTTGGGATTTATTATGAAGTTCCAGATAAAATGTATGATTCGTTTGAGATTAGAAATTCTGATTTAACTGGTAATCATTGTTCTTTTGGAGTAGAGGTTAAACCGACAAATGAATGTACCTCGGTTCAAAATAACGGAAATTTCGATAGTGTGTATAGCGTAAAGAAATTGGGATTAAGCGCTAATGACTATAATGTGTTGATAGATAATACTAAACTATCTTGCGCTTGTTCGCTAGGTTTAGAAGAAAGTGGTATTTTCCCAATTGTTTATATACCTTCTTCTAATACATGGGTAGATACTGTTGTAAGAACTGATTCTTTTGATTCAATAATTGATAAAACAGCAAATGTATTTGAAGGTAGTAAAGCTAAAGTATTAATTGAGATGACTAATACTGGAGAAGTTGTTTTAGATGATAAGGTTTATAAAGATGTAAATAGTTATTTTTCTGAATTGCAAGGAGTAAATCCTGGTTATATTAACTGGCAAGTAGTTGATAATAAAATTTTAAAGATTGAAAATGGTCAGATTATACCATTAATGATTGGAGAAACAGATGTAATTGCTAGTTATAATAACAACGATTATACTACGCGTATAAAAGTAACTAGTTTAGGAATAATAGATAATGTATCTAAACAGATTGTTAATCCTAATACAAAGGACCAAATATTTTTGATATTTATGTTAGGTATTACAAGCTTTATGTATTATTTGTTTACTAGATTTGCTAAGAGAAAAGTTAAATATTAAAAAAATAGGACGATGTCCTATTTTCTTGTGTAATTCTTTTTATTGTGTTAGAATAAGAAGCACTTACGAAAGTGAGTGATAGTCTAATATGATAATAGTTTAATTTTAGTAACATACCTTTTACAACCTCTTATTATATTAAACGATATTAGATTATCTATTGGAAAAAAAAGGACTTATTATAGTCCTTTTTTAATAATCATCTTCGTAGTCATCACCAAAGTCGTCATAACTCATTTCTTCACCGAAATTAATATCTGATTGATTGAAACTTAGTTTATCTTCTGTTGGAATTTCATATTCTGGATTATTAGGATCAACTTTTCTAACAGGTTCTGGTTTTGGTGGTTCTGGAGTAGATGCGGTTGGTGTTGTCTCTGGGGCTTTTTCTATAGGAGTAGTAACAGGCTCTGGAGCAGGTGTTACTGCTGGAGTTTCAGTTGCTGCTTCTTCATTTCCTTCTTCGTTTTCTTCAGCGGATTTTGTTGGAAGTTTTCCAAGTAGTGCCATTCTTAATTCTTCATCACCATCACCGAAATCGGTTTCTATATCTATTACTCTTAAAATTTCTTCAAAAGATGTTAAGCCATTTACTGCCTTTTTTAGTCCATCTTGAAGAAGTGAAATAGTTTTACCATTGCCATAAACTAAAGATCTTAATTTTTCTTTTGGAGTACTATTGGTAATAGCGTCTTTGATATCTTGATCTAGTTCACACACTTCATGGATAGGTACACGACCTCGGTAACCACCCAAACAATCGTCGCATCCAACAGGAGTATATAGATTATCAATATCAAGATTTATCGCTTTTTTAATAACTAATTTTTCATATTCTGTAGCAGGTCTAGAACCACGACATTTTGGACATAATTTTTTAGCAAGACGTTGTGATATCAAACCAACTAAAGCGGTACCAAGTAAGTATCTTTCAATATCCATATCTGTTAAACGTTCTATTGTGTTTAACGTATTGTTGGTATGGATTGTTGATACAACTAAGTGACCTGTAATAGCGGAACGAACAGCGATACGAGCAGTCTCGTTATCACGAATCTCTCCTATCATTATAACATCAGGGTCTTGACGTAAGATAGAACGTAAAGCTGCGGCGAATGTTAAACCAATTTCAGCCATAACTTGAACTTGGTTTAAACCTTCTATTTTCATCTCGACTGGGTCTTCAACTGTTATAATATTTGTTTCAGGAACGTTAAGTCTTTGTAGCATGGCATAAGTAGTAGTTGATTTACCTGAACCAGTAGCACCAGTAGTTAGGATTATACCATTTGGTACATCTAGCATTCGTTTTACTTTTTCTAAATTAACATCAGAAAAACCTATATTATCAATTCCTTGTAAGGAAGTAGAATAGTCTAAGATACGGATAACGACTTTTTCGCCGTCTACTATTGGTAGGGCGCTGACACGCATATCAAGTGGTTTACCTTCTAATTCGGTTTTAATAGCACCGTCTTGTGGTAAACGTGATTCAGTTATGTTCATACCTGAAATAATTTTAATACGAGTTGTCATGTTCTTTTTAAAGGCGTTAGGGACGTAGGCATAGTCGACTAAGTCTCCGTCGATACGGAACCTAACTTTTAATTTATCAGGAGTTGGATCGAAATGAATATCTGATGCACGATTTCGAACAGCGTCGGCCATTATTTCGTTTACGATTTCAACTATAGGTTGGTTATCATAGTCGTACTCTTTAAATACCATAGTATCACGTCCACTTTCTTATTCTTCTATAATTATACTATTTTTTTTATAAAAATAAAATAGTAAAGATATACAATATTGATTTTATTTGGATTTGCGTTTATAATACTTTTAGTATGTTGAAAAAAGAGGAGTACTAGGCTCGATTTTATAGAGAACTTATGGTTGGTGGAAATAAGTAATGAAAGTTTAGGAAGGTTGCTTTTGGAGTATGTCGTTGTTACGCGTTAAGTAATTTTGAGAGTATAACAATAGTTATAAACTAAGGTGGTACCGCTACACTAGTAGTCCTTAGATATAACTATTTTTTTATTGAAAGAAGAATTAAATGAAAAATAGGAAGTTTGAAAAATTTATAAAATGTTATGATTTAAATGATAGGGACATTCGTTTAAAGTATAATCATTCATATCGAGTTGCTGAATTACAAGTTAAGTATGCTAAATTACTAGGCTTTAGTAAAGAAGATATTGAAATTGCTAAAGTAATAGGATTAGTACATGATATTGGAAGGTTTGAGCAGATTAAGAGATATAAGACATATATGGATCATGTATCTATGGATCATGGAGCTTATGGGGCTAAGATATTATTTGAAGATGGTCTTATTGAGGGGATTTGTGATAAAAAAGAATGGTATCCAATTATTAAATTTGCTGTAATTCCTCATAAATCAATGGCACTTTAAAAAGTGTGATGATGAGAGGATGAATATGCATGCAATGCTAATAAGGGATACTGATAAATTAGACATATTATATTTAGTAGGTACTTTAAAAGATACAAATCTTTATCCTGATGATTCTAAAGTGTCCGAGAAAGTAAAAGAGTGCTTTTGGAAACATATGTTGGTAGATAATAGAAATCTTAAAACCCATAATGATGATTATGTTGTTATGTTAGCTTATCCTTTTGATATAAATTATGGAATAGTACATGTAGAAATGAAGAAACTATTTGAAAATATTTATGATGATATAAAAGATAATAAAGATATATTGGAAATATATAATTATGTTATGAAATTTATAAATGAAGGGATTGATAAATATGAAGGAACTAGATAAAAAATATAATCATGAACAAGTTGAAAAAGGTAAATATGAGCAATGGTTAAAAAATGATTATTTTAAATGTGATGAAAAAAGTGATAAGAAACCTTATGCAATAGTCTTACCACCACCAAATGTTACTGGGGTATTACATTTAGGTCATGCTTGGGATGTAACTTTACAGGACATTATTATTAGATATAAAAAGATGGAAGGTTATGATACTTTATGGCTTCCAGGTATGGATCACGCTGCTATTGCTACAGAAGCAAAAGTTGTTAAAAGATTAAAAGATAAGGGTATTGATAAATACGAATATGGTAGAGAAAAATTCTTGGAAGCATGTTGGGATTGGACTCATGAACACGGGGATATAATTAGACAACAATGGGCTAAGATGGGAATAGCTTTAGATTACAGCAAAGAAAGATTTACTTTGGATGAAGGATTAGAAAATGCTGTTAAGAAAGTATTTGTAGATTTTTATAATGAAGGGTTAATCTATCGTGGAGAAAAGATTATTAACTGGGACCCAACTGCTCAAACAGCTCTATCTAATGAAGAAGTTGTTTATGCAGAAGAGAAAAGTGCTTTCTATCATTTGAAATATAAACTTGAAGATAGTGAAGAATACTTGGATGTAGCAACAACAAGACCAGAAACATTATTTGGTGATACAGCTGTAGCTGTTAATGAAAAAGATAAAAGATATAAAAAGTTTGTTGGTAAAAATGTTATATTACCAATTATGAATAAACCTATTCCAGTTATTACGGATGAACATGCAGATATGGAGAAAGGAACTGGTTGTGTTAAAATTACTCCTGCTCATGACCCTAACGACTTTGAGGTGGGTAATCGTCATAATTTAGAGAGAGTAGTAATTATGAATGATGATGCTACGATGAATGAAAATGTTCCTAAAAAGTATCAAGGAATGACTAGAGAAGATTGCCGTGAAGAAGTATTAAAAGACTTAGAAAAAGAAGGATTATTACTTGAAGTAGAACCATTAGTTCACGAAGTTGGACACAGTGAAAGAACTGGTGTTATGGTTGAACCGATGGTAAAGAAGCAATGGTTTGTTAAGATGAGACCACTTGCTGATCGTGTATTAGAAACACAAAAGAAAAAGGATGAAAAAGTTAATTTTGTTCCATCAAGATATGAAAAAACTATGAATCACTGGATGGAGATTACTTATGATTGGTGTATATCTAGACAATTATGGTGGGGACATAGAATACCTGCTTGGTATAAAGATGAAGAAATATATGTTGGTATGGAAGCTCCTAAAGGTGAAGGATGGGTTCAAGATGAAGATGTATTAGATACTTGGTTTAGTAGTGCTTTGTGGCCTTTTGCTACATTAGGATGGCCTGAAAATACTGATTTATTAAAGAAGTATTATCCTAATCAATGTTTGGTAACTGGTTATGATATTATTCCTTTCTGGGTTAATAGAATGACTTTCCAAGGAGAGAAATTATTAGGTGCTAGACCATTTGAACATTGTTTAATACATGGTTTAATAAGAGATAAACAAGGACGTAAATTTAGTAAAAGCTTAGGAAATGGTATAGATCCATTTGATATGGTAGAAAAATATGGTGCTGATGCTTTAAGATATTATCTTGCTACAGATGTTGCGCCAGGTACCGATATGCGTTTTGATGAAGAGAAGATTAAAGCTGCTTGGAATTATATAAATAAAATATGGAATGCTTCTAGATTTGCTTTAATGAATATCAGTGAATTGAAAGAAATTAAATTAGAAAATCTAAAAAATGAAGATAAATGGATTTTAACTAAGTTTGAAAAAACATTACATGTAGTAAAGAAGTTTATGGATAAATTTGAATTTAATAATGCTGGAGCAGCTATATATGATTTCTCTTGGAATTATTTCTGTGATTATTATATAGAAATGGCTAAGTATTCATTAGATGATCCTGCTACACAAAGTACATTATGTTACGTATTAACCGGTATATTAAAGATGTTACATCCATTTATGCCATATGTAACAGAAGAAATCTATGGAATATTACCAGTTAAAGAACAAGAATCTATTATGATTACTGAATATCCTAAATATACTAAGAAGTATATATTTGAAACTGAAGAAAAAGCTATGGATGATGCTGTTGAATTTATTAAAAAGTTTAGAAATGTTAAAGCTGAAAATAATATAACTAAAGATATGAAAGTATTATTTGATACTGAGGATGATAATGATTTAATAGTTAAGATGTTAAAGCTAGAAGATAATCTAGTTAAAGAACCTTTAGGTATTAAAGCTTATAAAGTATTTTCTGCTAATGTACAAGCTAGAATATTCTTTGAAAAGATAGAATCTGAAGCTGATAAGTTAGCTAAGGAAGCAGAGATAAAACTTCTTAAAGCTTCTATAGAAAGAAGAGAAAAACTTCTTGCTAACGAAAACTATGTAAATAAAGCTCCAGCTAATATAGTTGAAATGGATAGAAACAAATTAGCAGAAGAAAAGAAAAGACTAGAGGAATTATTACAATAAAATTATATAAGACTACTAAAAAAACTAAGTAGTCTTTTTTTTATGATATAATTATTATTAATAAGGAGATGTTTTATTATGAATAGTGGTGTACAAGAATTAATTATGTTTTTGAAAGAGGCTGGGAGTTCTATAAAAACGCCTGTGGTTGTTTTGAATGAAGATTCAATAATATTAAAGTATAATTATGGTGAAGAAAAAGAATTTAAAAGAAATGGAGAAAGCTTGAAAGATATAATTTTGGAGCTAGATGGAGGACTATCTGATAATTTTGAAGATTGCGACTGTATTATTACTGCTCTAAGTTTTGCTGGATCTAGAGATACGGAAAATGAAGGGATTAGATTTATTGTTATTGATGCTGGCTTTAGTTTTCTTCTAGGTTTTACTAGTATTGTTGAAGAAGAAAGAGATTGGATTTATGAGTTTTGTACAAGGTTTGTACAAGGCTCTCTTTATAATGAAGAAACAAAAAATTCTCAGGATATAATAGAGTTTATTAATAAAATTAGAGAGGTATGGAATGAAAGATTCCAAAATATGGAAGAATCTATACAATCACACATGTGAAAGAAATGAAAAGTCCTTGGTGATGCTGAATAATGGAAAAATATAATGCATAAATAATGCATAAATATTGATTATAAACTATATATGGAATTATTTAAATTATGTTATATTATATGTGGGGCAGAATTATTAACTAATGAAGAAGAACAAAAATTAATGGAAAGAATGAAACCATTGACTGAATATGGAAATATAGCATTTATATCTTCTAATAATGGGGTTTATCATTCAACTTCTGTTTTAGCTGATAGTGTTTATCATCAAATGTTTGGAACTCAAAGTGGAACTATATTTTTAATAGATATGTATAATAGAGAAATATATGTATTCTCTGATGGATCCAATTATAATATTATAACGAAGAGTAAAGCTTATTTAATAACAGATAATGTTTATAGATATGCTACTAATGAAGAATATTATAAATGTGCTGATGAAGCTTTTAAACAAATAAATACTTTATTGGATGGTAAGAAAATATTAGAACCAATGAGATATATTACTAATGTTCTAATAGCTATTACGGTTGCTTTCTTTAGTACTTTTATATTTATGTATAATAAGACCAAATTAAAAAAAGCACCAGATAAAGAAATATTGAGTAATTGTAATATTGATTTTAAAATTGGTGATTTAGAAACTAAAAAGACAGGACAGGGTAACAGATATAGTCCAGTTTCTTTTGGCAGTGGAGGTAGTGGCTCTTCTGGTGGTGGCGGAGGTCATAGTTTCTAATAGACAATTCATCCTTGGGGATGAAGTGTTTTTTTGACATTCTAAGGTTTGTCAACTATAAATTTTTATGATATTATAGGCACTACAAA
>CAMZCT010000030.1 GCA_947305065.1 uncultured Mycoplasmatota bacterium | reverse complement strand
ACAAAGCTACTCAATTTGACTTTTTTACTTAGTTTTCAAAGATCTTTCTGCATTCCAGCCTTGGTATTTTGCTGAATGCACTAGTAATATAACAAATCTAATTTTACTTGTCAACTTTTTCTTTAAATATTTTTCAAAAAAAGTAATATTTGTCACTTTACTAGGAAACAAAGCCTTTTTTTTGCAATGTTCTTTCCAAGTATATAATAAAAAAAAGCTAATTTCAAGAACAAATTAACTTTTTTTCATTTTTTTTAAATCTTCATAATACTTTTGAACTAATCCATCCTCAAAAGGACCTTTTCCACTCTTCTTAATTGCTATTAATTTTGATAGTTCATATTTAACTACTTTATCCAATTCCTCAGAATAATTCATTATCTTCTTATGATAATTATATTCATTCTTATCTAATACTCTAAATCCCCCATCAGGGAAGACTCTTAAATCTAAATCATAATCAATATATTTTATAATGCCATCTTCAATTACATAAGGTGAAGCTATATTACAATAATAATATAAGCCATGCTTCTTCAACTGACCAATAATATTAAACCAGTTCTTTTTATAAAAGAATAATATAGCTGGTTCATTTGTCATATGACTTCTACCATCTTTTTCAGTAATCTTCGTTTTACCATTACCACATATTAACATTTCTTCATTTTCTTCTAATACTATTGCTTCATTGGATGTGTGTTCTAACGAGCCATCATGTTTATAACAATAAATTTTTAGTTTATCTCCTTTTTTAATACTTTCCAAAATAAATCACGCTTTCGCTACTCATTATACAATAAAATTACAAAATGAAAAAGTACCATTTTTTTCCGGTACTTTTATTTTAGTAAACTAATAGCTTTTTCGTACTGTGCATCTTTTTCATCCTTTAATGCGACTTCCTCATCTGGTTGTAATCCTTCGCCATCTACACATTCACCATTTGGTCTTAGCCACTTAGAAGAAGTATATTTTAAAATTGTTCCATCTTCCATCTTCTTCGTTGTTTGAACTTTTCCTTTACCAAACGATTTTTCTCCAACCAAAATCGCCCCATTATTATCCTTTAATGCTGCTGCCAATATCTCAGATGCCGAAGCTGAGGCACCGTTTATTAACACAACTATTTCATATTTACGCTTATCCTTTGTTGAATCTTTTATATCTTTCTTTTCTTTTCTATCTTGTAAAGAATAAATTACTTTTCCTTTTTCAACAAACAAGGAAGCAATGTCAGCAGCTTGTTCTAAATATCCACCGCCATTATCTCTAACGTCAATTATTAACTTTTCAATATTATCCTTTTCTTCTAATTTAACTAATTGCTCACTAAATTGTTCATATGAATTACTAGTAAACGAACTAATCTTCATATAACCAATTCTTTTATTATTAATATTAACAAAATTAGAAGTAACAATTGGAAGATTAATTTTTTTAACATCTAATTCTTTTGTAACAACTTTACCATCGCGTTCAAATTCAACTGTCAATTTGCTTCCCATTTCTTCTTTAACACCTTGAACAACCTCATAAGAATTTTCTGCGTTTAATTCTTTACCACCAATTTTTTTAATTACATCTCCAATTTTTAACCCCGCATCTTTAGCAGGCGATGGTTCATATATTTCAATTATCTCGTTACCTTGTAATACAATACCGATTCCTTGATAAGTTCCTTCTAAGTTATCGTCAAAGAAATCAGATTGATCGGTGTTCATATGAATAGAATAATTGTCTTCCAAAAAACCTAACATACCATCAATAGCTGATTCAATCATTTTTTTCTTATCTACTTCTTCGTAATAATTATCTATAACTTCCTTATAAATAGAGCTAAATTCATTTAAGTCTTTATCCTTAGATAAAGTAGAATTACATAGTACGCCACGACTTTTATATTTATGAACTACATACTGACTAGTCAGTAATATTGAAGCTACAGCAACAATGATTACAAAGAATAGTAAATCAAATAAAGAATGATTCTTACCAAACAACTTATTCTTAAATCCATTTGCTTTTATATTAACTACTTCTTTTTCAGTACTCTTTTTAACATTATTAACTTTTGTTTTCCCACTCTTTTTCTTTTTTACATTTTTTTTCTTATCTTCTGACATTCAATATCACCTAACAACTATTATAACACGTAAGTATCATCTAAAAAAAGAAAGATTAAAAAAATTAAATCCTATTTCTTAGGATTTAATTCTTCTTTCATTTTTGTTAAATCAGTAATGTACTTTTCTACTTTACCGCCTTTAATTTTTAATAAAGTTTTATCTCCAAACATAAATGAAGATACTCCTGTAGCTTTTGTATTTTCTTTTTCAGGATTATAATAATCAGCATTTAATTTATTATTTAAATCAACAACATATAAATGTAATTTAGCGTCATCAGTTCTATTATCAAAATCAGTAATAATTGTTGATAAATCAGCAGCTACCTCAGAAGTTGTATTATAAACAATAACATAATACTCATCATATGGTCTATTCATAATATTACCAACAATAGCTGATTTATAATTAACTTCTATCTTTGTTGTCTCTTTAGTTTCATCCTTATTAAATAAATCCTTAGTTACAAAAGCTCTAGTTAATAAATAAATTCCTCCAACAATAGCTAGAACAACTAATATAACAATTATAAATTTATACATTTCTTCTTGTTCAGCTGTTCTTAACTTTTCTCTTCTTCTTTCCATTTAAACCACCTTGCATGTATTATAGCATAATTGAAAATCAAAGCAAACAAAATGTGTAAAGTAAATGACCAAATAACAATAAAAAAGACACTTTATTAAAAGTGTCTCATTTACTAACCTTGATTACTTAATACAACATTAACTTTCTTAGTAACAATATATTGTAGTCTAGAATCACTACCTCTAATCTCGACAGAGACAGAGTAAGTACCAACTGAATATCCAGTTAAATCCACATAAGCTTCAATATCTGATGAAGCAGGATCAATATTATTAAGTATCTCTTCAACTCCAACAACCTGTACCTCAACATTACTATCTTCAGCTGACTCTAGGTTTGCAACTAAACCGTTTGGAACGTTTCTAGTCTTAATACCTTTTATTGTTACAGCTTTTTGTTTAGCTTCACCGAAGCTTAAATTAATTGTTGCCTTAGGCTCACTTATCGATCTAACACCAGATGGTTTAGAAATTGTTACATTATATGCTTTTGAACCATTATTACCTTGTCCCGAAATATCTATTGTAACAGGTACACTATCTATTGAATCTATAACTGACTCTTCACCATAAATAGTAAGTAAATAATCTGAAACATTAGTGTCATTAATCTTAATAGAAGATATTGCCTTACCACTTACTAGTTTACCAGTTGTTAAGACATTTACTGGAACCTTCTTAGAATAAGAAGCCAATTCAATCTTTGCAGTAATATTCGTAGCAACTATTTCAACATTTTTAACGATGTTTCCACTAATATCATAAGCAACTAAAGATATATTATCTATATCGTAAGTACCTGCTTGAGTGAAATCAGAATTATCTAGATTTATTAAAGCTTTAACCGTAGCTATTTTATCTAAAGTATCTTCTGCACCTTTAACTACAACTTCACTCTTTGACAACTCTACATTTTTAACACTTAATTTTGAATCCAACTTATCTTGATTCATTAAATCATAAGAAATAGTCTTAATAGAACTAATCTTTTTCTTAATAGTAACCGTTACATAAGAAGGATCTAATTTATAATCCAGACTATTAATTGTTTTATTATAAGTTAGTTTTACTCTAACAGGAGTATCACTTGCTTCATAATCAGATAAATCTAATAATACTTCATTATCCCCTAGTCTTTTAGCCAAATAAATTTGACCTTTTTTACCAATTAAAGTAATATCAACTGTTTCTGGTAAATCTTCAACTACATAAGCACTACTATTATATTTAACAGATATCTTTTGGTTAGGAATAATTTCAGCATCAGTATTAACATAACTATTAGCATCATTATCAATAAATGCAAATAATATAACTGCAAATATTAATGATAAATAAATTAACATATTAGGTCTATTTAAAATCTTTTCAATCTTACTGTCCTTGCCAATCTTTAATTGTATCTTATAAACTAAAGTACTAATTGGTGTAACAATAAATTTATCAAAGAATCTACCTACTGCACCAAAGATATTTTTTACAGGATTACCTTTTCTCTTTGCCATTATCTATCACCTGAACTTTCTAATTCATCTGAATCATCAGAATCTGCAGCATAGAAAACTTCAGATTTTGGTTTTAATTCATCAACTAACATCATTCTGAATTCATCTAAACTTAAATTGTAATGAATTTCATGATCAACTGCTATTGATAATCTTCCTGTTTCTTCAGAAACAACTAATGCGACAGCATCACTTTCTTCTGCTATACCAAGAGCCGCTCTATGTCTAGTTCCTAACTTCTTATTTAAATTCGGATCCATACTTGTTTTAAATACAGCTCCCGCACAAGTAATTCTATCTCCCTGAATTATTACACCACCATCATGTAGTGGACTATTTGGGAAGAATATTGTTCCAAGTAATGGACTAGTTACATCAGCATATATTTTAGTTGCTGGGGCAATATATTCCATCAATGAAACATCTCTTTCAATTACCATTAATGCTCCTATTTTATTTTTCTTTAAATATTCAACAGCATCCATTATTTCATAAACAACTTTTTCTCTTTCTTCAGCTGTTAATACCTTATTTCTTCCTAACAATTTAGTTCTACCTATTGACTCCAATACAGAACGTATTTCTGGTTGGAACAACACAATAATTGCTAAAGGCCCCCATTCAAATACATATTCCAATAATAATCCTACAGTATATAGATTTAATAAATCACTAATTACTTTGACTAATACAAGAATAATTATTCCTTTAACGATAAGAGCCATCTTAATGTTATTCTTAACGTTCTTTAATATATAATACGTCATAAACCAGACAATACATATATCAATTATTTTCGTAATTATACTCCATATATTTGCTAAGGTCATAAAATCGTTCCTTTCATACGCTAATTAATTATAACAAAAAACCATAAAAATTAATAGACCAATATCGGCATTTATTTTAATGTGAATTTAAATCAAGTGGTACATTCAAGTCTTCTGGACCATTTATATTATTAGCATTCACATTAATGTTTGCGTTAGAATTGTCGACATTCCCCCCACCATGCGGAACAATACCCATAGCTCCACTTAAAGATACATTCTTATCTTCAACAAGACTTTTTAACATTTCAACATCCATACTTTTTTCTTTAAGTTCTCTCTTCATTTTCTCAATGCTTAATATATCAGTATTCTTGTCAACAAAATAACCTGCTATTCCAATTCCCATTAATAACGCTATTATTATGAATATATACCAAGCGCCCTGTAAAAATCCTAAAAATCCACCCATATAAATACCTCCTATGAACCAGATTCTCCAGATATACTTAATGATCTTCCCTTAGGTTGTATTTGAATAAATGTATTTCCGTCATTAACAACTAATTCTGTACCATCTTGTAAAGAATACTTAGTTTGTGCTGCTCTAGAAGACTTAGACCAATTAATAGGTACTGCATATCCCTCAGAAATATAGTAACCTGTACCACTACCAATATTATTTAGTGTTTGTCTTCCCTTATCATCTCCAGCAATAGTATAGTTAGATACTTGATAAGTAATAATATTCTTAAATGTATATTGTTTCTTTGTTACAAAATCTTTATGTTCTACTCCATTAACATATCTCTTATAAACCTTTGCTTCAGCATCATATACATAGCTTGAAGTAGTATTATTAGAGTAATTAATAGATACTTTATTAGCTACTTGACTATTAGCTATTGAAGCCAACTCCAACGAAGTAGCACTATATTTTAATAATAAAGGATTATTTCTTTCCACTCTTTTTCCACTCAAACCATTTTTTAATTTAGCAATACTTGTAAATAAAGTGTGTTCAGAAGAAACGTTTAATGTTCTATCTCTCCAACCAGTTTTCCCTTCAGCAACTTCTATTCTAGTTACACCAAGTTTTCCAAAATCACTAGCTGCTTGTGGACTACGACCATGATGAACGTAAATAGCATCATTTTCTAATGCATAATCCAAATAATAATGTCTAGCACTTCTAATCGAACCAATTCGTTCTGTATTTTGATCAAGGAATAAAGCCATATATCTAGTTATTCCACCTTCAACAATCATTTCATACATTATATAAGCATCTTGTAAACCACTTTGTAATGCTCTAGCTTGCCCAACATTATTAATCATTACTGCAAAAGGTCTAGAAGTAGTATTTTCATCAACAATCGTAACCTTAGGAGTTTCGATAATCTCTTCTTCTTCTTTTTCTTCTTTCTTTTCTACAATTTTTTCTTTCTTTTCTGGTTTACTTTCATTCTTAGAAGTAAAATTAGCTATTCCTAAAGCAAAAATTGGTACCAAAACAATCAATACAATTAGAATTGCGATAAATACTCTTCTTTTACTAAGCCTTTTTTTCTTTTTTTGTTTCTTTTCAGCTAAATCCTCAGCAATTTCCTTCTCTATCTCTTTTCTAATAGCTTCCTTTTCCATATCATCTTTTCTTTTTGGTAAATCTACTGATTCTTTATCCAATCTCTTTTTATTTTTTTCAGCCATTTCATTTCACCTCTCTATTATTATAACACAAACTATCTATAATTTTTCTGTTCTTCCCTTTTTATATCTCTTTCTTTTATCGTTTCTCTTTTATCATAATTTTTCTTACCACGACATATTCCAAGAAGAACTTTAGCTTTTCCTTTTAACAAATAAACTCTAAGAGGTATCAAAGAATATCCTTCCCTTTCAACTCTCTCTTTTAATTTCTTAATTTCTTTCTTGTGTAATAGTAATTTCCTTGTTCTTCTTTCATCATGATTAAATCTATTACCTTCTTCATATTTTGCTATATACATATTTAATAAAAAGACCTCGTTGTTTTTAATAACAGCAAAACAATCTTTTATATCTGCAGAACCTTTTCTTAAAGATTTAATTTCTGTTCCTTTAAGTTCAATTCCACACTCAATCGATTCCTCAACAAAGTAATCAAAATTAGCTTTCTTGTTCTTTATCTCCATCTTCTTTTTCCCCCTTTTCAAGAGGTTTAGTAACCAACTCGAAATCTATCATTGAATTTTCTTTAGATGCACTTATACATTTTACCCTAACTTTATCTCCAAGTCTATAAGTTTTTTTAGTTGACTTACCTATCATAGATAACAACTCAGGAATATAAGAATAATAATCTCCCTTTAAAGTTTGAACATGAACTAGTCCTTCAATCAAGTTAGGTAAAGCAACAAAGAATCCAAAATTCGTAATCGTACTTATTACGCCATCAAACTCTTCACCAATGTGGCCTTCCATATATTCAGCCATCTTCATATCTAGAACTTCTCTTTCAGCGTCAACTGCTGCTCTCTCACGCTCACTCGAATGAGTTGCAACTTCCACCAATGAGTTTTCCAAAGTTTGAATAGTTGTCATTGACATATCATTTTCAATTAAATATCTCTTCAACAAGCGATGAACTTCTAAGTCTGGATACCTTCTTATTGGACTAGTAAAATGTGTATATGCTTTAGAAGACAATCCAAAATGTCCAACATTATCTCTACTATATTCCGCTTTTCTCATACTTCTTAATAATAGAGAAGATAATATTTCAAACTCTTTTTTACCTTTTAATTGTTCAAGAATTTTTTGCATAGTTTTTGGAGTAAAACCACTAGATATACCATTTAACTTATATCCAAGTATTTTCACTAAATTCATAAATTCTTCAACTTTTTCTGGCTTAGGATCTTCATGGACACGATAGATAAAAGGTAAATCCATTTGATATATATGATTAGCTACAGTTTCATTAGCAGCAATCATAAAATCTTCGATTAGCATTTCTCCTTCTTCTCTTTCTCTTCTCTTAACATCAATTGCTTTTCCATTCTCATCCTGAACTATCTTAGCTTCATCTATTTCGAAATCAATATAACCTCTACTAATTTTTTCTTTTCTCAATATCTTATGTAATTCATTCATCTTATTAAGAGTATCTACAAAAGGTTCATATGAAGGATCAACAATATTTCTTACAATAATATCGTTAACTTTAGCATATGTCATCTTCTTATTACTCTTTATATAACTTGGAAATATATCATATTTAACTACTTTACCTTTTTGATCTATTTCCATAACACAAGACATAGTTAATCTTATAACGCCTTCGTTCAAAGAACAAATTCCATTAGATAGTTTATGAGGTAACATAGGTATTACCGTATCTGCTAAATATGAAGAAGTTCCTCTATTATAAGCAGCATCACCAAGAGCAGTATTCTCTTTTACATAATTAGAAACATCAGCAATATGTACACCCAATTCATAATTACCATTATCTAATATTTCCAAACTGATTGCATCGTCTATATCCTTAGTATCATCACCATCAATAGTAAATATGGTCATATTGGTTAAATCTTTTCTACCAGGCAATTCTTTTGGATTTACTTCATTAGGTATTTTTTCTAATTCCGCTTCTACTTCTTCACCAAAATCTTCATAAATACCATGTTTATAAGCAATACTTAATATATCAGTACCAGGATCATTTTTATGTCCTATAACTTTAACTACTTCTGCCAAGTATTTTTTTGTATTTATTTGTTTAACCGTCTTAACAAGTACTTTATGTCCCTCAACTATATCTTTAGTTTTATCTCCAACTAATTCTATAGTTATATTTTTATTAGAATCATCCAATTTAATATAAGGTACTTCATTATCAAAATATACCTCACCTACTAAATTATCTAATTCTCTTTTAATTATCCTTAATACTTTTCCTTCTTTTCTTACCCCCGCCGTGAAAGCCTCACATAAAACAACATCATCATCTATCGCTCCATTAAAGTTTTCACTAGCGATATAAAGATCATCTTCTTTGTCTAAAAGTAAAAAGCCAAAGCCTTTTTTGTTAACAGATAATTTACCTATTTTAATTCCAGGACAATTCTTTAATAAAATATATTTATCTTTTTTAGTTTTATAAATTAAAAATTCATTAACTAATTCTTCTAAAGAATCACACAACTCGCGATATTCTTCAGCAGTTTTCAAACCTAGCATATCATTAATTTGAATTGGTTCCTTTGCTTCATGAACATTTTTTAATAATTCTAATATTCTGTCTTTCACACTAATCCCGTCCTTTTTAATTGCTAAAGTATAAGCAAGTCTTTTCTCCAAAAGAATATGATATTCTAACCACTTCGTCATTAGTCACTGGAGCCCCAGTAGAAGGATCTTTTAAATCTTTATTTAAATAACCAAGTTCTAATAGTTCTTTTGTTCTTACATAACAAGCCTCAGCCCTTATACATTCAGCTTTATTATCTACAACTGACCCCATATTAACATAAGAATTAAAATTAGCATCAGTTGATATTATATCATCCATAGCAGCATCTCTTGAATCCATAAACAAACATGCTGCACTCTCTATTTCAGCTTTATAATTATTATAATTCGCTTGTAATTGTCTACTTTGTAATCCTACCATATTAGTTGCTATCAAAGAAAACAACATAGATAATAGAGCAATAGTAATAATAAGTTCTATTAAAGTAAAACCTCTACTATTCATAGTACCACCTATTTTAATTATACCATAAACTAGCAATAATTAAAGCAAAAGAAAAAAAGCCTTTCGGCTTATCCAATTATAAATAATATAAAAGATAATACAAAGAAAGCTATCCCTAATAGAACTGTTAATCTAGTAATTAACAACTCTACACCTCTTTCTTTTTGGTTTTGAAATAACACCTCGTTACCACCAGTTATTATTTGTCCAGCATCACTTGCTTTATTACTCTGTAACAAAACAATAGCTATTAATAAAATACAAACTATTAAAAGTGCAATCTCCATACTGCCCACTTCCATTTCATTCAATAAGTTAACATATTACCAAATAAAAATCAAGAAAAAAGTGCTTAAAGCACTATTGGAACACCTTGATAATATTTTTTGATCTTTTCTTAAATAGTAATATTTTTACAATATCCAAAACACCATTAGCTATAATAAATATACCAACTAATTTAGTAATTAGCATAAACTCTTCAAAAGGATTTATAATTACTAACACTCCCATCAATATTGCACATATTGAAATAAATAGTATCAATGAAGCAATATCCTCTTTATAACTCCATAATCTAGTTGCATATACTAAACTCTCAGCGCCAACTACCAATAACCATAAACCAGCACCTACACCAACTAAATTAATTGCGGAAACAGGATTAATTATTACAAATAATCCTAATAGAATAAGTATTATTCCAGGTATATATTTATATTTCAAAAAATTGAATAACATTCCTACATAAAAATAATCAATCAAAGCAAATATTCCATGTACAAGTATTAAACACCCCAATACAACAACAGCTACAGTACTTGCAATATCCGCATAAAACAAGAATAAACCTCCAGCTATCAAATCTAAAGCTATCATTAAAAAAGATACATTTAATAAATTGTTGAAATTTTTAACAGCTCTATTCATCATCCAACCACCTTTACTATATAATATTTTAATCCATAGCACTAAATATTGCAATAAGTTTTTAAATGTGATACAATACACTCTTCATTTGGAAGGAGGTAAAACATGAAACTCAAAAGAATGACTATTTTTGAATTTGATGAATTTTCAAAAAACCATCCACTTGGTTCATATCATCAAACTTCAAGTTATGGAATGTTAATGAGTGAAAACAACTATGATTATGAACTAATCGGTATGATAGATGATAATGATAATGTAGTAGCTGCCTCCTTAATACTTATTAAAAAAATTGGCCTTTTTTTTAGGTATGGTTATGCTCCTAAGGGATTTCTAATAGATTATTCAGACACAAAACTAGTAAAAGAATTCTGCGAATTGTTAAAGAAAAGATATTATAAAAAGAACTTAGTTTTTATCAAAATTAACCCTGAAATAGCTATAGGAACCTTAACTAAAAATGTAATACAGTATAACGATAATAAGAATATAATTAAAGACCTTGAATCAATTGGCTTCAAAAAGCTAATAGATAATAAATTTTTTGAATCTATGTTGCCTAAGTACAACGCCGCTTTAAACTTAAAAGAATTTACTATTGAAAAAGCCGACAAAAGAACAAGAAACAAAGTCAGAAAAAGCGAAAAGAAAGGTTTTTCACTAGTAAAAGGTGACAGAAAAGATATAGATATTATTTATAAATTTATTAAAAGCAAAAAAAATGCTTCCATAGTTCATTATTACAATTACTATAATGTTTTTTCAAAGACCGATAACATTGATATCTTTCTTGTAAAACTAGATTTCCAAGCTGCGCTAGAATCTGCCAAAAAGAACTATGAAAAAGAATTAACGAGAAATAATTACTTAGTTAATAAGTTTATGAATAATAACTCAACTGAAAACTTAAAGAAAAAAATGGATTCAGATCATATTTTAGAAGGAATCAATAATGACATTGCTTATCTAACCAAGCGCTTAGCAGATAAAACTGAAGAATATGTAGCTGGTGCTATTACCATAAAATTTAAAAATAGAGTTAACATATTGATCAGTGGTTACAATACACAATACAAACAATTTAATCCTAATTATTATTTACACTATCAATTAATTGAATATTACAAAAATGATTACGATTACTTAGATCTAAATGGTCTTACTGGAGATTTTAGTGATGAAAACCCATATAAAGGATTAAATGAGTTTAAACTAGGATTTAATCCATCAGCATTTGAATTGATTGGTGAACTAGATTTAATAATTAACGAAGGATTATATATTAATATGGATAACAACGGACTCTTATTAAAAGAGTTCGATAGAAGTAAAAAGAACAAACCTACTGATGAAGAAATAATCAAAAAAACAAAAGAAATTAAAGTAGTTGAAAAAGAACCAAAAAAAAGTTTTATTACTATTACCAAGAAATAAAACTTTTTTTATTTGTATATTTTTGCTCGACAAATATTTTCTCTATTACTATTATATAAATTATTTAACTCATATATTTTTACATTAATATCTTTAATAATCTTTTCAAACTGGGCTCTTCCCTCTGTAGTTAGTATTGCAATTATATATGGATTTTCATCATATACAATTCCTATTTCATGATAATAGTTTTCATATTCCCCATACTTGTGAATAGCAGAAATATTGTTTTCTGGCATAGCTAAATAATTTTGATCAGCTTCTGCAAAATATGATTTCAATTCTGCACCTAACTCAGGATTACTATTAATAAATCTGTTAATCTCCTGCCAATAAATAACAGCATCATCAACATTAATAGAACCAAATATATCTCCAGCTAAAGTTTTAGTAGCACCTAGACTTAATCCATATTCTTTCAATTGTCTAAATCCAATATAATCTACCAACATCTGATGTGCTCTATTATCGCTTCTAGTAATAGCATATTTCACTAAATCTCTAATAGAGATTCTCTCCCCATATCTATGTTTAGACATATAATAACTACTAGCTAAATTATATTTAGAAGTATAAAGCATCGTATCATCTAAGTTTACTTCCCCACTAGCTGCTTTAGTGTAAATATAAAGAGCATCTAAAGCTTTGATAGTACTCGCTGCATAATAAACTTTATCCACATTATAACTATATTCAAAATTGTGTTTCAATTCTACATACTTAATACTAGCACGATACTTTCCAGCAAAATATTCATTCAAATCATTAATATAATTTACCAATTCTTCACTAGTGTCTTCATCATTTTTCAATTCATTTATACATTCGTTAAATTCTTCGTCTTTTCTTCTTTTTTCTTCTTCTAATTCCTTAGTTTTATCCTTTTTAGGAACAATTACTTTTTTTACTGATTGACCAGCATCTTTAGTTTCTACAAAAGTATTAACACCAATGATAATCAGTACAACGAATAGTAAAAGTAATAGAACTAACAAAACTACATTAGATATTTTTATTAATGGTCGCTTTTTAGGTTTCTCTAACTCTAACGGTAAGCTAGGTAACACCTCTTCTTGTTGAATTTTTTGTTTTTTCTTTTTCTTCTTTTTCTTTTTATCTTTAGCCTTTTCTTTAATTTCTTCAACAAAAATGCTCTCTTCATGTTGCTTTTCTTGTTTAATCTTCTCGTCGATACTTTTTTCAATTATTTGAGATTCTTGCTCTATATATTCCTGTAAATCAGAAATGTCAATTTCTCTCGTAATTATTAAGTTATCTTTTGGTTTTTTCTTTTTACTTTCTTCTTTTAAAATGTCGATTACAACTTTATTCTTAACCTGATTTTTATTTACTATTTTTTTCTTTTTGTTTAATTTTTTCTGTTTACTATCTTCTAATATTTTATCTAGCAACTCTGTATTAGAGGTATTTTCAACAACCTTTTTTACTTTTATATTCTTTTTTACACTTTTTGTTTTGTTAATATTCTTCTTTATCGGTTTATTAACCTTTTTTATTGGTTTTTTATTAATATTCTTTTTATATTTGGTATTCTTTTGTTTACCTTTACTAGAATTAGTTTTTTTCTTGTTATTATATGGTTTTTTTACAGCATTAGCCTTAGTATTAGTTTTCTTTTTTGTTTTACTATTCTTACTAATCGCAGCCATAATATCACCACCTATATCATTTATATTATACCTTTTTTCCATCATATAAAAAAGATTAATTTTTATTACTTTACTATCACAAAAAAAGAAACACTTTTCAATGTTTCTTTATTAATTATTACTCAATGATTTCAGTAACAACACCAGCACCAACAGTACGTCCACCTTCACGAATTGAGAATTTAGTACCGTTTTCAAGTGCAACTGGAGAGATTAATTCAACTTCCATATCAACGTTATCACCAGGCATAACCATTTCAACACCTTGTGGTAATGTAATTACACCAGTAACGTCAGTAGTTCTGAAATAGAATTGAGGTCTGTAATTTGCGAAGAATGGAGTATGACGTCCGCCTTCTTCTTTACTTAGTACATATACAGATCCTTTGAAATGATGATGTGGAGTAACACTTCCTGGTTTAGCA
>CAMZCT010000029.1 GCA_947305065.1 uncultured Mycoplasmatota bacterium | reverse complement strand
CAGTGTGTATTAATATATCATAAAAATTAGTAGTTGACAAATCTTAGAATGTCATGAAAAAAGGTAAATAGCATTACTCTATATACCAATTCTTTTTTTTACTTTTGCCAACAAATAAGGAGTACTTCTTATTATTCCATTTGTTCTTAAACCATCGAAAGATTCTTTTAACTCTTCTTTTCTATTATGAGCAATTAAATAATTCTTAATAGCTCTTCTTACATTTTGAATATCTTTAAAATCTATATTATTTCTTAAGAAATATAAGAGCATTCCTTCTGGTAATTCCCATAATTTCTCAAGTGCTTTTTTATGATCTATTACTACTTTATCACCATCACATGTAAGATAATCATCTTTATAATTATATATATTCTTTAATCTATCATAAGAACCTATGACTATATTCTCTACTTTATGAGGGTTCTCAGCCACTTTCATTCGCAAAGCCCCCATATATGATAAACTACATAAAACATTTAATAATTCAAACTCAGTAGTAATATTATTACTAAGTAAAGTAGCAATATAATAAGCTTTTCTTCTGTTAATATCTATACTATTTTTTATAGAAGTATTACTTTTTAATTCATATACAGGTTTTTGAAATCTTCCTGCTACAAAGAAATTATTCCAAGTAGTTAAACTATCAATAAAATCTTCTACTTCAATAACCCCATATTTAAATCTTAAACCATTTTCATATATTTGACTAAAATAAGTAATCTTATTATAATTCTTTATTTTTTCTATACTACTGCGTGTCAAATGTAATTTACCAGTGAAAGAATAGTCTTTTTTATTAAGTTCCATATTTTGTAAATGCCATTCTTTCAAATCATCTACTATAAATATTAAATCGATTTGAGGGTCATCTTTTTCAGAATAACCGTGTTGTCTAAATATACCCGAACCATAACCATAAACACCTAAAGCATCCGGTCTGTTCTGCATAAAATTTTTTACAATTTCTTCTTTTTCCATTCTTTCACCCCCTAAAATTAGGGCTATTATAGCATACTATTATTTAATAATTCAATTTTTAATATACCACACTGGCCAAAGAACGATTAACCAAGTGGTTTTTTCAGAACCATCTCCACCCTCAATTAAAACATTAAGAGCACTTGTAAATAATTGATAAAGAAGTATTAAAATATGCATATCCTACGCTAATAAATAGTAGTACAAAGAAAAGAGAAAAATATAGTATTCTTCTTTTATGATTAACAATCTTTCTTCGATGTAATGACTTCATACTAAACCCATCCTATTATGTAAATTATATCACATAAATAAAAAACAGGTAGATATATCTACCTATTTAGTTTTTTTAGTACGACCTGCTTTTCTTCTTGGCTTTTTAACCTTTTCTTCAACTTCTTTAGAAGCTACTTCCTTTTTTTCTTCTTTTACAGGTTCTTTCTTTGTAACAGTTTTAGTTACAGCCTTCTTAGCAGCGGTCTTCTTAGCAACGGCCTTCTTAGTTCTTGCTTTTCTTCTCTTTTTAACATCAGCTGCATCAGTATTTTCAATCTTTTCAAATAATTCTTTTAAATCTTCGTCAGTTAAATGAATAGTAAATTCTTGAGTCTTTTCAATTTGTGAATATAAATCTTCATCACTTTCTTTAGTACCCTTAATAGTATTCTTACTATCAGTAGGTTTACTACTAATCATTGTTAACTGCTTAGTAATGTATTCATCTGTATATTCTGTTTCAGTTTCTTCTTTCTTCTCTTCTGGTTCGTCAAATATGTTATTTATCATATCCATCTTGATATCATCAACTCTTAAAGCATAAGTATATAGAACCTTATAAGCAGTAGGTATTATGAAGAATACACCATATTTATCTTTATTCTCTAACATTAATATTGGTGCTTGAAGAGTATCTCTAATCTCTAGCATATCATCAAATGAATCAACCTTTAAGATTTGTGATTTACTCATATCATAATCATTATTAATCTTTTGAATAAATGATCCATAATTATTCATTATCTTTCTTAATTTAGAATTGTATACATCTAATGGAGATCTAGTATCATCCATGTATCTCTTTAATTCAACCATTAAACCAATTGCAATTCCACCAGTTATTAGTGCAAATATTAAATATACAAGACTTGTATTTTTACCACATTTAATATAGCTATCTGTATTATTTGTTACATCACTGCTCATATCAATAGCAACTGTTTTTCTAGTTAAAGGAATTACTAGTTTAATAACAGATTTTTGATTTTCTTTTTCAATTGTTCCACAATCTCCATCAAAATCAACATACATATTTATTGATAAAGTACTATCTAAATTAGTTAAATCATATGTTTCAATAAATTTACTTATCAAATCATTATATTTATTATAATCAATCTTTAAATTCTCAGAAATAGAAGTTGTCTTATGACCTTTTCCTCTTCTAGATTTAGTAGGAACCAACAATTCTGATGACCTATATAAAGAATTATTGTTTTCTGGATTAACAACATTTACTTCTGCTTCTATTCTATAAGCATAATCATATTCATTATTCTTATTTGTTAATGTCAAATCATAATTAAACGTTGCATCAATATAATCAATTAAACTAGCAATATATTGTTTGTCCTTATCTAAATATTTGTCACCAAAGAATTCATTTTCTTTAAGATATACTTTGTAATCTAAAGTACTTTGTTCATCGTAAGTAATAACTAAATTCTTATTATTTCTTACATGTAAAACTAAAGAATATATAGCAATAATCACTAATACTATGATAATTGCTATTAAAGCCAATATCTTTTTCTTTCTAGAATCACTCGAAATAAACAATTCATCTTTATTGTATCCCATAGTACCACCTCATTACTCTTTTTCAAACATTTTTCTTAAATACAAGGTCGGATAACCTATATATTTAATTCGTAACTTAGCAACCCCCAAAATATCGCTTTTAACTATGTAACCATCATCCATCTCTTTATTTCTATCACCTTTAGTAAAAAAGCGAAGTTCACCGTTAATATTCTCAATATCAACTAATCTGTGTACAATCTTAACATCTTCTTTTTGAAATACTAAT
Organism: uncultured Mycoplasmatota bacterium; assembly: GCA_947305065.1. Lineage (GTDB taxonomy): Bacteria > Bacillota_I > Bacilli_A > RF39 > UBA660 > Coprovivens. Next base: position 14,477 of record CAMZCT010000029.1, on the reverse strand, counting down.
ACATCCCCAACTGCTAATTTGTCATCTTCTCTATATTGTCTAAATATTAGGGCATCTCCTTTATTAATAGCTCCCTTCATTGAACTAGATCCAATTACTAAAACTCCATAAAGGAATTTACAAGATACTAACATTACAATTAGTATCATAATCACTACTAACACACCATTAAATATACCACTTTTTTTATCATATAATATTGCGTTTTCTTTTCTTACTTTAGAGAATAGATTTTCTAATATTATATATATTAAATAAGGATATATCATTCTCATAAATGATGTGAAGAATATGTATAAATCAGGTGAAACTGGTATGATATAAACATATAAAGTTGTTATAAGTTTATATGCTATTATTGATTTCATTCCATATCTACTACTAATATAGTTATACAATAAGTTAGTAGAACATGAAGCAAAAAATACATAGCCTAATACTACCAAAAAACTATTTAAACTTTGTAATTGATAAACATTAGTATAAACAATCAAATCTATCAACACCCCACATACAAATGCAAGTGCCATAGATATTTTAGTTTTTTCTGTTAAAAATCTTGATCTTATAAACTCTGTTGCAATTATTATAACTGCTACAGGTAAAATATACTTAAAGATATTAACAAAACTAAATCTAACTGCTGCTGTTTTAAAGCCAACATACATACCAAACATATAAAAAATTACTAAATATATCACTGCCATTAAAATCATCAATAAGAATTCTTTCTTTTGAAAGATAGAAAACTTACTTTTTCTTTTAATGAAGTATTTAGTAACTACCGCATATAAACCCAAAAAGACTGCTATAATCAGTCTACTTTCTAATATATTTGGTACAAAGAGTGCAAGGAGTAAGAATAAAACTAATACAAACTCTAAGCTATATACTCTAGCTCTATCATTTTTCATACTCCTTACCTACTTTCTACTAAATATTTAATTAAGCGTTTTGTGGTGCAGCGTCTATTGTTAAACCAATAGTAGCACTTTGGTCAGTTGTAACTACAACCTTAATAAGTTTTACAGTTACTGTAACAGTTGTCTCTGCATTTTGAGCAATAGTATTTTGATCAAATACATAAGTTACTTCAAAATATTCAGGATTATTGTTAGATACAGTTGCAGATAATGCAGCAGTTACAGCTTCTGGACTTACGTTTTTAATTGTATATGTACCAGTTACATATTCATTAACACTCTTTAATCCACTAACTTGAATTGTCGCATTGTGTTCATCAGCTCTAGCTACTACTATATTAGCATCTGGTCCAGCACCCAATTTTGAGAATGTTGGAGTACCAATGAAATTAACATCGAAGTTATCATCATCTGAAGTAGCTGAAGCTTGACCAGTGATGTTTAATGTTACATTAGTTATTGCAGCATAACCTACACCTAAAACTAATACTGCGATTAAAAGTAAAACTATTACTAAACCTTTCTTCTTTTTATCTGTCCTCATTATTCACCTCTCCTATCTTAATAATTTTATTATAACATAATCAAACAAAAAAACAACTGCTATAAATATAACTTTACAACAAAAAAAAGAATAAATACTTATTCTTTTACATATTAATAATTAACTATAGTAACACTCATTAGTTTTTAAAGAACATATTACATTTTCCCCATTCTTGATATTTTCCTTGTTCTTTACATTAGATATTAAATAAATATTATCTTTATCCACCTTATCTATCATAATATGTATCTGGCTAATATTTGGAGTATTAGTATAATCTAAATTTATTATTTCTTTCTCTAACTTAGTACCATTTATAGTATACTTAAGTATCTCTCCCTTTTTTCCTATACAATGTATATAAATATTATTATCTTTTAAGTAATAACTCATATCACATTTATTAACTTCACCTAACAAATAATACTTATTATGATCTTTTATAAGTATATTATTAGAAGCATATGTATCAAGATCATTATGATATGTAGTTAATATATAATCCCTATTTTTATAATTAAACTTTTTAACAACGTCTTCTTTATCTCTTAAACTATAAACTTCTAATCCTTTATATTCATTTTTTGAGACGAAATATACAATTATAAAACTAATAACAAGAAGTAATATAACAATAATTATTCCCTTCTTCATTTTATTTCCCTTCTAAAACCATAACACTTATAATCAAATCATTTTTATAGCTTTATTATAATCTTCATCGTTAAAGTCTACATTATATACAATATCACCAGAATTGAACATATCCATATACTTATCAATAGAAACATACTTGGCAGCACTTACTTCGTCATTAGAATAATTTAAACTGTTTATATCAATATCATCTTTATATATAAATATATCTTTTATATTATGTCTATTATCATCTATTACACTTTTATAAAATACTATTTTATTCCTGTCTAAATCAATTCCTAATTCTTCGCGAATTTCTCTTTCTAGTCCTTCAATAGGTGTTTCCCCTGCAACAATAGCTCCACCATTACATTCCCATTTCCCAGGAACATCTTCTTTAGTATCAGATCTTTTTGTAATTAATATTTCATTATTTTTATTAAACAATACTAATTGAACACCTATTATATATTCTCCATCCTCATATGTATCAACATGTCTTATTTTTTTAATATTATTTTATTTCTTTTGATTCTCTTAATTGGAATAATATTTCTTTTAATTCATTAAAAACGATATTATGTGGCAGATTATTCTTAATTTCTTCGTTATCATTAGTTGTTAATCTAATTTGAAATGATTCAATTTCATTAATTATAGAATCAATATCTAAATTTGAGTTTTCATTTATTCTTTTCATTATCATTTTCTTATAGCATTTAGCAAAAAATAAATCTAATAATAAGAAACTACTTTCATCTTTATTATTTTTTAGGGTAGCTAATGTTTCTCCAATATTAGTTATTGGTGATGAAGTATTTGCAAATACTTCAAATGAAATATCTTTATATTCTCTATCAAATCTTTCTAAAACTTCACATGGATTCAAATATGTTGCTTGAAAAGTATCTTTATTTCCAAGTAAAGATTCTAATATTTTACCATAACCATGCATAAACTTATAGTCGCTTAATAGAAAATAAACATTAATATAGTTACCTTTATTTCCAATAATCATCTTGCTTTGAGGAATTTTATATAAGTCTATCATTTCCATTGATTCAGTCTCTTGTAATAATTCATCAATTAAAGTAATATAATCATCTTGTAAATAGTAATCTTTTTTTATACCACTTCCATTAGAATAACTATAATCATCTATTAATTCGTCTTCTGAAATAATTGCTGTTGAGTAGTTACCTGCTTGTTCTTTTAAATTATTTAGTAACCTTTTAAATCTTTCATCATCAGTTAACATTTTACTAAAATCAAGTTTAGCAATTGCTTCTTGACCTTTTTCTTCTCCTAGAATTTTTGTAATCTCTGAATATAGAATATCTATAAATCTCTTTGAACTATCTTCTCTTATTTTGTATCCACCTCCAAATTGTGTTTTTAATGCATGACCTATTTCATGATCTAAAACAGTTTTAAGAGTTAGTTTAATAAAGAACTCTTTTATTTGGTCATCATCCCAATCTTTTAAGATAACTCTTGCTTTTTCATCTATCGCAGTTAAAGCTATTTTTATACTTCTAGATTTTTCAGTATAACAACTTTCTTCTTCATCTTTATCTATATATCGGATACTTTGAAACAACCTATTTAATAAAAAATCTTCTAATGAATAATATCCATTCTTACTCTTTATAACATAATTTTTAAATGGATCTTCCTTTTCTGAAATATAGGGAAAAGAATCATTATATTTATTATAACGTTTAATAATAGCTTCTCGAATAGTATTTTTTTCATCTTCATCAGTTATCTCTAAAGTAGAAAAATAGCACTCTAAAAAAGCATTTATTTTTTCATATGGCATCTAATCACCTCTATTTTATTATATAATAATATTGTTTTGAAAAACTATAAATTCATCTAATTTATGTCTATATTCTTTTTTCAGGTTCTTTTCTAAAAATTCTTTATGCCCATCTAGTAATCTTAATAATTCTTTTGCGTGTAAACTTATATCTCCATGCTTACATCCTGTACAAGTTGAACAAAACATTGAACACGGAGCAACAGCTTTTAATATATCATTACTTATTTTATTCATGTTTTTATCTCCTCTCAAGTGCTGTGATTGATTCACAATGCCCTGTCCTGGGGCGAAGAACATCATATTGTTTTTATAAACACAAGCTGCTTTTCTCCAAATCGAACTAGCTCTTTCATTTTCATAAAACCTAATCTTTTTAATAACTTAATACTACTAGTATTCTTTTTTTGGGTTTCAGCAACTAAAGTTTGTATTCCTATCTGTTTTAAATATGATAGAAAAGACATAATAGCTTCATAAGCATATCCCATTCCAAAGTAATTTGATTTAAATTCATATGATAATTCTATATATTTTTTGTCATAATATAAATCTAAATAAAGAATTCCTAAAATTGAATTATTTATTTTTTCTTTAACAACATATACTTTAGCTTGATTTTCTAATAAAAGTTCTACTTTTTCTTTTGCTTTTTCTTTGTCCAATGCTCCACCTAAATATTTTCTAGTAATTTCATCTGTATATATCGGTATAACATCTTCTATATCACTAAATGTTAAATTGCTGATGACACATCTTGATGTATTTAGATAAATATTACTTGGTATTTTATCTATCATAAAAAACTACTCCTTTTTTATAATTATTAAATGGCTTTGCTTTCTTATTTTTCAACGTTTTTTCTTTCAAGTACCGTGATACTTTCGCAATGCCCTGTCCTGGGGCGAAGAACATATGCTCTAGGCCTGTACTAGGTCAACAGAACATGTTTCCTAGTTTCTATTTTTTAAACCGTTCTAAGTTGAAGAATATATCATATTAGATTATTAATATTCTTCAATACTTCATCCTTTACTTTATCATAATAAACTACGTGTTCAATAGTTTCTTTTACTTCACTTATTCCTATTTCTTGTTCTTCTTTTGTATCACAATCAATCATTAAAGATCTTTTAATATTAAATTCTAACCATTCAAGTCTTCCGTTATTAGCATAATAAATACTTTCCCAATCAACATTTTTATCTAAGTTAGAATTCTCAAAATAAGATTCAAAAAATGCCTTAAATAAATTAAAATTAATATTACACTTTTCATATCCAGACCAACATAATGCTAATTCATATAATTCTAAATATGGATTATAATATCCTAAACATTCCAAATCTATTAATTTATAATCATTATCTAACCACATTACATTTTTAGGATCCATATCATTATGACATAATGAATAATAATTAGGTAAGTTACTAATTGAAGTGTTACCATTTCTTAAACTTTCATTTAATATATCCAATTTATCATATATTAACTCATAAATTGAAGATTTTTTTTCTTTAGCTAAATTTATATAATATTTAAAATCTATATTTTTTTCTTTTTCATTATATTCTTTTTTTACAAGATCAATATTATGAATTTCAGCTAATGTTTTTCCCATTTGTCTACAATGATATTCAGTAATTTTCTCTTCATTTAAAGCTTTACCATCATACCATTCATATACATAAAAATATTGTCCATCAATTTCTTGCATCTTTTTTTTATTAAATTCTATAGAATAAACTGCTTTAATATTATTTTGTCTAAATAATTCTTCATATTTTTCTGCTTTATTAAAATTATCCATTGCAGTTGGTCTCTTCATAATGTTTGGATTTAATAATTTAATAATATATCTACCTTTATCAGTAAATACTTTAAACATTCTATGTGTTAATCCACCTGTAACTTGGATAGGTCCTTCAGTTATGTTTCCTAAATCTAAATTGTTTACTATTTTATTAAATAATAATTCAATATTCATATTTACCTCTTTTCTAAAACTGCAATGGCCTCGCAATGGGTTGTATCAGTGCCAGTGCTAGGTACTCTAACCTCGTTTGCGTATCAGGATAAGTCTTTTTTTAATATTCAATAACATCTACTATTTCTTCTTTATCATTTATAATCATTTTTATTGTTAATTTTTCACAATTTAATATCCTTTTTAAATATTTGTCTTCCAATAGTTTTATACATATGAATTTATTATCAAGCATTAATAGCTTTTCTATATCAATAATTTCAACATCATTATCATTTTCTAAAGGTTTACTTATACCCTCATATGCTTTAATATAGAATATAGTATAATCAGAAATTTTTGTTGGATATTCTAATATTAAATTACCACAATTTTCTAAATCTATAACAGTTAGTCCTGTTTCTTCATAGAATTCTCTTTTAGCACATTCATCAGCTGTTTCGCCATTTTCTATTTTACCGCCTGGGAGATCATACCAACCATTAAACCTTTCTTTATTTTTATATTTTATAGTTACAACTTTTCCATCATGAATTGCGTAACATCGAGTGGATTTTCTTACACTTTTATTAATCTCCATTTTTTTTCTTATTTTCATTTTGTTATTTCCCCTCTAATATCGTGCCACTCTAGCAATGCCCTGTCCCAGGACGAAGAACATATCATTGAACCTCGTTCTAGGCCAACAGAACATTTTTTTAAACTCCTAGAACTAGACTGGTTCTAGGTATAAGATAAAGTTATTTTAATTCCAAATTTTCCTTTATAATTTCTACTACTTGAATTCTTCCATTTACGATTATTTCTATTATAGGATTTTCACCTTTAAAATTATCTTTGCCTCTCCAATAATATTCTGCTAATTCCAAGTTCCTATTTTTATCTTTTGTTCCATCAAAACAATTTTGTGCATCACCTATAAATTCATTTCCATTGACTTCAACTTTTACAATTGAATATGTAGGTCTACCTAATTCTATAAATAAGTTATACCATTTTTCTGCTTCTTCTAATGTATTAGAAACATATAAAGATGCTAATCTAGATGGATAATCTGGATATTTTTTTAATCTTACTTCCTCTAATGCTAATTCTCTTAAAGCCACTTTTAAATGATGATCAAATTCATTTTCATTATATTTATCTGGATTTAAATAAATATCATCAACTTTATCTTTTAATTCATGGACACGATTATAAACACCACTATGATGTTTTTCATCAAAAATTATGATTTGGCCTAATGTCATTGCCTTATCCGTAACAACATGATAATATTCCTTTTTCATATTCTACTTCCTTTCAAGAACTGTGATACTCTCGCAATGGCTAGACCGTGGGTTTTTGCTATGTCATTTTTTATATGTCCGCAGGTCTTTGCAAGGATATTACCAACAAACTATCAACCATGTCTATGGGTTATTTGCTATCTCAATTGCTTTGTATTTATATGTCTTTCACTAGTTACAACCTTTTTACCTGTTTCTTGTTCTATTTGTTCTCTAGCATTTTTGGCAATACTACTTCCCTTTATAACAGATGATTCTGCACTAGAATATCCTTTATCATTTTTTGATTTTGATATTTCTGTTGATGATACTTCTGCTAACATATTTAAAACCAGTTCCATATTTGTCATATTATCTCTTAAGTTTTCTTTAGTTAGACCTTTGTATTCTTTATACTCTTTAACTGAAAAACCACTCCATACTTTAGTTAATAAATTAGTTAATGATGCAAAATCATTACTCTTTTCTATTCCTTTATTTCTTAATTCATCAGTAAATTCTTTTCTTGCGTCTATCGCTTTTAGTCTTTGATTAATCCAATCGTCAGAATAACCTTTTCTTCTATATGTTTCTAAAGCTCTATTAATAGTTATTTCAGGATCATATTCTTCATCTATTCTTTCTTTTCCTAAACGAGCAAGCCATAACTTTATAGGCTCTGCTTTTTTACTCGGAATAGATTCAATAAGCCTAAACATACCTTCAATATCTACAACATCAGTAAGTCTCATTTTCCCATCTTCTGCAGGCAACTTCAACTGGTGACAATTTGTCACCGTTTCATTTCCTTCTTCTTTTAAACGTTGTTTTAACTTATTCCAATATTTTCTTCCATCTTTACTTTCAGTTAAAACAGAAACAATATCTACTACACTGATATAATATTTTTCCTGATCCTTATTCCATACTGTTCTAATTTTACTATTATTAAATTCTTTTTCTAATATTTTTAATTGATTATTCATTTTAAACCCTCCTTATATGTACACATTATCATACATTTGTTCTATAGTCAATCGAACATAAAGAAGTTTTTAAACTTTTAATAAAACTATGATTTTTAGAGTTTTATAATACCATTTTTAATCTTATTTATTATTGCTTTCGCACGTGATTCTAGTTCTGGTAAATTATCTAATGAGAAGAATTTTAATTCTTTACTCTCTCTATCATTTATATTTAATTCACCATCATAGTTTGATACTTTATATAAAGCTATAACGCAATCTAATTCATCTTCATTTGGATATTTAAAATAATACTCTTTACCAGATAATACTGTAATTAATTCTAAATCATTTACATTAATGTTTGTTTCTTCCTTTAATTCTCTTATTGCACATTGTTCTAGTGTTTCGTTTAATTCTTTTGAACCACCTGGTATACCCCAAGTATTTGTATCACTCCTAAGATTAAGAAGTAATTCATTTTTATTATTAAATACTAGTGTTGTTGCTCCAACACCTATAAGTGGACTATGTCCAACTTTTTCTCTTAAATTCATTATATATCCCATAACATTTATCTCCTTTCAAGCACCATGATACTTTCTAAGTGGGTTGTATCAGTGTCAGTGCTAAGTGCTCTAACCTTGTTTCAGTATCAAGAATAATTCCTAGATATGAAACCATCATAGTGGTTTGCGTATTAGTACTAATTCATATTTAAATATTTATTCCATTTCTTCATATAATAAATATAACTTTTCATTCGTTTCATTTTTTTACTTGTTTATACATTCTGATTTTATACATTCTATAAGATTATCTAATTGTTCAAATTTATTATTTTTATTATAGTATATTCCAAATTCTGGGGGTTCAATTTCAAATGTGGTTTTTATTATTTCTAATTTTTTTTCATCTAATTCTTCCTGGATGAATTCTTTCGTTATAAAACCTATTGCATCTTCTTGTTTAAGTATTTCTATTATTGCACTTGATGATAATGCTCTTATATTCTTATTCTTTGATAAATCTTCTAAATCCAATACTTTCTTTAAAATACGTGTGTTTACTGGATTACTTTCAATAGAATTAATGTATATAGTTTCTTTTTTTATATCATCTTTATCAAATACTCTTTTTGAATATTTTGAATTACTTTTTGTAACAAAAACGCAATGCAAAAAGCCTAAATTAATAAATTCTAAATTATTATAATTTTCATCATTGACTCTTTTTGTTAATACTAAATCTAATTGTTTTTCATCTAATTTTTGAAGCATTTCTTCAATTTCATTCATTTTAATATCTAATTTTGCATTTGGGTAAATGTTATAATACTTTGATATTCCTTTCGAGAATATCTTCGAAAGTATACTATTTCTTGTTCCAATTCTAATTGTTCTATTGTCCTTAAATTCATTTTCAATGTCACTTATTAACTTAATTGCGTCTTTAATTTTAAAATATAGTTCATTTCCTTCTACAGTAAGTTTCATCCCTGAATTATTTCTTTCAAAAAGTTTAATATTTAATTTAGATTCCAAACTTTTTATTTGTTTTGTAATAGCAGGTTGAGATACACATAAAATACTACTTGCTCTTGTAATGTTTCCTTCATTCGCAACTATTACAAATATTCTATATAATTCAAGATTAATCATAATAAAAATCCACCCCTTCTATCTTTTGTAATGTATTTATCAACTATTTAAAATATAATACTATATCAAATATACTTTTATATTCTTTTTTTAACTTTTTGAATCCTCTTAATAATTATTATATATAATTATATTTTCAGAATTATGATAATACATATTTATTTCTTCTTTATTTTTCCCTTTGCCATTCTTTATCATCCATAAAGCTCTGCATATTGAATTATGTGTTACTATTAAAACTGTTTTATTTTCATACTTTTTTCTTATTTCTTCTATAAAATTATTTGTTCTATTTATCAACGCAAGTAATGTTTCTGCCGCATCAACTGTTCTTAATTTTTCCATACTATTCCATTCTGTTTTGTTCACAAGATTTCTATCTTTTAACAATAAATTACCTGGATCTCTTTCTATAATTCTCTCGTCCTTAATTAATGGGATTTTTTTATAATTAACAATATTTGCTGTTTCAACTGCTCTATTTACAGGTGAAGTTATTATAATATCATAATTCATTTTTTCTAGTTTTTTTCTTAATTCATTTGCTTGAAAAATACCTTTTTTTGTTAAACTCTCATCAGATCTTCCCCCAACAACAAAATTTACATTAGATGGGGCTTCTGTATTTCTTATTACTATTAAATTCATATAATCCCCTTCCTTTCATAACTAATTATATTTCTTTTATTTTTTCTTTGTAAAATACAAATTTTTCATATTGATATAACCCGTAGTTATAAAGGCTTTGTTTAATTATTTACATTTTTGGTTGTTTTTCTTTGATTGCGGCTTGTACATCTGACATAATTTTTACTTTACTATCTTTAAATGCTTCTTGCTCTAATAATAAATCTATTTGAGCAACAGCTTTCTCATCAATATTATCCGTAAATATTTTTAAATCTTTCATTTTTTTCCCTATAACATGCTTAGATATAAAAAATCTCCTTTTTTAGTTATTTAAAGCCAAAAAAGAGATTTTAATTATTTTTAAAAATATAGTATTTCTTTATTGTTCAATCGTTTTACGACATAGTACCGATACACTCTCCACATGGGTTGTATCAGAGTCAGTGCTAAGTGCTCTAACCTCGTTTGCGTATCAGGAATATTTCCTAGCTATGAAACTACCATAGTTGTTTGCGTATTAGGAATAAGTCGCTTAACTCAAATATTTTTCTAATATATAAGCATAGCTTCTATTAATTTTTCCATCTTTTATTATCTTAATAATTTCTTCTTTTGAATACCAATTGATGTTTACTACTTCATTAGTATCGTATTCTATACTATCTATATCTATTTCATCTTTGTTAATATATCTAAATATTCGTTACTAATATGTTTTACATATAGATTTTATCACAAATAATACTAATTATCTATACCACAATCATTTGTAATATCGTTTATTAATCTTTCTATCTCAATTTTATTTTCTAGTTCGTGTATACCAAAACACTTTTTACCTAAATCTTTAAATGATGCTCCTGAGTGAAACACTCTTTTTCTATCAATAATTATAAATCTATCATGATAACAATCTTTATTTATAAATTTAGCGTTATCATATTGCTTTAAATATTTTTTCTTTAGGGTTTCACCTATATTGGATGAGATTACTATTGTCTTTTTATTAATGTTTCTAAGTTCATCTAGCAATACTTTTCCTATATAATTATCTATAATTATTATTTCTTCTTTAGCTATATCAAATATTTCTAATAGTACTGAATAAGCATCATAAATATCACCCTTATAAAATATAGAATTCTTAGTTATTTCTTTTGGATTGAACTTATCAAATAATTCATCTATTCTCTTTTTATTTTTGTCTACTTTTTCTTCTAGTAACAAATATTTACGTGGCAGCAATTGTTCATTATATTTTATATAATGTCTCATTTTAACAAAAGTATCCATTATCCTAATACTTACTTCTGTTGCTACATCCGATTTTAATATAGTCGCAAGCATATATATGCCTTGTTCAACAAAAGCAGTGTGTCCTTTTCTAGAACCACCTTTTGAAGTCGAAATTTTCGACTTCAAAGAATTATATTCCTTATCAGTAATTCTAAATAAGTATCGATTCGGAAACTTTTCTGGATTGCTTTTGACTGCTTCATTAATTCTTTTTGTTTCAACATTATATAATTTGGCTAAATCTGAATCTAACATTACCTCCTTTCCATCAATTTCATAAATCATATTTTCAATGTTTATAACATCTTTTTCTGCTATTTCATTCATTTTATCTCCTACTTTTTTGAATAGAAAAAGGATATCATCTCCAGCTTACCCGAAGAGATATCCTGCAGCGCGCAATAATTCATTATAAATAAGACAAATCACCTAAATCAGTATCAATCTCTTTATACTCTTTAATGTTATCTAAATATAAAGCATATTTAAATCGAATCCTACCATCATAAATGATATTATATACATGACAAACTCCAAGTTCTTTTAAATCATTAAAACTAACATTTTTTGACACTCTTATAACTAGATTAGAAGTAATATTTTCTTTAACTTTATTAAACAACTCAATTGCATTTGGCGTAGTGTTAGCTAAAGAATTAGAATGTATTTTGGGTGTATTCTTATCTACACTCCAATCTGGATCTAATACTGCTACAGATGCCTTAATATTTTTTAATAAATTAGTATCAAGAACATCTCCCTGAATAAATTCTACTTTATCACTAACTCCATATAACTTAGCATTATTTTTAGCCATCTCAATTCTTTTAGAATCTATCTCTACTCCATATACTTTATCCATATGTTTAGCCAACGCACAAACAGTTATAGCAATAGCTGAACATAATTCAACTGCTGTTTTATAAGATTTTAATAATTCTGCCAAGTAATTAGCTACCACTTCAGGGCAACTCATATAATAAGCATCTTCATCATATAATATATCTTTACTAAATTTATTCATTCATCTCACCTCACTTCTAAAATATTATACCTTAAAAAAGAACTTTAAACAGTTCGTTTATATTATTAATTAACTAAAATTTAATAATGTGAAATTAACTAAAAAGTTCCTGTCTTAGGGTTATTTTAGGGTTATCTATTTTTTCTTTTTCTTTTTTATTTTCTGTTATTGTTATTTTTAATTCTTTATATAAATTAGTAGATTCATATATTATTGAAGTTTCTCCGACTTTTATCATTTCTATTTTTCCATTATTTATCTTTATAATAGATGAGTTGGTAATTATAATGTTTTCTAGTTCCTCTTGGGTAAAATATTTTTCTAGTGTTTCAATATTTCCTACCTTTGATTCAATATTATTATAAATAGTTTCTTCTGGAATATTGTATTCTCCTGTTGTTAGTTTTTTGTTTTATATGCTCGTTCAATTCCTTCTTCATTAAGAGGTATATCAGCGACTCCTTGCATCTTTTTTAGTTTATTCCACTCGGTTTTTCCATGTCTTACAATATATATTTTCATAACTATCTCATTTCAAGTATCGTGATACTTTCGCAATGCCCTATCCTGGGGCGAAGAACATATTGTCTTGGCCTGTACTAGGGCAATAGAACATGTTCTTAAACTCCTAGAACTAGGCATGTTCTATGGTAAAGATAATGTCATAATTGTTGCTATTATTATATTTTCATTACTAAATTCTTTTACATATAAATATTATCATAAATATTATTAATTATCTATACTGCAATTTTTAATAACATCATTTATTAATTTATCATTTTCAATTTTGTTTTCTATTTCATTTATTGCAAAACATTTTTTACCCAGATCTTTAAATGATGCTCCACAATGATATACTATTTTTCTATCTATAATTATAAATCTATCATGATATGAATCGTTATTTATAAATCTCACATTATTATATTGTTTCAAATATTTCTTTATTGAAGTATCATTAATATTTGATGAAATTATTATAATCTTTTTATGAATAATTTTTAATATATCAAGTAATTCTTTTCCTGCAAAGTTGTCTATAATTATTATCTCTTCTTCTGATAATTTAAATATTTCTATTAAAATTGAATATGCATCATAAATATCATTTTGAAAAAAGATAGTATTCTTCGCTATTTCTTTAGGATTAAACTTATCAAATAATTCATCTATCCTTTTTGTATTTGTATCTACTTTATCTTCTAATAATAAAAATCTACGTGGCAATACATTCTTATTATAATTAATATAATGTCTCATTCTTACAAATGTATCCATTATTCTAATACTTACTTCAGTAGCTTTCTTTGATTTTAATATAGTTGCAATCATATAGACACCTTGTTCTGTAAATACTCTAGCACCATATTTGATATTTGTTCCTTGTTTTGTATTCAAGGTCGAAAATTTCGACCTTGAAATTTTTGATGTTTCTTCAATAGATATATTCCAGCTAAATCTTTCTGGAAACTTTTCAGGATTATTTTTAACAGCCTCATTAATTCTTTTTGTTTCTACATTATACAGTTTAGCTAAATCAGTATCTAACATTACCTCCTTTCCATCAATTTCATAAATCATATTTTCTATATTTATTAAATTTTTTTCTGCTAATTCATTCATTTAAACACCTCCTTTTTGAACAAAAAAAGATATCCCCTTCATCCTATTGAAAGGGATATCCCGCAGCATGCAATAATTCTTCC
>CAMZCT010000028.1 GCA_947305065.1 uncultured Mycoplasmatota bacterium | reverse complement strand
ATTAAAAAGACACGTATCTTTTTTAATACGTGTCAACTAGATGGGTTACATCATCGCGTTTAAGCCTTTTTTTATTTGAACTCTACATTAATTAAAAGTTTTTGAGCAACGGCATTAATATCAGATTTAATAGTATTTAAAGTATATAATAGTTTTTCAAATGCTTGCCATAAAGAGAATGAAAATAAGAAACCAAATACTTCTAGTAAGAATTGAGATTTAGTTAAGTAGTAAGTTACACCATATAATAACAAGAATAGAAATCCTATAGCGAATAATCTAACAATTTTATTTTTGTGATTTTGATATTTTCTTTGAACTTTGTATAACTCTATAGCATAGTGTTCTTTAATAATGTGTTTAGCTCTACCCTGTTCTCTTTCTGTAATATCTAAACCTCTTATATGAAAATTTATTTGGACATCATTATCTAATATTGAGGCTTTATCATCTATGAAATTATAGATATCTTTTCTTAGTTCTAATTGTTTTTCAGATGTTCTTTCATCAAAAAGATCTTCTCTATTTTTTAATCTAATATAGATATCAGCATCTCCATCATCTGTTAAAAACTCATTTTTAATATATCCTTCCAAATATTCCTTGTTAGAATACTGTTTGATTTTTTCTTTTAGTTCGTTTTTCATATCATTCATATCTAACACCCATTATATTATATAACAAAAAAGTAACGATTTTAACATTTTCATATAAAAAAATAATCTGTCATGATATAATTAGATAGAAAATAGGAAGGGATTTATTATGGTAGATTATAATTCTAAAGAATACTTAGAGAAGATGAACAGATATTGGAATGCTGCTAATTATTTATCAGCTGCACAATTATATTTATTAGATAATCCATTGCTTAAAAGAGGGCTTAAAAGTAGTGACATTAAAAGAAAGATAGTTGGTCACTGGGGAACTGTTCCAGGTCAAACATTTATTTATACTCATTTAAATAGGATTATAAATAAGTATGATTTAAATATGATTTATTTATCTGGACCAGGTCATGGTGGAAATGCGATAGTTAGCCATGTTTATATGGAAGGAACTTACTCTGAATATTATCCTAATATTACAGAAGATGAAAAAGGCTTACAAAAACTATTTAAGCAATTTTCATTCCCTGGCGGTATTTCTTCACATGTTGCTCCAGAAACACCGGGATCAATTAATGAAGGTGGAGAATTAGGCTACTCTCTTGCTCATGGTTTTGGAGCAGTATTTGATAATCCTAGTTTAATAGCAACGGTTGTTGTTGGTGATGGCGAAGCAGAAACTGGTACTTTGGCTACATCTTGGCATTCTAATAAGTTTTTAAATCCAAGAATAGATGGTGCTATACTTCCTATTCTACATTTAAATGGATATAAAATTAGTAATCCTACTATCCTATCTAGAATTAGTAAAAATGAATTAATTAAATTATTCGAAGGATATGGTTGGGAACCAATTATTGTCGAAGGTTCTGAACCAATGAAAATGCACGAAGCTATGAGTAAAGCTTTAGATGAATGTATTGAAAGGATAAAAGAGATACAGAGAGAAGCTCGTGTATTAAATAAAAAAGAAAGACCAATATGGCCGATGATTATTCTTAGAACTCCTAAAGGATGGACTTGTCCTAAAATTGTTTCTGAAAAAGAAGTTGAAGGAACATTTAGAGCGCATCAGGTACCTATTGATATGAGTGGGGAAGATCATTTAGATTTATTAGAATCTTGGTTAAGAAGTTATCATCCAGATGAATTGTTTGATGAAAATGGTCGTTTAATACCAGAATTAAAGAAACTTGCTCCTAAGGGAGATAAGAGAATGAGTGCTAATCCTAATGCTAATGGTGGTAAATTATTAAAAGATTTAATACTTCCTGATTTTAGAGATTATTGTCTTAATATTAAAAAGCCTGGCGTGGTAGAAGCACAAGATATGATTGAGTTGGGAAAGTATGTTAGAGATGTTTATAAGTTAAATGATAAGAATAGAAACTTTAGAATATTTGGTCCAGATGAGACAATGTCTAATAGATTGGGGCATGTATTTGAAAGTGAAAAAAGATCTTGGATGGGCGAAATCAAAGATAATGATGAATATTTAAGTCATTCTGGAAGGATAATGGATGGAATGCTTTCCGAGAATATGTGTGAAGGATGGTTAGAAGGTTATTTGTTAACAGGAAGACATGGCTTCTTTGCTAGTTATGAGTCATTTATTAGAATAATTGATTCAATGACTAGTCAACATGCTAAATGGATAAAAATATGTAATGATTTACCTTGGCGTGAAGAAATTGCCTCACTAAACTATATATTAACTAGTAATGTATGGCAACAAGATCATAATGGATATACTCACCAAGATCCTGGATTCTTGAATCATATGGTAACTAAAAAGGCTGATACTGTTCGTATGTATCTTCCTCCTGATACTAATACCCTACTATCTTGTTTTGAACATTGTATGAGAACTAAAAACTATATTAATGTGTTAGTTACTTCTAAACATGTTAGACCACAATGGTTAAATAAAGATCAAGCAATTAAGCATTGTACTAAAGGTTTAGGTATTTGGAATTTTGCTTCCAATGATCAAGATAGTGATCCAGATATAATAATGGCTTGTTGTGGTGAAACTCCAACTTTAGAAGCATTAGCTGCAACGTCTATTCTTAATGAGTATTTACCTAAAATTAAAGTAAGGTTTATAAATGTAGTAGATTTATTTAAACTACAATCAGATAAAAAACATCCACATGGTTTATCTGATGATGAATATGATGCATTATTTACTAAGAAAAGACCTATTATCTTTAATTTCCATGGATATCCATCATTAATACACGAATTGTTATACGATAGATATAATAGAAATATTGTTGTTAAAGGATATATTGAAGAAGGATCTATTACTACTCCATTTGATATGAGAGTTCAAAATGAAATAGATAGATTCCACTTAGTAATTGAAGCATGTAAATTATTGCCTAATCTTGGTAGTAAAGGAACATATTTAATAAATTTAATGCAAGATAAATTAGTTGAACATAAAGAATATATCAAAGAGTATGGTGTTGATATGCCAGAAATAGTTGATTGGAAATGGTCTAAAAAATAAAAACATTTTCTTAACAGGAAAATGTTTTTTTATGACACCAACATAAAGATATACTATATAAAAGGAAGATATGAAGTTTTATTCTTCATTATCTTCCTTTTCTTCTTTTTTCTGATATTTTATTTTATCTTTTTTTCTAATTGTATTGCTAATAATTAGTATTAGTATTAAAACGATACTAATTATTAGGAAAATAGCAGCAGTTTTTTTACTTAGTTTTACAAAGTATTTAAGAGCTTTTGCAGATATAATACTTTCAGTATTAACTTTATTAATGACAATACTTAATATGAATATAAAGACAGTATTAATTGTTGTTACTATTGCTGAAGATTTTATTACTGCTATAAGACTTCTATTAACTATAAATATCAATGCTAATACAGACAATATCAAAACGATAACCAAAGATAAAATTGAATCTGAATAAATAATATTCATAAATGTTTTTACTCTGTTATCTATTTTACTAGGAGTAGCTTCACTTAGTATTTTATCCATAGAACTAATAGCTATATCGATTTTTTTCTCATCAACTTTCTTGCCAGTTTTTTTCTCGTACTTATCAACAGCAGATTTAATTACTTCTTCAAATTTTTCTAAATCAGGTTTTTCTTCTGATATACCAGAAGTATATTTAAAATATGAAGATATTACATTTCCCATTTCTTCATCAAAATCTTCCTCATTTAAATATTCACTAATTCCTTCTGCATCTTCTTCGTTAATAAAATCTTTTAGTACACTCTTTTCTATATTATTATTGTTTGTTTTTTCACCTATATCATCCTTAACAATATTATATACGTTATTACCAGATAATATATCTCTCCCCATAATTATTACGGTTAAAAATACTACGAGAAATAATAGTATATCTGTTAATAGATGATTTAATACCTTTTTCATATATGTACTCCTTACTATATGTATATATTTATTATATAATAAAAATGGTGATAAGTATGAATAAAATTAAATATCTACAGGAACTAATTGATAAAAGTGATAATATAGTTTTCTTTGGGGGAGCAGGAGTTAGTACTGAATCAGGTATTAAAGACTTTAGGAGTGTGGATGGTTTGTACAATGAAAAGTATGATTACCCTCCTGAAATTATTTTATCGCATTCATTCTTTATGAATAAAACAAGAGAATTTTACAAGTTTTATAGAGATAAATTAAACACTTTAAATATTGAACCAAATATTACTCATAAATTTTTAAAAGAATTAGAGGAATCCGGAAAGTTAAAAGCTATAATAACTCAGAATATAGATGGGTTACATGAAAAAGCTGGTAGTAAGAATGTTTTATTATTGCATGGTACTATTTATAGGAATTATTGTATGGAATGTAATAAGTTTTATGATGCTGAATATATATTTAATAATAAAGATGTTCCTAAATGTGAATGTGGAGGATTAATAAAACCAGATGTTGTTCTTTATGAAGAACCTTTAAAAGAAGATGTAGTTATGAAAGCTATTGATGCGATTAGTAAGGCAGACTTACTAATTATAGGTGGTACTTCTCTTGCTGTATATCCAGCAGCTTCATATATTAATTATTTTCATGGTAAACATTTAGTAATAATTAATAAAGACAGTACTCCTTATGATATGAGAGCTGATTTAGTTATAAATGATAAACTTGGTAATGTATTTGGAAATATAACTGTTAATAAGTAAGTAGTTATAAACAAAAAAAGTATTATAGAAATATAATACTTTTTATAATCCTAAAGATTCATATTTTTTATTACCAACACTATCTAGTTGTTTTGATAACTCATATAAAATTTGAACTATTTGATCAGTTTCTTTATCTTTTATTAATTCATGATAAGCATTTATATCCCCTATGACTGATTCAGCAGAATCATTCGAATCATTTTTTATTGCTGGTACACAGAATACTTGGTTATCTAATTTATTTCTAGTATTAAAGCGGCCTACTACTCCTAGGGCTTCAAAACCTGTATATGATTTTTTCAAAGCTACGGATTGAAGATCACCGATTTTAAATGTTCTATCATCATTCATAGAAGCATCTATATTTTCTAATTTAATCATTGTATCAAAACTATGTAATCCATAAACACCTATAGGTTTCTTTTTATCATATTCTCCATATTCTTCCATATCAATAAATTCTGATCTTTCTAGATGAGTACTAACTATTTCGTCTTCACCTAGTTCAGGAAGTTTTAAACCACTAGTAATATCTTTATAAAAACCATCATCCATTAGAATAAACAAAGTAAGATTATTTTCTAGATAAGAGTATAAGTAAGCATCGTACATTGCTTTCCCATCAACTTCTATGGTTGATGAAGATAATCCTTTACGAACAAGATAACCAGCATATAAATACTGTGATGGCAAGTTTTTTAATAAATATCCAAACATTTTAATCCTTCTTTCTTGCTTTTCCTTGTTGAATGTTATAAACAATCTTTAATGATGTTTTATATGGTAAAAATCTATTAAAGAATATACCAAGTTTAACACTCAACCCTGGAACTATTAATAATTTATTTTTTAAGCATCTATCAATAGCAAAACGAGCAACATATTCACTACTTAGAGCCTTTACTGTGAAAGAACCTCCTGCCACTTTATTAAAATTAGTATCTACTGGTCCTGGACATAAACAACTAATGTGTACATTACTTTTAGCTCTTCTTAATTCTTCATAAATAGCCATGGTCCATTTTGCTACATAGTTTTTTGAAGCATAATAAGTATTTAAGAATGGACCAGCTAAGAAACCGGCACTACTAGCTATATTAAGTATACGACCTTTATCTTTTTTAACAAAGTCTTGAAGAAATAATTTAGTTAAAATATGTAAAGAAACAACGTTTAATTCAATCATTTTTAATTCTTTACCTAAATCAGTCTCCCAAGTATTACCAAACAAGCCAAAACCAGCACCATTTATTAACAAATCTATATCTTCATCTTTAGTTTTTTCATATAGTTTAAAAGCATTCTCTTTAACACTTAAGTCAGTAGGTATAATATCTACTTTTGTTTTGCATAATTTTTTAGTTTCTTCTAACTTCTCTTTATCTCTGCTAACTAGAATTAAGTCATACCCAAGTTCACTTAAATAAATGGACATGGCTTTTCCTATACCAGAAGATGCTCCTGTTACTAAGGCTTTCATATTATCACCTTCTATATTTATTTTATGATAATTTAATTATATTATCAATGAATAAAAAAACTGCTCATACTCCTATACGGAATTTGAACAGTATCCATTACTACTTGATTGAACGTAGTTAATAGCTATAGAAAAATTGGTTGTAAGAGCTGCATATCCTATACCTATACATAGCAATACTATTAATAAAATAGTTACCTTGTTTAGCTCTTATATATTCCCATTCCTTTTTATTGCCTTTCAATCGTTTCTATTAATGGCGGTAGCATTTGTTTCTTTCTAGATACTACTCCTTCTAAGTAATAACCTTGTTTTAACTCATCTATACCAAATGCTTCTTGCAATAAATCTTTACTACTATCATTATAATACATATATGATCCATTTTTAATAACATCTGTAACAAACAGTAAAGCTATATTAACGTTTCCTATATTACACATTGAATTTAAGCTAGAAACAAATTCTTTTTCTCTCTTGTTTATATCTTTGAAATCCATAGTATTAGTTTGACTTATTATCATATTTACTTTATCAAATTTAAAGGTCTTCATATCTGATTGAATTATTTCTTCAACTGTCATATTAGCAACTGAAGTTGAGGATTCAAACATTTTACGACCAAATTTATAAACATCTAAATTTACTATAGTTGCTAAAGCATTGGCAACTTCTTTATCTTCCTTAGTAGTAGTTGGTGATTTAAATAATAATGTATCAGATATTATTGCAGATAACATTATTCCAGCCATATCTTTAGGGATGGCAACATTCGCTTCTTTATATAATCTATATAATAATGTACAAGTACATCCAACTGGTGATATACGGAAATTTATAGGTGTTGATGTCATAAGAGTACTAAGATTATGATGATCTACTATTTCTACTATTTCAGCTTCTTCAATTCCATCTACACTTTGAGAAGCTTGATTATGATCTACTAATATTACTTTTTGCTTTTGAAAAGTATTAATATCTACTAATCTAACCATACCTAAACAATTATTTTTCTTATCGATGATTGGATAATTAGTGTGACCGTATTTATTAGTTATATCAATAAAATCATTTCTATAATCTGATATATCGAATGAAATAGGTTTTTCGTTTATATTAATTCTTTTTATTACATTACTTAGTCTTACTTGATTAGAACACTTAAAAGTATTAAATGGTGTAGAAATAACATTAATTTTATTCTTTTTAGCTATTTCTAGTAATTCGCTTGGTAGAGTTCCTTTGTTAACTAATATCAATAGTTTAATTGAAGAATTAACAGCATATTCCATTATTTTATAACGGTCTCCTACTATTAATATATCATTATTAGTAAGTTTAATGGTATCAATAAAGGTCTTACTTTGGTAAGCGGCTATAATTATATTACCTTTTATTTCTTCATCAAATTTTTGAATTTCTTTTCCTTTTAGGGCAGTAATTAAACTGGAATATGAACTATCTAAAGTACTTGCTTCTTCGTCAATAAGAAATTTTGATATTTCTTTAACGTTAACGTATCCTGTTAATTTATTCTTTTTATCTACTAATGGTAAACCGGTAACATTTAGTTCTTCCATTTTTTTATAAGATTCAAATATAGAAGTATGTTCTTCGACAAAAGCACCTTTGTTATAGTGCATATTTTTAATTCTTACTTTAACGTCGTTTAAGAATTTAGGGTCTTTAATTTTAAAATAATCTAATACAAATTTTGTTTCTTTGTTCAAATTACCTAAAACTCTTGGTTCTGTATTATAGCCTTGTTTATTTTTTAAATAGGACAATGCTATACTTGCACATACTGAATCTGTATCAGGTATTTTATGTCCAAAAATATAAGTTGTCTTCATTTCATCAAGCCCCTTTATTATGTCTAAATTATACCATAATCAAAAAAAATAAAATAGATGTTTATCTATTTTAAAGTGTTATTAATAAATTCTTCTGGTTTTGGAAAATAAATATTTATAATAAAACTAATTATTTTTTGATAAGAATTTAAATCCTTTCTCTTTTTCAATATACTATCAGCTATTCTTTTTACATAATCATAAGGCATAGTATTAATAATATTCCCATCTTCACCATATGTATTAAAATAACGACTAATATCATCTTCATAAAATTCCTGTAGACCTATTTCACTGTCAGAAATTAGAATATTCATGAATAAAAATCTGACAGACAAGTCATTTGCATAAGCAAATTGAACTAAGTTGTCATAATTACCTGTTTTTTCTGAATTCTTTAATTCTTTTTTTACCTCCTATCTTAATTGTAAGAGTCTTATCTAAAAAAGTAAAAATAAAAAGACAAGACTCTTTCTCAAAAGTCTTGTCCAGATTGCTAATCTTATTAATACGGCTTAATAGCGTACTGACGTATTAATATATTTAAGGACTACTTCCTTTCAATTGCAAGTGTTTTACAACTATCTTAGTGGTTTGTCAAAATCATCTGAAAAAACTCTTTTTATTCTTTCTTTGGTATTTTCAGCATCATATTCTATGGCTGTTTTTCTTGCTTCTTTATTTACTTTGTTTAAACTTTTACTCTTAGAAACCTTAATTATTTTATCAACTAGGTCTTTGGCATCCTGTGGTGTAAAGAAGAATCCATTTACACCGTCTTTAACATAATCTGTCGGACCATAATTATTCGCTACTATTAATGGTACTTCGCAAGCCATTGCTTCTAATCCTACTAATGTAAGTGAATCACTCTTACGGAATGTTGGTAGAACAAACAAATCTAAGGAATTATATATATTAACTAATTCATCCTGTGTTACCATATTCCTAATAGTTATATATTTATTTAGTTTGTATTTTTTTATTAAATTTAATAGTTTTTTTTCTTCTTTACCATTACCAACCATAACATAGTTATACTTAGTAATCTTTTTTTCATTTACTAAAATGTTTATAGCTTCAACAAATGTGTCATGTCCTTTATCTTTTTCAAAACGAGATACAAAACCTATATATGATTTATTTTTATCTAGTCCACAAGCTTTTTTTGATTCTGTCATATCGTTCTTTTTAAATTTAGTAGTATTAACTCCTCCAGAAGGATAGATAAATATTTTGTTTTCTTTTATCTTGTAATCTTTCTTCATAACACTAGCAAAATAATTAGATGGTACAACTACCATATCTGCTTGTTGTAAGTATTTTTTGCTTCTCTTAACGTTTTTCTTTTCAAAATCAAAATCTGCTACAACATCATTACCATGAGCATTAAGAATTAATTTAATATTTGGTTTAATTTTCTTTACTATTATTCCTCCTGGAGAAGAGTGTGATACAAAATGAATATAAATATAATCATAGCAACCAATTACTCCCTCTATTATAGTTACTAAATACAATTTTATATAAGCTAGTAATTTAGTAAACTTATTATTGTGTTTTGTAATGGTATTTTTAGCAATGATAAAATCATCATTTTTCAAAAGATTATAAACATTTTTTACAAATGATCCATAATGTTTGTTTTTGTTAGATGGGTACATATTAGAAACCAATAATATTCTCTTTTTATTATAGTCTTTATCATACTTATTTAAGAAAAATAATAGAGCTAAATAAATAGAAACTTGAGGTTTAAATAAAATATGTCCAGAAAAGAAAGATATAAATACCATTAATAGGAAGGTTACTTTATATATACCATAAAACCTAGTATCTCTTATTATTAAGAATAGTAGAATTAAATAATAAATGGTTCCTATTATACCTATACTATAAAAAATATCATAAAAGTCTATCTCTATATCTTTTATACTTAATATCTTATATCTTCCAATACCTAGTAGTTTATTTGGTACTGTTGATTTGTTATATTCTTTTTTTATTCTATGAGCATTAGATAATCTTTTACTAAATATTATATTATCAATGTTATCATCTTCAAACAAATCATCTACTGAGTCAATCTGATAATATTCGGAACTGGTTACATAGTTTTTATATATAGGCGTTAATGGAAGAATGAATCCGATTAAAACAAGGGTTACAATTACTCCTATAATTATTTTTCCATTTATTTTTTTTCTAATTAGTAATGACTTAGTAATTAAATAAACACATATAATAATAGTACCTAGGAATAATACTTTGGTTCCTATTATGATTGTACATACTAAATACTCAACTATATATAATATTTTTAAATATATTTTTTTATCTTGAAGATAAGTTAATGATAATGGTAATAGACATAGTAAAACGGCACTTATCTCATTACCTCCATTATAGAATCCTATAAAACCATCTTTATTAATATATTGTTCAGATATATTAAAACCCCAACCAAAGATATAAGGGATTACTAATGTATTAAGTATGATAAATGAGATTATTAATATTATATTTTTACTTATTTTACTATCTTCATATTGAGAAAAGAATAGGATTAAAAATGGGAGGTAAAATATTTGAAAAACATTTGATAATTCCGTTACTACATTTCCTAAGAGGAAGAAAGCGTATAATACATAGATAAATAAAAATACTATGTATGAAATTAAATACTTTCTATTCTTTTTATTTTTATATAGATAAATAAATATTAATAAAAATAATAAACCTCTAATTATTAAACCTATTGAAAGAGTATTAGGTAAATATCTTTGTTGAAGGGATATTAAAATATCCAGTATAGGTTGTAGTAATAGGAAATATAGAATTATTTTTTTCATATTTGTCTCTCCTCTATTTATATTCTATCATAATAATTTATTTTCTAACTAAATGAACTGGTACTCCATCTTTATATATAGGAGATAATTCCCCTTTTATTAATGGTTTTACATATCTTATAAAAGGTTCTTTCATCTTGTTATGTTTAGTACATATCCACTCTCTTGGGACCTTCTTCTCTACATTAGCTATTGAATGGATATCATATAACTTGTAATTGATGGTATAATTTCTAGTTTTTTCTCTTTCCATAATTACCATCATACCTGTTTTGCCATCGTTAGCTCCTTCTACTGCTTTTCTTCCCACTTGTATTGCTTCTTCTACATCTGTTAAAGAAGAAATATGAGAGGCTGCTCTTTGAAGTGTAGATAGCTCTATAGCACGTGTTTTTAATCCTGTTTTAGCAGCAATCAATGTTGCTAAGGTGTTGGCACAGCCAGACAGTTGTTTGTGACCGAATGCATCCAATTTTTTTTCAGAACTTCCTAATTCACAGATAAAGTGGCCGTCTTTATCTGTTATTCCTTCAGATACTGCAAATACTATAGATTTCTTTTCTGTAGATAGTTTTTCTACTTTTTTAACAAATTTATTTATATCAAACGGTATTTCTGGAAGATAGATAGCATCTACTCCTTCACAAGTGTCATCTTTAGCTAAAGAAGCAGCAGCTGTTAACCATCCGGCATGTCTTCCCATTATTTCTACTATACATACTGTAGGTTTTTTTACCCCAAATGAAGAGTTATCTCTTATAATCTCTTTTAAACTAGTAGCTATATATTTAGCAGCACTACCATAACCTGGGCAGTGATCTGTAACAGGCAAATCATTATCAATAGTTTTAGGTATACCCATAAATACTTGTTTTTTATTATTATCTTTAGCATAATCAGATAACATTTTTATAGTATCCATGGAATCATTTCCACCAATATAAAATAAGGCATCTATTTCATATTTATCTAAAATTTTAAATATCTTTTCATATACTACTTTATCATCTTCATATTTAGGTAGTTTATAGCGACATGAACCTAAGAATGCTGAAGGTGTTCTTTTTAGTAATTCAATATTATTTTCATCAGATAGATAATCATCTAAATCAATTATATTTTCGTCTAAAAAACCTTCTATTCCATATACCATACCATATATTTTTTCTACTCCAAGTTCTTTAGCTTGTAAATATACTCCTAAAACCGAGGAATTAATAACTGCTGTTGGTCCCCCAGATTGACCAACGATTATTCTTTTCATTTCCTTCACCTCTTATCTACTATAATACAAAAAGAGCTTCTTCTTATCGCTCTTTCTTAAGAAGTTCTAGATTATTTAGGTACAATTCATATAATTGTTTATGTTTTTTAGCTATTATTTCTAGTATTACTCCTGTTATCCACATAACTATTGTTATAACCCCTAACAAGGTAGAAACGATTAGTGTTGGAAAACGCGGTACTGCACCTGTTTTAAAGTATTCAAATACTATTGGTAAAAATGCTATTAAAAATAATACGAAGAAGAAACCAGCTATAATATTAAAAAATAAAGCGGGACGATATTCTTCAAATAATCTTCCTATAGTTTTTAGTACTTTAATTCCATCACTTATAGTATTAAGTTTTGATTCACTACCAGCTGGTCTATCTCGATATTGAACTGGTACTTCTACTATTTTATAATTTTTATCTACAGCATGAATAGTCATTTCTGTTTCTATTTCAAATCCTTTGGATAGTATAGGAAAACCTTTTACAAATCCGTAAGAGAAAGCACGATAACCAGTCATAATATCTTTAACATTATTTTTAAATATTTTATTAATAAACCATCTTACTAGCTTGTTCCCTGTATTATGAAATAGTCTTTTGTTTTCAGTAAAGTAAGTACTAGACAACCTGTCTCCAACAACCATATCCGCTTTACCACTTAGTACTAATTCACACATTTCTTTAGCGTGTTCAGCTGGATAGGTATCATCACCATCTATCATTAAATAGCAATCATAGTCTAGTTCTCTAAACATGCTTCTAATTACATTACCTTTCCCTTGGCGATATTCATATCTCACTATAGCGCCAGCTTTTTTAGCTATTTCATCAGTATGATCTGATGAGTTATTATCATATACATATATATCTGCATCAGGTAAGGCTTTCTTAAAATCCTTAACTACTTTAGCGATTGTTTGAGATTCATTATAGCAAGGAATTAATACTGCTATTTTTTTCTTTTCCATATATTTCTTTTCCATATAAAAGCTCCTTAAATAATAATCGTACTTTTATTATAGCACAAATATAGTTGTATTAAATATTTAATTATAAGTATATTATAAAGACGATTTAAAATAATTATCAAAGGGATGTTTGTAAACATATTATTGTTAATAAGATATATACAAATTTTTTACTTGTGATAAAATATTTGTAGGAATAATTTGTTAAAAAAGTGTAAATTATTCAGAAAGTGATTTTATGAATATAAGATTAAAAGATGAATTTAAAACTGTTTTTAAGGTAGCTAAATATGAGTATTTATTAAAAATGTTTATTTCAATAGTTATTAGAGCAACACTACTGGTTATTCCCGTTCTATTTGGTTTGGCGGTTAATAGTATTACTAACGGAGATAAAAGAACAACTATATTTATGTTACTAGTTTCAATTTTACTTGCTGCATTATATAGGTTCTTTGAAGGCTATAATCAAGTTGCGTATTTTAAACTATATAACAAAATTTTTAATTATTATAATAATATGGCGGTAGAAAAAACTAAAGATAATTCAATGTTTAGTTTATCAACTGTAGTTAAGAAAAAATAGATAAGGAGGTACGTAATGGAAAGGTTTGAGCTTGTTTCTAATTATAAACCAAGTGGTGACCAACCTAAAGCGATTAAGGAATTAGTAGATGGTTTAAATGAAGGTAAAAGAGATCAAGTATTACTTGGTGTTACTGGTTCTGGTAAAACTTTTACTATGGCTAATGTTATTGCTCAGGTTAATAAACCAACTTTGGTCCTTGCTCATAATAAGACTTTAGCTGGTCAATTATATTCTGAGTTTAAAGAATTATTTCCTAATAATCACGTAGAATATTTTGTGTCATATTATGATTATTATCAACCAGAAGCATATGTACCTCAAAGCGATACGTATATAGAAAAAGATGCGTCTATTAATGATGAAATTGATGAATTAAGACACGGTGCTACGAGTGCGTTAATCAATAATAGAGATGTAATAGTAGTTGCTTCTGTATCTTGCATATATGGTATTGGTGAAAAAGAAGAATATGAAAAGATGATGTTGACTTTAACTGTTGGTGAAGAGATGAAAAGAAGTGATATCATTAATAAGTTAGTCGATATGACGTACGAAAGAAATGATATGGATTTTCATAGAGGAACTTTTAGAGTTAGAGGAGATTCAATAGATATTGTCCCTGTTAATGAAAGAGCTGCTGGTATTAGGGTTGAATTATTTGGCGATGAGATAGATAGAATAACTACTTTTGATCCGCTTACTGGGGCAATAATTCAAACAAAAAAGACAATAAGTGTCTTCCCTGCTTCACATTTTGTAACTAGTAAAGATAAATTACAAGAAGCTATTAGAAGAATTGAAAAGGAATTAGAAGAAAGATTAAAAGTATTACATGATAACGGCAAGTTATTAGAAGAACAAAGGTTAAAAGAAAGAACTAATTATGATTTAGAAATGTTAAAAGAGACAGGTTTTTGTAGCGGCATAGAAAACTATTCTAGACATTTGTCATTAAGAGAAGAAGGATCAACACCATGTTGTTTGTTGGATTTCTTCCCTAGTGACTTTCTGTTAATGGTTGATGAGTCACATGTTACTTTACCACAAGTAAGAGGAATGTATAATGGGGATAGAATGCGTAAACAGACTTTAGTTGACTACGGATTTAGATTACCAAGTGCTTTAGATAATCGACCTTTAAAATTTGATGAATTCGAAAGTAAAATTAATCAAGCTATATATATTTCTGCTACACCTGGGGATTATGAATTAGATTTAGTACATAATAAGTTTGTTGAACAAGTAATTAGACCAACTGGTTTGTTAGATCCAGTAATAGAAGTAAAGCCTTCTGAGGGTCAAATAGATGACGTAATTGAGCAAATAAATGAGAGAAAAGAAAAGAATGAAAGAGTCTTAATAACTACATTAACTATTAGAATGGCTGAAGAATTAACTAATTACTTAAAAGATGTTGGTATAAAAGTTGCTTATTTACATAATGAAGTTAAAACATTAGAACGAATGAAGATAATACAAGAATTAAGACTTGGTAAATACGACGTTGTAGTAGGAATTAATCTACTTAGAGAAGGTATAGATATTCCAGAAGTAAGTTTAATATGTATTATGGATGCAGATAAACAAGGATTCTTAAGAAGTACTAGAAGTTTAATCCAAACTATAGGTAGAGCTGCTAGAAATAGTAGTGGTAAAGTTATAATGTATGCTGATAATATGAGTGATTCAATGTTAGAAGCAATAACGGAGACTGAAAGAAGAAGAAAGATACAAGAAGAATACAATATCAAAAATGGTATTACTCCTAAAACAATTATTAAAGAGATTAGAGCTATTATCACTAACGAAGATGACAAGAACATAGAAGATAAAAAAGTAGAGAAACTAAGTAAGAAAGATAAACAAGATATTATGATTAAGATTGAAAACGAGATGAAGCAAGCAGCTAAAAACTTAGACTTTGAAAGAGCTATGGAATTAAGAGATATCTTATTTGAAATGAAAGCAGAATAGATAACTATTCTGCTTTTTATATATTTTTTTTAAAATAAATGTTATTATATATATGTGGTTGTCCTTGTAGCTCAGTTGGATAGAGCATCCGCCTCCTAAGCGGGGGGTCGGCAGTTCGAATCTGCCCAGGGACACCAGATAAATAATAAAGATTGATCATAAGATCAATCTTTTTATTCTATATAAGTAATATACATTTTAGTACATTCATTATTTGCTATTAAACATAAATTTTCATTTTTATTATCGAATTCAAAAGTATATATAGTTTTTTTATTTCCACTCTCTTATTATAATTATAAAACATAATAATTATATTTGTCATAAAAAAAGATATATTCAAGATATAACTTCTCTTAAGTTATATATGAATACACCTTCTGCCCTTTCTTGTATGGAAAATTCTATTACTTCATTTTCATAAACTTGTACATTTTTATCAACTAAATGAACAAATAATTCTTCATCGTCTACCTCAATAAAACCACAGTTTGTAGAATTATTCCATAACGTTACCCTACCTTTCATTACACACCTCTTACCTTGTATTTATTATACCATACATCTGTTCGTTTATGTATTGTTTTAGATATATAAAAAAGTTATGAAGTGATAATAAAAAGTTATAATTATTTGTTTATTAATTTATACACTAATCCACCTACATACGAGCCTAATTCATTGCCTGGCCATATGTCCAAAATAGAGTCGCTTACCTCACTTAATAATTCTTCCACGCTCTTTACTAAGATTGGTCGATCATTATGTTCAAATATACCTACTAAATTATTGTTTTCATCTATAGTAATTCCTTCTAGTCCATAGTCGTCAATATATGTTCGACCAACAAAGATTAGTTCTTCATCTGTCATTTCATATACTAAAAAAGAAGAGTAAGTAATACCTATGGATTGTGAACAAATTAAATAATCCTTGTTATTATACTTTGTCAGTGCGATACCTTGAATTCTAGCACCTACTATATATTTATTTGTATGTTCATCAATAATTGAAATGGTCTTATTTTCAGAATTATAATCAACTTTGTAACTATATAAATAGCCTTTACCAGTAGGATTAAAAGTAGCTACATATAATCTGTTATCGTAGTAATAAATAGTTGAAGCATTTACTGATTTATCTATGTTTCTTATATTTATATTATTATTAATCTTTATTTCTAGTTTTTCTTCTTCTTTTTTTTCTACACTATCACTTAAATCAATAACGTAGTTATCTGTTTTATTTATGGCTCTTATAACACTGTAGTCATAAGAGTTTACTTCTCCATTGCTACCTGTTATGTAAAGGATGTCTTTATCATGGTCAAAGCTTATACCACCAACGTGAGCTTTATTATCAAGAATTATAATTCCCTCTAATGATGCTGTTTCTATGTCATAAATATATAGACGAGAATAGTTTTTACTTTTATAAGCACTAATTAATATTTTATCATCTACTTTTGTAATGCTTTGAACTGTATATTTTTCTTTTTTTATATCACTATATGGAATTCTTAAATAAGTACTTTTATTATATTTAGAACTGTTCATTAATTCCGCAGTTTTATTTTTTAAGTCTTTGTATTTTCCTCTAGTTTTTTGTATTTTTTCTATATCATTAAGTTCAGGTGGTATTCCTAATTGGGAATAATCACACTCTTGGAAATTATTATCTACTAAAAACTCTTGTGCATTTGCTGGCATTTGAACCATAATAACTCCCCCTTAATCTATATGTTTTATTTCTTTTGGTTCCCTATCATCAAATGATAATATTTTTATCTTGTCTAATTCTTTAATCATTTTATTATCCATCCTATAATTATAAAAATCTTTTAATGATGAAAATTCATTTTCATCTATATAACAAGTATAGTTTTCACTATCTTTAACTACTTCTAAAGCATATATATTATCAATTTTTATATATGTTAATGGTAAGCCATAGCTCTCAATAATATTTATAAAATCCTTGGTATTGATTGATATCGGTCTATAAGTAAACTTCCTTATTCCATCCTTGTATTCATATATCTCTTTTAATGATTTAACCTCTTTAATAAAAGATATTAAGGACATAATTATGATAATTATTATTAATACTAAAGGATAAATAAAGAATGAATGATATATCGATAATATTATTAGTATTATAAAGAATAGTACTATTACTCCTGTTTTGTAATTAAGAAAATTTCTCTTAAATAAATCTTTAATTAAGTTACTCATAGTAATCACCTTGGCTCATATTATAACACGTATAATACTGATTAGTAAATTGATGAACTTGCTAATCATTAA
>CAMZCT010000027.1 GCA_947305065.1 uncultured Mycoplasmatota bacterium | reverse complement strand
AACAATTCATTTATCAAATTTATTGTCTACCAACACTATTTGACAAAGAACCTTATTTATTTTCTAACATTTTCAATAAGTCAATTTTAAATTTATCTTTTGAAGCGTTAGCTTTGGAAATCATTATACCTTTGTATGTAGTTAATTCTGATTTATGTCCTTCCAATAATATATCTGAAGGAGTAATTGTATTTAACATAATAGTTTGTTCTTTTAAATACACAGTATAAATTAACTTAACATCACCATGTACTTGAACGAATGTATGATCACTAGGTAATTTTAATTCGTAACTTTCAGTACCTGCTTTTTTATTTTGAGAAGTAAGTTCACCAACGAATTTACCATTTCTTAATGAAGGATAGCAATCAAAATTTAGTTTCTTATAAGCTAGCATGTTATATTTCTTTAAAGCTCTTTCTAATTTTTTGAATTCATTCTCATTAATGTAATCTAAAACATATCCTTTCATAATAAATACCCCCTAATTCCCTTAACGTAGCTATATTTTAGCATGGGAACACCCAAATCGTCAAATTTTGCTATAAGTACTTTATCAACAATTATTTTTCTATTGGGATTTAATTTTAACACTGGAAAAAGCCCTTAGTCAAGGTCTTTTTTGCATTTTTTTGCCATTTTTGTATAAAAAACCATATTAGATATCTAATTCTATTATGGTTTCGCCATCATTCATACCATCAATATAGTATTTTTTCACTTCTTTTTGAGTTTTTAAATAGTTATGTGTTGCTTTTTTTAAAGTGCCTGTCCCTTTACCGTGTATTATGATTATTTTTGGGTTTTTTAGTTTTATATTGTCTTTTATAAAGCTCTTAATTAGAGCTATACAGGTATCGCTTGTTTCACCATGTATATCTAATTTGGGTAGATAATAAGTAAAAGGATCTCTAATAATTCTGCTCATATACTTTCTTAATCTCTTCTAGAGTTGGAATAGATAATCTAGTCCCAATTGATCTAGCGTTTAAACTTGCTGATATGCAACCATATTTAACGGCTTTTTCTATATCACTATCTACAACAATGTCGTATGAGAAACCTGAACAGAAAGCATCGAATCCACCATGATTATCTTGAACTTCCATTTCTAACATTGGACTTATCTTAATTTGATTATTTACGCAATATAGTGCACCTTTTTCTTTAAGATATATTATGAATTCAGTATTAAGATTTTTCTTTTTAAGTTCTTGATAGATGCTTGCTAAACTTTTAGTACTATTAGGATCATATTTAACGCCTGATAGCATTTCAGCAAATTCAGTAGTACATATAACATATTGTGCTTTATGACATAGATCAAATACTTCTTTTGTTATTATGTCAGCACACAATACTCTTTTACTATTTGGGAATCTTTCAAGCAGTTTCTTAGCAGACACTGAGTCATAACCATCTACTACTGTTAGATCTGGAGTAAAGTCATAATCCATTTTTTTAATAGATATAAATTTATCAGATAAGTTATATATTGTATGATTTTTAGTTTCTTTATTTATAATTATGGTTGAAATTGGTGTATCATTGTTAAATGATTGTTCAATATAACGTGTATCTAAGTGAACTTTATCAAATTCTTCTTTTATTTTATTGGCATAGACATCATTACCTAAAATTCCACATACTGCACAACCAATGCCCCATTTACCGAGAGATACTGCAACATTTGATGCAGTTCCTCCCCCACATCCTACTTTATTAAACACTTCTACAGTGGATCCTTCTGGAGGCATTTTATCTACTAAGATGTTTATGTCATATTTATTTCTTCCTAAACAAATTGATTTAAGCATTAATATCACCCTTTATTCTAATATTTATTATAATTTATATTATTATTTTTAGCAATGCTTAACTAATTATTTATTAATATGTAATAATAATTTTTCTGTATAATGTCTTATTTTCTACTTGATATTGTTGTATAAATAAATTGCCCTTTTTGTAACCATAGGTTGTTTCATCTTCAAAGTATTTAAAATCTTTTAAATAATTATTTCTTTCTTTTTTTAATTGTTTTTCAGATTTTAAGGAATAAAAAGTAGCAGCTGTCATACAGCATTCATCTTTAAAATATGAATATTTAGGAATAAATATCTTTTGATTATTAACACCAATATAAGTATTTTTAAAGAATGTTTTATTACTACCAAGAAATATGGCGCTGACTATTAGAATAATTCCTAATATACTTACTAGAGATATTATTATTTTCCTCTTCATTGTTATCACCTAATTTTATTATAACACAATAAAAACGGATATTGATCCGTTTTATTTATCATATTTATAGAATCCTTCGCCGACAGCTTTACCTTTTTTACCTTTATCAATATATTTATCAATGATAGCTAACATACCATCATAATTATATGGTAGCATCATTTTCTTTAATAATGGATCAAAGATATTAGGTACTTTTTGATATTGTAGAACAATATTTTTAGCTGTTTCTAAACCAACTACATCTAATATTTCAAATGGACCATTTGGTGCTCCAGTACCATATTTCCATGCTTTATCAATTGTTTCTGGATCAGATATACCATTGGCTAGTAAATCCATAGCTGATAGTAAGAATGGTACTAACATTGAATTTAGTAAGTAACCTGATTTTTCTTCTTTAGCTGCTAAAGGAATCATATTAATTGCTTCAGCAAATTTGATTATTTCTGTAAAATATCTACTTGCAGTACCGCTATGTTTCATAACTTCAGCAATGTTGTTTTTCCAGATTGCATTTGCGAAATGCATTGATAAATATTTATCTGGTCTTCCAGTGTATTTAGCCATTTTAGATGGTAATAATGTTGAAGAATTAGTTACAATAACGGTTTTTTTAGGAAGATATTTAGCTATTTGCTTATAGAAAGCTATTTTTACATCAAAGTCTTCAGTAACTGATTCTATTATTAAATCCGCATTTTTTAGAGCATCTTTTTGACTAGTAGAAATAACTATTTTTTCTAAAGCTTTTTTAGCTTTATTTAAGCATTCTTCTTTTTTAAATTTACCTGCTTTTGCAATACCACGAGCCCAGAATTCTTCATCATTAGTTTTGCTCATTTTTTCTATTGTCTCTTGATAAGTTTTATATAATTTTTTTAACTTTTTCTCTACTTCTTCCTTAGAATCTTCTTCTCTTATTAAAATTGTTACATTAAATCCGCAGTATGCTGTTTGGTAGGCTATTTGACTACCAAGTATTCCGCCTCCTGCTATTACGATATCTTTATACTTCATATTATCCTCCTTTATTCTTTACGTTGGTATTATAACATAAAAATATCAATTCATGTTATACAAATGTATAGTATTTTATAAATTCCATTTTTATTCTATTGTTAAAAAGGAATCTATTACACCAAACGAAGCGGCTGATCTTATAAGAACAGCAGGAGGAATTGTAATTCTTGCTCATCCAGTTGCTTATTTTTACGAAGATAATTTAGATGAAAGTGATATTGATGATATAATTAAAAATATGAAGCCAGATGGTATTGAAACCTGTTATGTTTATATAGATAAAAATGGTATTAAACATAACGATATAGAGAAATGGCGAAAATTTGCCATTAATCGCGAGTTAATGGAAACTATCGGTTCTGATTTTCACAAAAAAGATAATATACATCCAGGAATTGGATTATTTAATGAAGATATAATACTTGATGAGCGATATATTAATAGTATTATTGATTTCATAAATAAAAAGTAGTTATATGATGTGAACCCTGTTTAGTAGACATCAATAAAAAGCAGTATATTAAAAAGAGAAAATTATTTTTCTCTTTTTTCTTAAATTTTATAGTTCCATTCTTTATCTAAGTTTTCTATTTTACTCCAAGGACTAACATCGGCAAATTCTCCTACATATATTACTCTATCATTTATTATAGTAAATTCTAAACCATGTTCTTCCTCCCAAACACAGTTCGCTTCAATATGATATCCAATGCTTTCATCTTTTCCTTTTTCTATTATCAACTCTCCATCTGATATGAATTGTAGTATATCTGCTCCACTAATATCTTCTGGGACTATTCTTTCGATATCTTTGTATTCTTCATATGTTTTGTTGCAAAAGTTAATAAAACTACTATATAGAGTATTTTTGATATCGTTATTTAAATTATTGAAATGACTAATACATTTTTTTACGTATTTTATATCGACATCAAGGTCAAAAATAACTTCAATTTCTCTATTAAAAAAGTCAGAATATATCCTTCCTTGATATAGTAAATCGTTATATATTTTAATATCTCTTATTTGTTCTGATGAAGGAATTTCTCTTTGTGTTTCTGCTTTTTTATGTTTTTTTAATATATTAAACATTTTATCACCTCTTCAATCCATTATAACATATATATATTTTTTTTAGTCGTAAAAAGAACGGATATTAAATATCCGTTTTTTGTTATCTACTAATAAGTCTAGCAACAAGTATAACTACACAAGCTCCAACAACAGATGTAACTATTGTTCCTACTATACCATTAATAGATAGTTGAAGTAAGTTGAAAATAAAACCACCTACAAAACCTCCAACTACACCTAAGATGATATTCTTTAATAGACCGCCTTTAGAACCCATTATAATGCCAGCAATCCATCCAGAAACAGCACCTATTAAAAGCGAAATTAGTACATTTTCTAACATGTTTATTCCTCCTATTAACTTAATTATACTAACTACTTTTTTATAAATCAATTGTTAAATTTATATTACCAAATAAATGGTATCATTTTGTATTTTACTCTTTTTTTATACTCTTTATATCCTTCTAAATCTTTTTCTAATACTTCTTCTTCGTTATTAATTCTTATGTTTATTATTATTGGGTATGTAAGAAAGATAATAAAGGAGATTGGTGATCCAAGTATTAATGGCATTGTTAAAAATAACAATAAAGTTGCAGAATACATTGGATGCCTTACTATGCCATATAATCCTGTATCGATTAGTTTTTGCCCCTTTTCTACTTCGATAGTTCTTAATAAGTATTCATTTTCTCTTAATACTTCTCCATATAAAACATAGGAGATTAAAAATAATATAACTGCTATCCATGTTACGATTTCAGGAAAAACAAGCCATTGGTACCGATAATTAAAACCGGCAATTATAAACCCAACTATAAACATAATACCACTGAGAACAATAACTGTTTTTTGCTCCCTTTCTTTTTCTTTATTATTTAAACGTCTTCTTAGTAATTCCGGATTTTTAATCATCATAAGTATTCCAGCAATAAACATTGGTATGAATAGAACTTCCATAAACACCCAACCTTGCCAGTAGTTGATTGTTCCAGGAAGAAATAATAATATTCCGACTAGTAGTATCCCTAAAAATACTTTTATTATTGCTTCAACAAATAATTTAATACTCATTTTAATCACTTATCATTTCGATTATATTATATCATAGTTTTTTTATTTGGAGTAAAATTTGCAGAAATATAGTATAAGTTATATAATTATATTATATATTTAGGGGGTTGAATAATATGTTAGATTATAGAAAAGGAAAAGAAAGATATATTCCTAATGGTTTAGGTAGTTTATATGTAGATAAGTCTAAAATCAATAGTAATGAAAGACCTGTTATTTATATAGGTGGACAAATGGAACATAGATGTCATGTTATGGAACAAACAGGAAAAACTTTTGATCCAGGGCATAATATGTTCGCTGGTAACTGGTTTTATGATTATTCTATTTTTTCAAGAAATAAAGGTGAAATTAATGGGGAGAATTTTTCTGAAAATTTAATAGAGTCTTTAACTATGGCTAAATTAAGCGATGTTGATTTGATTACGCATAGTTTTGGAGGAATTATTGGTTCTTTAGCTTCAAAAAGTGATAGAATTCATAAGGTATATGCTGTTCATCCTCCTATAACTGGAACTCCATTAGCTAATCCTAAAGATATAGAAGAATATAAGAGATTATTGAATAAAAAAGAAAAACTATTATTAAAAGTTTTAAAAGTGCTTGTTAATACAAATTATGGATTTGAACATGATAATTATAATGGAGTTGATTTAATAAAAATAGATTTAAATAAACTAGTAGTAATTGGTAGTTCTTTAGATCCAAGTGTAGAAAAAGGATTTGTTCTTGATCTATATAATATGGTTAAAAAAGTTACAGGATTAGAAAATGATGGAGTTGTAACCTATAGTGAAGAATTATTAAATAGATTTGGAATTAACTATGTTACTGAAAATGTAAAAAATAACCATTTTAATTCAGGTACTGAAGAAGCATTTAAGTATGCCTATCAAATAAGTAGAACTATGAAATAGTAGTTATATAGTATAACTTGTTAAAAAAGCACATAAATATATATTTATGTGCTTTTTTCTGTAACTTATATTTTATTTTTCAAGTCTTTTAAAATCTATAATAATAATTAAACTTTTTTAGTTAAATATCTTAATATCTTTTATTCGATATTTACTCCTTTATTTAACATTTTTTTGCATACAATACTCATACTAAATATTAATATTAAATATAGTATTCCGGATATTGTACCTAAAACTTTAAAGGCGTTTACATCTATGTTAATTGTTGCTGTTTTGAACAATTCCATTACTGTTGGATCAAATAAACCATAAACAAATACTAAACCTAACACTATACTTTGTGATACTAAGTAAGCTACGAATCCAAACAACACTGAAAATCCCAACTTACTACTATTTCTTCTGTAACCCATTATTATTCCTAAAAAACCACATTGTATAGCATTAAACAGTTCTAGAAATATAATTACAATAGATAATGTAATAAAGTAAGCTACGCTCATATTAAAACCAACAGTAATTTGTCTTATAAATCCTTTTATTGTTTGCCAAGTTTCTGGGGTATAATAAGCAATAAATAAAGTTATTAACGAAACAATAAATCCTACTAAGAAAAATATCAAGGTTTGAAGAAGCTTTGAATTATATAAATCTTGTTTAGTAACCGGTAAAGTATGAGTTAAATAAGCTTCGTCTTTATAAAGTGAATCTCTAAATCTAACCCAACTCCTCATCATTACATTTATAATAATATTAGCAATCATTGCGATAACACATCCAGATGATATCTTAGTTAGAATAACTATAATAACAGATTTTTCAGGTAGAGATAATAATCTCGTTGTTATAGCAAAGAATATAGCTAATATATAAAATACACTCATATTCTTAATCATATATTTTAAGTCATATTTTAATAGTTTCTTTAGCATTTGAACATCCTCCTAAATATTTCATCTATGGATGCATTTTCTTTTGTTCTTAAATCATCTGTAGCACTTTGTAAAGCTATCTTCCCTTTATCAATAAAGATTACTTCGTCTAGTATTCTTTCTATATCTGATATTAAGTGAGTAGATATTATTACACTAGCATTTTCATTAAAATTAGATAGTATAGTATCTAAAATATAATCTCTTGTCGCTGGATCTACTCCACCAAGAGGTTCATCAAGTATATATAAATCAGCTTCTCTTGACATTACTAATACTAATTGAACTTTTTCTTGCATTCCTTTACTCATTTTGGATAAATTTTGATTAATATCTAAATCTAAGTCTTTTAAAAGTCTTTTAGCTTTTTCAATATCAAAATTATCATAGAAGTCTTTGAAATAATTTAATACTTCTATTACTTTCATTTGTTTGTTTAGATATGTTCTTTCTGGTAGATAAGATATTAGCTTCTTACTTTCAACTCCTACCTTGTTCCCTTTAACAAGAATTTCTCCACTAGTTGGAGTTAATAAATCATTTATTAGCTTGATTAAAGTGGTTTTACCAGCTCCATTTTTTCCTAAAAGACCAATTATTTTACCACCTGTAAGTTTAAGGTTTATGTCCTTTAACACGTATCTGTTATCAAACTTTTTACTAAGCTTTTTTATTTCTAGTAATTCCATATTAGTTATTAATCCTTTCTATATATTTTATCGAATCTGCTTTTCCTAGGCCGATTCTTTTCATACCTTGAAAATAGCTCTTTGCTAAAGTAATAGCATATTCATCTTTTAACTTTTCTATCAGACTTTCATCTTTTGTAACATATTTACCATTAGTTCTCTCTGTATATATAAGTTTCATACTCTCTAATTCAGCTAGAGCTTTTTGCATCGTGTTAGGATTGACTTTAAAAGTATTTGCAAATTCTCTAACAGAAGGAAGCTTTTCTCCACATTTGAACACTCCTGAAATAAGATATATTTTCATATATTCTAGTAGTTGAATATATATTGGTATGTTATTATCAAAAGTAAAATCCATTTTACCACCTCATTGTATTACTTCATTAATACAATGATATTGTATACTATATTGCTATAAGTGTCAATAGAAATATATTATTAAAATTTTTTTATAAAAAAAAGAGTCTTTAGACTCTTAAATATTTATTAATATAGTAACTTTGTTTTTATTTTATAGTTCGCAGAATGATTCGCCATTTCGAACGCATATTACTTATTGTTTTTTAATTGCCGTTTGAGAGGTTTCTTGCTTTTCTTAGTGTTAAAACATGCCAATTTTTTTGTTCTTTTCCACCCTCATTGTGATATTCTACTATATCAAATAATTTTTTTCTAAACCCCTCTATATCAGCTTTACTAAAGTATGCAAAAAATCTTTTTTCTTGTGTTTGTTTATCTTCTAATATCTTGTAGTTGTATTTTGTTCCGTTTGGAAGTATTTCTGCTTCTGGATGAACCTCAGAATTTTGAAAATTAATTATAAATAAACCATCATCATTTAAACCATTGTATACAACATCAAATAGTTTTCGCATATCATCCATGTCTAAATGAGGGTTTCTCCAAGAAATAATAAGATCTGCTTTAGAATCAAAAACATTATCAAAATCATCAGATAAAAAATCATATTTTTTTATTTGAATAATTCCTTTTCTTCTCTGTTCTTCTAAAAAGTCATCAACGGCATCACTTGAAGTAACATCGTATCCTTCCTCTTGAAGCATAACTGCAAGTTGCCCACTTCCGCTCCCAAATTCTATGATTTTTACTTTTTTATCTTTTGGTAGTACTCTTTTTACATAATTAAGCAATCTCTCCCATTTTTCTGTTTCTGGGTCTTTTTTATCATTTTCAATATACTTTTTTGCTCCACCCTTATTACTATACATATCTAGTGTATTTTTATTGTGCTCACTCATAATAAACCTCCGTATGCAATTGTATCATATTTTATCTTGTTTTAAAAGCTATTTAGAATTATTTGTTTTTATATTTCGAATAAAGAAGACTAGATTACTCTAGTCTTTATTATTAATTCTTTTGGCTTTGATTACGAATTGTTTGTCATCGTAGATGGAATAAATTATCATGGAGATACCATAACTATATTAATCATACTTTGTATTATTATATAAATTGATATTCCTATTTAGTTTTTGACTTAACAAATATTGATTTTTACCAATATTTAATTCTCTGACGTTTTTCAACTTTAAGCTTCTTATAAACTCTCTTATTTCTTTTTTTATCTTCATTTCATCTTTAGCTGTTTTACTAAGTTTTTCAACTTCAATAAAAATTCCTAAGTTTTCCACATCCTCTAACTCAATTTCAAATTCATTATATGTATATACTCTTCTTTTATTGTTTACTTGAATTAGTATCTCAAAGCCTAGTAAATTTATAATTTTTTCAATTACATCTCCATCTACTATTTCAGTTTCGTACTCATCTGAATAAATCCATAGTTTGCCTTCAAAGTGTTGTTTCTTATACGTTAAAAAACACTTACCTTTATTTTTTCTTACTCTAAATGTTTCGTTTAATCTTAAATCGTCTTCTGGTTGTAAGTTTTTTCTTAAAGGATCATAGTAATATGTATCGTGTATTTCCTTTTCTCCTTTATAATCAAATCTTGATAAAATTTCTATTATTTCTTCTTTTGAATTTTCAACTGCTACTACAACTTCTATTTCTTTCATTCTGAATCTCCTCTCTTTATAGAGAGAATATCATTTATTGTGGAAGTATTTATGTCACATTAAAACTTTTCATCTAATTCTTTTATTAGAGTTATTCTATTTAGATAAAAATGTCTTATCTCTTGTTTGTTTTCACAGTATGCAGCTACTCCCCATTCGTTATCTAATACTATAAGGTTATAGGGCCTAATTATTCTTTTTGTCATTTTATCGTGTTCTTTTGAATAGTACTCAATATAACACTTGTTATGACTATTAATGCATTTACTTAATACATTATAGTACTCTTTATTTTCCAATTTAATATTTTCTGGTTTAATAAACTTTTCAGGTATTTTGACATCTTGATTTAATACGTATCCTCCATAAGGTCCATATATTGTTTCAATATAAATGCCTGCATATTCTAGTTCATCTTTATATTGTCTTATCATTCTAGGAGACACTTCTAACTTCTCTGATAATTCTTTTATACTATATTTTCTTTTATTTTGGAGTAACTGTAACATCATTAGTACATTTGATAATTTTGACATAACTATCTCCTCCACGGTTATTATACCATAAAAAAGAAGAATTTTTTGATTCTTCCTATATCTTGCTCATCCATTTGTTCTAAAATAATGATATTTGTTCACTATCCATTATTTCTTTCTTATATGCTTTAATTATATCTTCCATATTATAAAGTATTCCATACTTATCACATTCGTTGGTAAATACTTTATATAATGATTTATAATTTGGAACAAGACAATTATATTTATCTCCATAGTA
This sequence comes from uncultured Mycoplasmatota bacterium, assembly GCA_947305065.1. Taxonomy (GTDB): domain Bacteria; phylum Bacillota_I; class Bacilli_A; order RF39; family UBA660; genus Coprovivens. Next base: position 8,427 of record CAMZCT010000027.1, on the reverse strand, counting down.
TTTGATATATTTTTCTTTTATGCCTTTAAAATGTTCGTCTAATTTTTCATAGTAATAATCTCTTTGATTTTCTCTTAATGTCATTCCCATATAGGTATGAATAAACTTAGCTCCACTCTCATAAGCTTTTTTAACTAATCTTTTAACACTATCTTCATCGTCAGTAATAAATGGCAAAACAGGATTCATCATTATTCCTGCAAATATACCGTTATCGGATAATATTTTTACTGCTTCAAATCTTTTAGATGATACACATACATGTGGTTCAATTATTTTTGATAATTCATCGCTGGGAGTAGTTATTGTAAATTTAATTATTACATTATTCTTTGAATTCATTTCTTTGAGTATATCTAAATCTCTTAAAATCAAATCACTCTTTGTATCAATTGAAACTCCAAAGTTATATTTTGATAAAAGTTTCAATGCTTCTCTTGTTTGCTCATATTGTTTTTCTAAGGGATTATAAGTGTCAGACATTGCCCCAATACCTACAACTCCTTTTTCTTTCTTTTTAAATAATTCACTTTCTAATATTAAGAGTGCATTTTCTTTTCCTTTAGGAATATCAAATTCATCTATATGGTAGCAATTACTTCTGCTATCACAGTAGATACAACCATGAGAACAACCTCGATAAAGATTCATATTATAATCTACACCATACCATTCATTACCGTGTTTAACTTTTGACAGTATAGTTTTTGTTTTTAAAAACTCCATTTATATCACCAATCCATAATTATTATAATTTGTTAGGCCTTTGTTCTTTCTTTCTATATTGATTAACTATTTTTCTAAAGTTCCCAAGTGTAGTCTCTAATATAAGTGCCTTCTATAATTGTTATATTGTCTTACTTAAAATACTTCAAAAAGGAATACTTATGCTTAGTTTCAACCATTTTTATTATTTTATTAACGAATATCACGATTGATAATGCCAAAATATAAACGAATAATAGCTTAATAAACCAGATTTCTGGTAATTTTAAATATTTATATATATCCAACGTTAAAATATGCCATAAATATATCCACATTGAATGATTAGAAATATAAGTAATTATTTTACTCTTAAATAGTCTTAACTTATACTTGTTGCATAATAGAATTAATAATATAGAGCAAAACAAACCGTATGAAATGTAATAAATTCTTGGTGGATATTTTGCAATTTGCACTATTTGAAATGAACCTGTTTTAGAAAAGTAATAATATGCTAATAGTATAAATATAATAAGATTTATAAATAATAAGGCTTTTTTTTCTTTATTTTTCATTTTATCAATATTAAATCCAACAAAAGTTAATAGTCCATATGGTACGATATAGAAAACTGTGGTATCTATTATTTTATTAGATACACCAACGCCATAAAAATATAATAATTCATATACTATATAAATTAATAATACTATTACTATACTTTTAATATTATATCCAATCTTCTTATAAACCGGTATCAAAAAAGCACTATATAAATAAATTAGAATAATCCATACATAACTAAATCCATATCTAGTTAATAAAAATGTTTCTAAATAGTATTTTGTTCCCATAAATTCTTTTGTTAATATAAACTGAATTGTAAAATAAATGATCAAAAATGTATATGTAGGAATTATTAATCGTTTAAACCTAGAAACATAGTATTCTAATGTAGATTTATTGTTATCATCATATTTTTTTATAGAGTATGAAGCAAGTAAGGAAGATATAATAACCATTAAAGGTACATCAAAGCTTCTTAGCATCATTAGCCAATTAGGAGAACCAACATGTGCGATTATTATTCCGGTTAATCCAATTACTTTTAAAAAATCTATATATTCTATTCTTTTGCTCATATATTATCATCTCACATAATTATTATACCATAAAGAAAACTAGATTTCTCTAGTCTTAATTACTAATTCTTCTTTTATATTCAATAAATTCGTTAGTTTAAGTGATATAAAAATTTTCATAAATTATATGATTAATTTTTTAGTAGATTGTTTAGTGTTTTCATTTTTTATTTCACTCATATCAATAGAAATAATCTCTTTTGCAAAATCTTTATTTAGAAACCGATACATATCACTTATTTCAAAATAACTATTACGTGTTCCATATCCACAAACTCTTATTCCAGATATTAGTATATTCTTGCTAATTAATTGATTGTGATTCCTATCAACATACCATACGATTGGTGATACTTCTACCCAAACATAATCACCACGTTTAACAGTGACACCATTAGACAATTCAACACCTAACATAGTGCTACAATTAGCCTTTACTCTGACATACTTTTTACCTTTATAAATATATTCTTTATGTTTAACAGGGTTATAACCATTTCTATAATTAGACCATTTTTCCGAATCAGTTGTATATGTTTTACCGGTTTTTTCTAATCTTTTTGAAGAAAACTCATTATCAAGAATTTTAGATAAATCTGCATTTACAGCATTCTGTGGATACTCACCAAATTCAACTGCCATAGCTCCTAGATAATCACCAACCTGTTTTAAATGAAGCTTAGATAAGTCATCACATTTTAAATATGGTCTTATGCCGACATTACGTTCACATCCTGGAACACTATAAAACGAGTCAGGATAATTATTAGGATCAACAAGAACGTATGCTCCACCATAAAAATATGTACTAGTCCACCAACAACAGAATACATTTTTATTTGAAGCATAAATGTTAGGGTAATTAATACCTAGTAGAATTGCAAAATCCGTTGTTCCACATTTTTTAAAAGAACTTGAGTAATTATATATTTCGCAGGTTCCAGGCAGTGTTATTTCAAAATCACAATTATTCTTCATTTAATAGTCACCAAGATTCTATATTATAATCTGAGTTAATGCGTATTATAGCAATAAATCAATACAATTTCAAGATTTGCAATAAAAAAGAGCCATTAGACTATTTAATATTTTCAATTATTAAGTAATTACACTATTCTTTGTGTTAAAATTCCTTATGAAAAGCTTTGAGTTCGGAAATTTGGTCTAATACGATTTGCTTTTTTTAAAAATTATATCTAATCTTTCTTGTATAGTTTAATCCTCTTTTTTGTAAATTAAACATATGACTTAATTATATAGATGAGCATATTAATTATTTTCTTACAATTAAGAACTCTTAGTCATTTATAATCTTTATATTTAATGATTCTTCTTCTATTTACTCTATTTACTACTGGAAGCATTTCCATAAAACCATTTTAAAATAGATGATTCTACATTCATCATTTCAACCACTTCTTTTATAGAATATGCCATATTATTTCCCCTCTCATTATAATTAAGCAAGTTAAAGTTAACTATAATTCAAAGTTTTCTAATTATTTTTTATAATAATTGTAATATTGCTATTTTTCTTGAAAAAAGACTAGATTTCTCCAGTCTTAATTCTTTAATTACTTACTGTTTTTTCTGTAATTGCGTCTTGCACAACTGCTCTATTCGGGATGATTAAATTTATACTATTTTAAGTATTTTTTTATACTTTAAGTATTCCTTCTATTACAATTGTATATACTTGAATATGTTTGGTACTAATAAAACTAAAATGATTCATTAATTATTATTTTAAAATCACTATGTATGTTACCATTAGTTGCTATTATAATTTGCTTGTCAATTTTTGTATAATCTACACTTCCATTATTTAATGAACTACATTTACCACCTGCTTCTTCTACTAATAATGATCCAACACATATATCCCATAGAAAACAATATAATTCAAAATGTGACTCTATTTTTCCGGAAGCCACATAACAAAGTGAGATGACTGTAGAAAATAGTTTCTCAACATTTAACATCTGATTCATACATTTATCATGTACCTTATTAAATGATACTCGTTCTTCAGGATAACGATTATTAAATCCAATTGTAGTTAATGATTTACTGATATCACCTACATTGGATACATCAATTCTCTTATCATTACAATAAGCACCTTTTCCTTTTTCACAGTAATATAGTTCATCAGTTTCTGGGATATATACTGCTCCACCCTTTGGTTTATTATTTTTCATAAATCCAATACTAACGCAGTAATGTGGCATTCCCCTTGAATAGTTCATTGTTCCATCAAGCGGATCAATAGCCCAAGAATATTCACTATCTCCACCATTATAAGTACCTTTTTCTTCTGCTATTATAGTATCATTAGGAAAAACTTCTCTAATTTTATTAACAATTATTTTTTCACTTTCTATATCAGCAACGGTAACAACATCATTTAAACCTTTATCTTTAGTTTGAATATCTTCTTCATCTAGTATTCTCTTGATTTCTTTACCTGCTAGTTTTGCTAATTCTATAGCTAATTTTGTTCTTTCATTAAGATTAAGCATAATATCACCTAATTAAATAATATCACAAAAAAGGCTAGTTTTACCTAGTCTTTTAATCATTATATATTAGTTCTTTTTTTGTTTTAATTGCAGCTTGTTCTGCTGTGGATTTACTTGGTCGAAATGGCATACCGCTGCGATGTTTCGAGGTCATAACCCATAGTTTCCGTATCGTCTTGTGGGCGAATCTCAATACCGCCGTAACGTTGCGTGGTCTTTAGCTTTATAGCCACCATCAAGTTACGTGGGCGATACTTTAACTATATTTATCATCTCCTATAGATGATAAACCTACAAATTCAGATAAATTTGAAAGGTAGTATTTCATTTTGATGTATCTTAATAAAGATAATGATGAATTTATTCATATCTTTAATGATATGTATGACTTGTATGGAGACGGAATAGAAAATAAATCATATAAAACATGTTTTGAAGAGATAATAAATTTTCTTGATTAGAAAAGATTAACTTTTCCGTTGCTAGAGAAGTTTTATCAAAAAGATAAACACTATGTTTATTTTTGCGAAAAGTATTGTAAATGAAGTAGAAACGAAGCTTTTTGAGTGCTTTATTCTTTATCTCTTTTTTGATAAAATTGTAATAGGTGGTCGTGGATATGAATGAAACAAGTGGATATGAAGAATTAATGTCTAGATTCAGAACAACACATCAACAATTAGATAAAATAGATAGGCAAAAAGATAGTAGTTTAGATTGCCAGCAAAGACTTTTAGAACGTGAATTACGTATTTTGTCAGAAAAAATATTTTGGGAATTGTCTCCTGTTAAAAGTGATGGAGTTGTAGAACTTCGAAAAACAATTGATGGAAGAAATCCTGTGAAGGATGATAGGACTGGGGAATATAGTATATGTTTTGCTAATGATAAAAAAGTTGTTGGGTGTATATCTTATATAGGATATCATTTTTCTGATCTTATAGGTGATATTGCTTATACTGTTTATCCTGAATACCGAGGAAATAATTTTGCTTATCGTGCATTATGTATGTTGGGAGAATTATTAAAAGATAATGGTGTTGATGATTTTTGGATATCATCAGTTAAAACTAATACTCCATCAGTAAAAACAATAGAAAAATATGGTGGAATGAAAATTAAAGAAGATGAATTTTATAGATTATACAGAGCTGAAACATTTATAAATGAAAGGCAATTAGGAAAAAATGTATCTTTATAAAAAAACACTAACTAACTTGTTAGTGTTTTTTATTCTTTTTATTTGATTTGTTCTCCTTATTTGGATCACCTACTTATTGTTCACCTATTCTGGTCTTCAAAATATATCCCCCAAAGTTTTATTGCAACTATAGTATACTATTCAAATCTATCGAACCTGATTATCTAATGCTGATAATTGTGCCTCATGTTCAGTAGATACTCTAGCATATATAGCAACCTTCCTATTCATTTTCATCACCTCTACTAAAAATTATCATTTTTATAAGAAAGTGTTTACTGTACGATTTTAAATATAAGAAAAAGAAGTATTTCTACTTTTTTCATAGCAGACTTGAAAATTTTAAGAATTCAATATCCATTCAATAATTATTTTTTTGATTTCATAATACTCTTGTTCCTCAAATTGCATATTTGCTATACAAAATCTTTTTGATGCTATATGCGAACAAAACATACATTCATACAAATCAAAACAGTCTTGAATAAATAATGAATTGCTTACTTTATTAGAACAAATAACATTATAACTATTACTACAATCTTTAGAGTCATCACATCTTATGCAAAAATTACAAGTACTTGACCTCTGAGACGCTAACAAAAATTCACTATTACCACAAGAATCACAGTAAATTATATTTTTTGAATCTCTACAATCTGTACTTCTGTAAACATTTTCACATTGATAAATAGTATCACTTTTTACAACATTGATGGAATCATAAACTCTTTCAGTTGTAGTTAAGTTAATAGTGTTCCATATATCAATTAATTCTTGTAAATTACTTATTTCTTTTTTTGGTAGCATCCAACCTGTTTCTTCATCTCTTTTTTCCATATTTTTATTTGTTATAAATCTGCCATTATTGATAGAGTCTGCCCAAGTTATTTCATTTGTAGTTGAATCATTTACTTGCTTTGGTAACTTAACATCAAATGCAAACTTTTCTAGTAATAGATCTAAAGAATAATTATTTTCTTTATCAAATACACTCTTAAATATTTTATTAACAATTTCTAATGCGCATACGTCGCTCATTCTTTCACACACCTTTCTTGCTTGTTGAATTAGATATTAAGATATCTTTTAAACTTACATTACTATTTAAACTAAAATTAGTTTTAGATTTATTTGAGTTATCCTTGATGTTTATATTATTGCTATTACTTGTAATTGTTCTTTTAATTCTAGGAATGCCTTTATAATCTAATGTTGTACCTTTAAATGCCGGTAATAATACTCCATTTGAATCTATTCTAACAATACATTCTCTATTATTTAATTCAGTTAACAATTTAATCTTTTTATCTCTAGAATCATCTAGAGGTATTCTCATGTTAAAATTATCAACTAATACATTAGCATCTAACTTTGATACTCTAAAGATGAAATAATTTATTACATTAGCAAATATTGAATTTTTTAATTCATCTGATATTTGATTGAAATATTGTCCTGCTAACATTAAAGATAAATTATATTTTCTTGCTTCTGATAAATACCTAGATAAAATAGGATTTTCAACAACAGCAACTTCATCAATAATAAATATTATATGTTCATCTATCTCTCGTTTTTGAATTATTGTGAGTAACTGTTGCATTATTAATCCTGATATAGTTTTAGTTACTTTATCTCCAAGTTTTGTTCTATCTAGTGAGAATAATGTTAAGAAATTATCATGTATGGTATTTTTTAGATTTTCACTAGTTTGTTCAGAATTAAATACAGGAATCATTTCCATTTCATCTATAAAACCTATAATTGGAGATATAGCTTCACCATAAGATTTAGTTTTTAAATCATTAAAATCTGATAAAAAGAAATCAATTACACTAATCGGTAAGTTATATTTTAATTTCTTTATTAGTCCATTCCTATATTCTAAATCTAAAATAAGCTTTCTTAAATTTCTAAAATTAAATGATTCATTAGTTAATAATAAATAAATTGAATGTCTTAAAACTCTTTCTAATTTTGAATTATATTGGTCAGCAATTAATGATTTTAGTAAATCTAATAATAGTTCTGTAGATGCTACAATATCGTCATTATTATTAATAAACAAGTCAATACTATCTAAAGTACTTTTAAAGTCAATTACTTTCCCAATACCACCTATATCATTTTCAAGAGCTGCATGTGGATCTATTACTACAACTTTATATTTTCCTTTTAAATTTTCATTTTTATTAATATTGTTGATTAAAAGACTTATAAATTTAGATTTACCACATCCAGAAGATCCCATTATGATAGAATGTTTATCAAAGCTGAAATTATTTTGATTTAAGTAAAAATTACCTTGTAAATAAGGAAATGTATCAACTGATAGTAATGCATTATTAGAATCGGTATTTAATAAATGTAATATTTTATTTATCTCTAAATATTTAGGAGAACTCTTATAAAAATATCTTTTATTTCCTTCAAAGTCTGCTGATAATATACTTGTTGGAATAGCAAATATAACATTATATTTTTTTATTATGCCATTCTTATTAAGATAAAATCTTATTTTAGACTTAATTTTATCTTCATATAGTTTTAAAAAACTAATTTCAAGGTATTTGAGAGTTCCTTTATTTCTAATCTCACTATAATTTATTAAGTCAATGATACTACTACCTACTTTAGGTAAAGAAAGTAATGTATAGTTATGCTTAGGTGCTTTTATTTCTTTTGTAGGTTTTAATAAAAATGAATTTAAATTATTTATTGTTGCAGGTAAACTACATCTAGTTTTAACAAAATATCTAATTTGATTTCTATCATTAGTAATAATTATCTTCCATTTTCTTAAAATACCATTATAATTTGATATCGTATTAATTAACTCTAACCATTCTTC
>CAMZCT010000026.1 GCA_947305065.1 uncultured Mycoplasmatota bacterium | reverse complement strand
TTTGTTATGCAATAATACTATTAAAAATAATACTTGACTTTATTTAGATTGTCATGAAAAAAGAATAATTAGTTTTCCTTAATTATTCTTTTTTATTATTATTAATATATAAATAATATCAAAAAATATTAACATAACTCAGTATTTTTAATTTCAATTATTATCTGGCTTTATAGTTAATACCATTGATGACCCTATTGATTCATTATAATCATTTACCATTTTTTCAAAATCCCTTTTTATTCCATCACTATGCTCTTTCTCAAGTTTCCTACTATATTTAGCATCTTTCGACTCTCTACTATCAAACAACGAAAACAAAGATATCGGACCTAATGCATCTCTTTTATTACCATCTAAACCCTCAATTGAAATATTACCTTTTTCTAACATAAAATTACTATTTAATCCATTTTTTACAAATGTCATATAATTATCTACAAATTCAGTCGGAGTTATCAAGTCTATACTATTAACTAAGCTTATAAATTCTTCTACCTTGTCTGGATAATATTTAACAAATTTTTTATATAATGAAAACAAGTGATATTCCCCAAGTATACTATAATCTACCCCATATGCTGAATAATAAAAAGCTCTAGGTCGAACATTAGATCTTTTTAGCATTTCTATAGGTAAAGTATCTCCATATTTTTCTTTTATATATTGAACTACTCCTACACCATCTAATACAAATAAATAATCATCTATAAGATAAAGATGATGTTCATGCCATTCTCTATTATCTTCTGGAACATTAAAATTCATTATCAGTTCTATTTCTTCTTTAGTAAAATCATTAAAATCTTTATCTCCATTTAATAATTCTTTTAATTCATCAGGGCAATCATAATCTTTAAGAGTTAAATATATTTCTTCCTTAAATTCACTTGAAAGAAAGCTAGATTTTATAAACTCTTCGTCAATTTCACTAAATCCATGACAAAGTTCAGATGTAGTTAATAAAAATAAATTATCTAAAAAATATATATGAGCTTTATCAATAACTGAATCATATTCTTCTTTTTTTAATGCTTTATCCTTCAAGTATTTATACACTTCTATAACAACATTAACATCTTCTACCGAATGTCTTGATTTTCGCCAAAGATCATAATATTCTTTTTCCAAAATTACTTTTTTTTCCATAATTACCTCCCGAAATAATAATATTATAATACATTTACACCATTTTTGTAATGGCTATCTATATATGCAAACCAATTACCAAGCAAAGTTCTCTTTTTCTAGGATAATGAGACTTAATATGGTAGTCCCTCTGTCTCTCTTTATAAGATGTAACATATTATAACATATAGTATTTCCAAATATAGATAATTATGTTAAAATAAGTTTAGGAAGGCACATTAAGTGCTACCTAAATTTTTGGGCGCACTCAGTTAATGAGTGCTTTTTTTATTTTAATAACCATCATTTGAATAGAATTAATAGGATGATAATTATGATTAAAAAGAAAACTAAAAAGTCTCTTTTAGACATATAATCACCCCCTCGCGAGGTAGCACTCATTATATGCCTTCCTACCTTATATATACACAATCAAAGCCTATTTTTCTTTTTTAGACAAAAGAGTAAAAAACTTCAACTATGGAACTACTCATTCACTCTAGGAAAAAAGCTTTTTCGCTCCCTTCAGGAGGTTCGTACATTGTTCGCGTCCGTTTTTCTCTAACCGTTTAAAACCGCATAAATACGGGATTCTTTGTTTTTAACATTTTACGTAATTTTATCGGATTTTATAACTTTGTATTTGTAAGTGTATTTGTGAAACCCTTTTACAAATACATAAGAGGAGAATTTTGTATTTGTAAAAATCCCCCTCTTTTTTTATGTAATTAACTTCTGGTCATTTGGTCCAAAAGTTACTTCTCGTCAACTTGGCACACTTCGTGCCCAATGGGCACACTTTGCGACCACTGGTCACAAAATAATTATTTTAATCCTGCTTTTTTTATTAAATCATCAAGTTTTGTTTTATCCCATAATAATATTCCATTTGATTCAGCTAATTTCTCGGCACTTGGTGTAAAATAATTATTTGTAAGAACTACACCAACATGGCACTTATACATAGTCTTTGCAGCAAGAATCTCTTGAACAGCTTTCACCCCAACTTTTGATGAATACTTTTTACATTGAATAGCATATTTTACGCCGTCTCTAAAAGCTATTACATCAGCCCCATAATCTCCGCTTGCTTGAGTAACAGTAACTTTTTCAAATCCATTTTTTTCCAACAAATCTTTTGATAAATTTTCAAAATCAAACCCATCAATTTCACTGTCAATTACTTCCATCATTTTTTTTCCATTAAATTCAAATCTCTCAATTTTATGAATATCAACTAGTGGATTCTTATACCTAACATTTTTTAATTCAAAAAACATCTTACCATCCAGCATATGTAATCTATCAAATGGTATTTCGTTTTTATCTAACTTTGCACTAATAAAATAATATTTTTCCTTTTTCCCAACAGACTGATTTACTCTATTTACGTACCCACTCACTATAAATTGATCTATTTTATCATTAAAGAAATACCATATTTTAGATAAATAACATAGCATTGTATTAAACACTATTTTTTCAAAGAACAACTCAAATTCGGATTTAGTATAAGGTACTTCCCTAATTTCGTTTTTAGATTTTATATATTTTACTTCTTTGATATTATCTATCTCTGTTTCAGGATCAGCAAACATAATACTCAAATTAGCTTTTCTATCATTATATAAAAAATTAATTGATTTAACATATTTTATTTCCGGAATTAACTTTGAAAAATACTCATCAAAAATTTTCATGACTTCATATTCATCATCATTTTGATATTTTTTCTTTCTCATATCAACTAGTTTATTGTAATCATTATCAGAAATTTTAATTTTGTTTGCATACTCTTGATACTTTTTGTAATTTTCCTTTTCTGCTTTTTCATATTCTGATAATACCTTTGCTTTTTCAAGTTGATATTGTTTTTCCGCACTCAACCTTTTTTCTACTCTTTTATGATTAAACTTTTCTAATAATTTATTCTCCTTAATAAATCCTGTCCTCTTTTTTATACTTTCTTCTGATTCCATTTCTAACGATTTATATTCGGGAATTATACTTTTCTTATAAAACTTTTTGTAATAATTATCATCATTAAAGACATTCAATGTAGTGTTTTTTAAAAGATTATCTATTTTCATATTATTCTGTTTAATAGAACTATTATAACTATCTACAGCACTAATTCTTTTTGCTAGTTGGTTTTCTTTAATAGCCTTATTTATGCCACTTATTGTGCTATTTAAAGCTCTTTTATATGCCATATAAATCACCGATTTCATTATAGCACATAAAATATAGTATCTTATAGGAGAAAAACGAATATTATGATATATTAATAATGAGATGATAATAAATGAATAATATAGAATTATTAATTTCTGAAAGTATAAAAACTGGAAAATGGTTAGATATTTCATATAAAAACAAACAAAATGAAACAACCTATTATTGGATTGCCATAAAAGATATTGACTTAACTAAAAGAATATTAACTGTGACCATTTACAACGATTATAAATCTTTTGAATGTTTAGACGCATTTATAAAAGTAGATAATATATTATCAGCAAAAATACTAGAATTTACTACCTACGAAGTACCCCAGGAATTAATAGACAAAATTGAAAATAACAAGGAAGCAGCTAAATGGTTACACTATGAATCTTTCAATAATAATATATTAAAATATTATTTAAAATGTAATGAATTAGATAATGATCCATATCAAAAAGAGAGTGTCCTAATAAAAGGCATAGATAAAAACGTATTATTGAAAAATAAACGTACTGTACTAGACGAGGAACAAACAAGACAAATAGTTAACTATATAAAGAAATATGATTATAGAGGTATAGAATCAGAAAGAAATTCATTAATACTATCAATATTAACGATTGAAGAAGGAAATAAAAAATATATAGTCTTATATTATGATATCTATTTTAACCCTAAATATAAAACCTTGAATATTATTAGTAAACCTAGAGTTAATCAAAGTTTCTTAATAAAAGATAAAAGACACTCTATAAATTCATATATTGATATAGATCCAGAAGAGTTTACAAATAATATAACTAATAAAACTAAAGAATACTATAAAGAATATACCGAATTAATTAGGTCAAATTTAAGAGGTAGCGAAATTATTAATCAATTACCAGAGATTCTTATTTTGCAAAGAAGTATTAGAGCTCTATTAGAACCAACATATAATATTATTGAGCAAAAACAAGAAAGTGGTAATATGGAAAGACCTTTAAAAGCTTTCTTTGGTAATTCTGATAGACGTGGTGCAAAATTAAAAGAGCCATCAATAGTAATATATGACAATAAGGTTAACATAGATCAAATGAGGGTAATATATAATACAATGAAATATCCAGTTAACTACGTACAAGGTCCTCCAGGAACAGGTAAAACACAAACAATATTAAATGTCATATTAAGTGGTTTCTTTAACAATAAAACAATTCTAGTCTGTTCTTCGAATAATAAACCAGTTAATAATATAATAGAAAAATTAACTTTTTCTTATAAAAATAATGATATACCTTTTCCTTATTTAAGATTAGGTAACAGAAATGAAGTTGCTAAAGCTACAAAGAGAATATTTGAATTATATAATTTAGACGCTTATGGTACTCCTAATGAAGAAACTATCAATAAGATAAAATCTATAACTAAAGCTGGTAATAAAGATTTACTAGATAGATTGGAAAAATATGAAGCTAGACGTGAATTAAGAAATAGAATTGATAGTGCTAAAAGATTATATGATTCTATAGATAATCCGAAGAATAGATTATATAAAGAAACAGGTAAACAATTAGACAAACTAATTAAAGAATATAAAGAAATGCCAATAATAACTAATAATGATGTACTAGATTTAGTTACCACTGTTTCTGAAGATTATTATTTCAAACAATATATGTATTATGAATCATTAAGATATATTAATAAGTTAAAATCTGCAAAATATGATGAATTAACTGATATATGTAGTATTGCAGATGATGATGAAAGAGTTAACGAATTTAATAAATGGTGTGCAGATGATTCAAACATTAGATTATTAGAAAATGTATTTCCTGTAATTATTTCAACTAATATTTCCGTATCTAGATTAGGTACTGCTAATCACACTTTTGATTTAGTAATAATGGATGAAGCTGGCCAATGTAATGCTGCTACTGCTCTACTACCAATTTCAAGAGCTAAAGGATTACTATTAGTTGGTGATACTAACCAATTAAGACCAGTAATTGTATTAGAAAAAAATATAAATGAAAAATTAAAAGATGAATTCAAAATAACTGATGATTATGATTATTGTACTCATTCTATATTAGATATTATGAAACTACATGATAAAATATCTAAAGATATACTTCTTTCATATCATTATAGATGTGGTAAAAAAATCATTAATTTCTCTAATAAAAGATTTTATGATGATAAATTAAAATTAGATTATTTAAAAGATGAAGGAAAACTGTCCTTAATTGATGTTAAAAATATAAATTCAAGATTAAGAAATGAAAACTATGAAGAAGCTAAAGCTATAATTGATTATTTAAGAAGAAATAATCTTAAAGATGTAGCTATTATTACTCCATTTAAAAATCAACAAAACTTAATTAATGAAATGTTAGAACAGAATGACATGAATAATATATCTTGTGGTACTATTCATCAAGTACAAGGAGCAGAAAAAGATACCATAATCATTTCCTCTTCTCTATCACTAAAAACTAGTAAAAAAACATTTGATTGGATAAAAAACAATTCTGAAATAACTAATGTCGCTGTTACAAGAGCTAAGAAAAATCTAATAGTTGTATCAGATGTAGAAGCTTTAAATCTATTATCAAAAGATAAAAAAGATGATTTATATAACTTAGTTCAATATGTTTCAAAAAATGGTGATACAGAGATTCCACCAAATGAATCTTATTCTATTCAAATAGGTAATTCTAATGGCAGTAAGAATGAAGATGCATTCTTCAAAACTATATCTCATTTCTGTAGTGTAAATAATAATTTTCAAGTTAAAAGAAATGTTAAATTATCTACCCTATTTTCATATGATCCTATTCTATCTAAGTCAAAATTAGAATTTGATATAGTTTTATACCAAATAAAACTAATGAAAACAGTTCCAAAGATAGCAATTGAATTACAAGGTGGAGAACATTTTGGCAATCTAGAAAGAGAAAAATGTGATACTAGAAAAGCAAAGATATGCAAAGAAAAAGGTATAACTTTACTTGAAATACCTAATTCATTTATTAAATCATATGAAACAATTAAAGAATTAATACTAACTAGTTGTGATCAAGAAGTTGAACAATTAGAATTATTTTAAAAAAGATAGTAAACACTATGTTGTAACATATCAAGTTGACACGTATTAAAAAATACGTGTTTTTTATTCTTTTATATTGTTATAAACAACTATTCTCCTTTAATAATAACATTTAATCAAAACACAATTGTATGATATATAGCTTTAAGGCCTGTATGCCATTAATATTCGATTTTATTTATTTGAAAATTGAAAGCATTGATAATAATCCGGTATTAAAGTATTCATCGTCATATATCTTATCAATTTCTGTTATAATATAATCTTCAAAATTCTTATCAGATTTAAAGAAGTTTGAAAAACTTGTTAACTTCATACTGAATCTATTATTATTATATATTTCGCTAAGCCTATCTATTAAAAATTCAAATAATTTTTTATAGTTTTTAGTAAATTTTTCATTATCCTCTTCTAATTCTATTTCATGGTCAATAAGTGTTTTTTTGATTTTGGAAAATGGTTTATTATCTAAATTCATTTTCTTCTTTTTATATAAATAGAATATTATTGCTAATATTACAAATTTACCATTTCTACAAATACCATCTTTATCATTTAGCTTATTTTTTAAAGTATCATCATCTGTTAATTTTATTTTTTGGTTTAATTCAGAATCAAATTCAACTTTAAAATCATCATATAAGTGTCCAAATCTTACAAATTCATAAAGTGCATCATAATTATACTTCCTAACTTTATCTTTTGAAAACAACAAATTATATACTTCTTCTTTTCCAAAAATATCAGAAGTTTTACTTCTTGCTGTTCCTGGCATTTGATACTGGCAAGACAATAATAATTGTCCTAAGTATTCATTGGAAATCCTCTCCCAGTTTTGTACTCGTCTATAATTCTTAGGTTTAACTCCTCTTTTTATTTCTACTGCTAACTTATTTTTTGAGTTCATAAAATTCAATTGTACTGTCTGTTGTTCTTTAGAATTTGACTTTAAATCTCTAAATTTTATTGGCTTCTGTGAATTAGATGCTTCTGAAATCTTTCTGATAAATTCGTCATCTAATGAACCATCAGATTTTATTACTTTACATACTAAGCAAAAATCATGATCTGAATCAACATATTTACTCTCTCCAATTTTAGTTGTTGTTTGTGCTCCGTTAATTATAGAAAAATCGTATAATCTTAATCTATTACCATCTGGTTGATAATCTTTACATCCAATTGTAATACCGTTATTGTAAAACCAAAAATTATTTCTATCCTCTTTTATCGTTGTATCAATTGCGTCATCAACATTTTTTTGAGTTATATGCTCTCTCAGATTATAGCCAAATAGACCTTTATCTGAATACTTTTTATATAATTCATGAAGTGATGAGGCTTTAATTGAAAAAATTGCCCCCTTCTCATTTTCATATTCTAAATAATTCTTTGGCTTATCAAGTAATAAATCTGCTGAATCAATTATCATTGAACTTTGATCAATCTTTAAAACTTGTGCTAATAATTCATCTGCGTCATAAATAGTTAATTTTAAATCTATATAATCTTCAGAGGTTATTATATTTTCCCTTATTTTTTCCATTACATCAGATTCTATATATGTATTAGTAAACAATACTAATTCGATGTTAGGATTATCTCCATTTTCTAAAGCTTCTTTAAATATACTTCTCAAATTTTTGTTATATTGCATAATTTCGTTATTTTTAAAATTAGATACTGTTTCTCTCATTTTATTAAATAAGTCTCTAATATCACCGTAGTTTAAATCGTTACTAGATTTTCCTTGTATCAATTTTAAGTTGTTTTCGTCTTCTACATAGATAAAATCTATTCCGCCATCATAAGCACCATCTGTAAATCCATCAATAATGTCACTTTTGCCAATATTTCCGTTATAGTAAAAATAGTCTACACAGTTTATAGTAAATAAATATTCATCGCTAGTATTCCCACTAAAATCAAGATTCTTTGTTAATGCTTTTATTTTTTCTAAATTTTCATTCATATTGAACACCTCTATAATAATTAGATCACGAATCGATCATTTGATCAATAAAAAAGATATCTATAAACTAAATATCTTTTCTTTTAAATATCTCTGTAAATCTTTATTAATACAAAAAACATAACAACCCTTCATTCCTCTAGTCATTAGAGTTTTATAGGTATTCTTAATTATTGAATCAGCAATTTTTTTTGCTTCTTCCAAGCCTTCTTCTTTAGCAATTTTATTTATACCTTTTAATGATTGATCTGTCTTAGCTCGTTTTGTATAATCTGTAATAATATGACCATCTTTATATCTTAAATCATCACCGATTATTACACCAACATAGTCAAATTCTAAACCTTGACACGTATGAATACATCCAATTTCATTTATCGATTCTTTATCAATAGCCCAAGTACTAGAATTGCCTAAATTCCAACTCATAGCAAAGTCATATTCAGGAATAGTTATGTCATATACATCAGATTTATTTTTCCCCTCACTAATCCAATTCCAACAATAACCAGCTACTAGTCTCGATTTATTATTAGTATTCTTCTCTTCTATTGCTTTTCTTAAATCATTAGGATTATCAAATACTTTAAAGTCATATTTAGTATCTAAATCAAAATTAGCTGTTTCTCTAATTTCTAATACATTATCTAACCATGCTAAATAACCATCTGATCCATCACATCTAAATTGACTCTTTAATACCATTTTATAAATACCAGCATTGTAATAATTAGCATATTTTTTAATTTCATCAATTGAACCATTATCTTTTAATGTTACTCTTTGATTTTCATCGATAAAGAAAATTGAAAACTTACTAGCATTTATTATTTCTTTAATTTGATTTTCTCCTAAGTTAGAAAACAGTCCAGATTTCTTGTTTAATCTGTGAGCTTCATCAACTATTAATACATCAAATGAATTTGGTTCACAATCATAAAAACAACCTGAACCTTTAAATAAATTATTTAATCCGCTCATTTTATCTATTTTTAATTTAGCTTTAAATACTTCTCTAGGCGCACTATTCTTTGTTACGTAAAAGCTATTAAAACTTTTATTTAAAAATTGTTTTAATAAATTAATTGCAAGTACCGATTTACCTGTTCCAGGTCCACCTTCGACAATTAATACACTCTTCTCATCATGTAAATGTGCATTAACACCAATTCTTAACGCTTCTTCATAAATAATTTTTTGGTCATCTATTAATACAAATTCTTTGTTACCTTTTAATACAGAAGAAAATGCGTCTTGTAACATTTTAGAAGGTTTAATCTTACCATTTTCAATTATATTTAATCCTTCTTTATTATCTCCTTCAGTAACATATTTCTTAATGAATTCTTTTAGCTTTTCGAAATCTTTTGATCCAAACATTGGTGCAACTTTAATATAATCTTGATATTGTTCACTATTAATAGGATCGTCATCAGTTATATCATAATTATGTAAAAAAGCACATGGATGTAATCCAACATTTCTATCATATACTTCTTGATTATAGCTATCTATTAAACTTGCATAACTCCAAGCCTGATAGGATGGATGTGTTACTTCTCTTAATGCCTTACCTGTTACAGTAGATACAATTCCGTCTTTTCCTTCAACAGCATCAGCATGAGTCCATTGTTTTAATTCAATAATAATAATTGAATTATTCTTACTTTTGTCATATCCAGATAATAAAAAATCGATTCTATTAGAAGTATGAGGTATGTTAAATTCAATAGCTACACCAGCATTATTAGGTATTTCTTCATCAGCTAAAACACCACGCATTCTAAGCATAGATTCACGCCAAGAGTTAACTTCAGATTCACCAGTTCCTCTATGAAATACTTCTCTAAATCTTTTTAAAATCTTATCTGTAATTAAGTTTAAATCTACATCATTTATAAAACCAGACTTTACTCCTTCATAAACTAACATAGCTATTCATCACCCTTAACTTCATACTCATCTAAAATATCGTAAAAAACATTTTCCGATATAATTTCAATATCATTTCCTTTTAATTTTAAGTTTTCTGCCTTAATTAATTTGTTACTTTTCTTACCATGTAATTGTGAATTATAATCATTATTTCCTAGAATTAAATAATTGGTTTCTTTATTAACAGTATCCTGACATATTCCACCTAAATTAGCAATTTGTTGCATCGCATCTTTTCTCTGCATTCTTTCAAGTGTTCCTGTTATTGCTACCGACTTATTATAAAAAGGATTACTTTCATCTATATCATCAGTCTGAGCTTTAATATCGCTAAATTTCACATGTACCTTATTTTTATGCTCTTTAGCAAATTCATCTAATGTACTATACTTATTTTTCATTTCCTCATATAGTTTTAAATATACGTCATTCGTTATTTGAACATCTTTTAATGCTCTATGACTACCTTCAGAACTAATTTCATAAAATTCAGCTAAATCTTTTAACCTATGATGTAATAATTCAGGTAACAATATTCTTGATAATCTCATCGTATCAACATAGTCATTATTAACAATTCCTAAATCAAGATTTACCATTTCATCATATATAAAATTTATATCAAAATTAACATTATGACCTATTAAAATACTATCTCCAATAAAATTAATAAAATTCGGTAAAACATCTTCTATATTAGGAGCATTTTCTACCATTTCGTTTGTAATTCCAGTTAAATCAGTAATAAATTCATCAATTTTTTCATTTGGTTTTATTAAAGAATGAAATTCATCCACCACTTCATAATTATTAACTTTAATAGCTCCTATCTCTATTATTTCATCATATTCAGGATCAAGACCTGTTGTTTCAATATCAAACAAAACATAATTAGAAGGAAAATCTAATAAACTACATCCTTTTTTTCTTTGAGTTCTTTCTGTTTTTCCAAAACTAATTCTTATTTCCATATATTTACTCCTATAATTTATTATATTTTGTACTTTTACCTTTTGCTTTTTCAACAGGATATTTCTTAGCTGTCTTTTCCATCTTATCTAAAACTATTTGTTTAGGATCAACACCTAATTTATCAGCCATTAATAAACAATAATTAATAACGTCTGCTAGTTCTTCTTTAACTTCATCTAAATCATATTTATTATTCCATTGAAAGCACTCCAATAATTCACCTGCTTCAATTGAAATACTCTTAGCTAAATTCTCTGGTGAATGGAATTGATTCCAATCTCTTTCTTCATTAAATCGTCTTATTTTTTCAATTAATTCCTTCATAACCCCTCCTATTTTTGAGTAAATCTACACTTAGGATAATTAGAACATCCAATAAAAGTTCCATACTTTCCATTTCTTTCTACTAAATCTCCACCGCATTTTGGACACTTATTGATAGCGTTTGTTTCTTTTTCTTTCTTAACGCTACTAGCATACTTATTATGTTGTTTTCTAGCATCAGGATCAGTTATATTCATTTCTAATAATTTATTATATATATCTTTCGGAGTATCAATTTGCTCGTTTTTAAATTCTAATATTTTAGACGTTAATTCATATAATCGTAACACTAAACTATTTGATGTTACTTTTATTTTTGCTGTACTAGGTATACATACAATAGGAATAAATTTATCTTCTGGTAATTTTAAAATTTCCTCTAAAGCTTTTAAATGTCCATAGTTTTGATGTATTGGATTATTTATATAATACTTGTTATTCTGTTTCCATTTTTTATCATATTCGTTACATACTATATATCCATTATATTGTTTTGTCTCAATAACAAATATTCCATAGCAAGAAATTACTATGTGATCTATTTGATGTGATACATTATTAACATTAATCATCAAATCATTTATTATTTGATATTTTTCTTTTGGCAGTTTTTTCAACTCATTTCTGACATGATGTTCTCCTGCCTTACCAACAATTTGTTTATAAAATATTGCACATATTATTGCAATAGCAAAAAACACCCAAACTAAAGGATTACCAAAAAAGTATTTTAAAAAAGTATTAGTAAATTCTTGCATGTTACCACCAATTTAATTATATCATAAAAACCAACTAAATTAATTAGTTGGCTTATATTTATAATTCTTCTATTCCTAAACTTTTCAAATAATCATATGTGCTATCATAAAATTCTGGCAAACGTGTTCTATCTTCTGGATATCCTGTAGCAGTTTTATTAGAGTTTCCATATGGAACACATATTATCATTCCAGAACGAGCTCGTGTTAATAGGACTCTATAAGCATTTAACATATATTTAATTTTATCTTGATTGCTCTCTGTTTCACCTTTTTGTTCATTCCATTTTGAATTTTTAGAATTAAAACTATAATATTTCCATTGACCATTTTCGTATCTCATATCAGCATCCCATAAGACACAAGTATAATCCAATTCTAAACCTTGAACTTGAATCTCTGTTGCTGCATCTTCTAAATAATTAGATGAACTAACACTTTGTTTATCATCTAAAAACCAATGAATAGCATTTTCATCACCACTTTGTAATACATGAACACCCAATGGTTTAAACCTAGCAGATTCCTTAGTTATAAGTACTCCTGTTCTTTCGGTACCTCTTACCTTTTTATGTAACCATTCTCTAGCTTTATCCATATCTCGGGTTAAATATATAGGATATTTATCTTTAATTTCATTATATGTACTACTTGCTTTATTATCAAAATTCAATAATTCATTAACAAATTTAGATAATTTTTCTGCTCTAAAAGATCTAAGAGATACACCAAGATGTAAGCATTCTGAATAAGTAACATTACGATTATCTTTAAGAATATTATTAACATTACCTTCAGCATATTCCTTATCATTTAATTTGGGTGAAATGAAAATATTCCAATGTGGATAATTATTATTCAAAGCCTTAAGCCATTCAGCTATCCCAGCTTCACCTGTGTTTATTTCTTGACCTCCACCAACAAGACAAACAATCGTAGCCCAATCTTCTCTTTGATCTAATGACCAAATAAGAAATGCAGCCTCAGACATTGGAAAATTTGGAACTTTTAATTTATTACCATACGTTCCTCCTCTTTTTAAATAATCTGCAAGTCTTTTGTGTGTCCAAGAACGTTGTGCCTCATCAAATATAGCAATATGTTCTACTTCTGCATATCCACTATCATCTACTTTTACTGCTTTAGCAGGATCAATTTCTAATACTCCATTTTCAACAGGATTCTTTATTTTATTAAGCATAGTATCTCTATATCTATGAATCATTTGAATTGACTTTGAAACCTCACGTCGTGAATCTGTTAATTTTTTATTTTGTCCAGATTCCTTACATTTTTTGTAGTTATCTATAGCTAACGCTTCCTTTAAAACTGCAACTAATGGTCCGTTACCAGATAGATAAACCGCATTTTCATCATCGACAGGTTCACCATTATCTTTATAAGTCTGTTTTATTGCTACTTCTAAACCAACTAATGTTTTACCTGCACCCGGAACTCCAGTTACAAAACAAATACTTTTCTTTTTATTTTCTTTACTATATTTTATTACATCTAATATATAACTAATTGTTTTATCAGTAGAAACTTTGTCAGCCTCATGCCTAGTAATATTTTCAACTGAATGATTATTATATAAAGCTCTCGCAGCTTCAATAATAGTTGGAGTTGGTGCATATGGACTGTTAACCCAATTATCATCTATTTCAATTTCATTAGGATATTTAATTAAAACACTGTTAATTATTTCTGATAAACTATTTTCTCCACAAATAATTGGATTAATAATTCTATCATCATATGCAGATATTCTAATATCCGTTGTTTTAGATTTATAATTAGTTGGAATTAATATAGGAACAATTATTTTTTCTTGACTGAATTTATGAAAATTTCTTAAATCTAATGCATAATCTAAAACTTGATCAACATTTTCTTCAAGTACAATATTTTCTCCAACCTTAAATTCAAGACAAAACACAATACCTTTTATTAATAAAACAACATCAATTCTTTTTCCCAAACGAGGAATGTCATATTCAAAAACAATTTTTCCATCATAATTATTGACCAAATTCAATGTGTTTTTCATTATTGTAATTTCTGATTCCCATGATTCTCTAGTTGTAGTCATCAAATTACCATGAGAATTATTAACCATAGATCCAATTATAGAATCAACATCTTTATTTAAGAATTCTTTAATATTGTCATTATATAAAAACCGCATATTATTCATACTACATATTCTCCTTAATATATTTTGCTAATGGTATATCAGCAGGACAAAGGTCATGTTTAACTATGTCTTCTTTTTTTACAAATTTATATTCTGAATGATCATGCAAATTAAAATCTCCAGAAATATATTCACATTCATATAATCTTAAATCAACAACTTTAGTCGGATATTCACATACATTATTTATTAGAAACTTCTTAGCTTTAATATCTAATTCAAATTCTTCTTTTATCTCTCTTTCAATTGCATCCATTTCAGTTTCATTATCTTTTAATTTTCCACCAGGAAATTCCCATTTACCTAGAACATTTGGATCTCCTGTAGAACGTTTAGCAATTAAGTATTTATTATCTTTTTCAATTAAAGCTGCTACAACAGTAATCATACTTTACCACCTATTAACAGTATAACAGAAATACGAGTTTATTAACAGATCTGCAGAGCAATTACTTATGATGATTTTGAAATTATGGACTAATATGATAGTGTATTTTTAAGGACAAATTTGAACTAGCGTGAACTATTTTATTGCTCTCTTCCAAATGCATTATATGTGTGGTATGTAGAATGGTGTCTAAAAAATATAAAAAGCCTTATAAAATAAGGCATAAAAAAAGTGATAGGTCTTTCGACGCCTCTTCAGGAAGAAAGCGAAAGATAATTATGCTACTTCTCTTCAACAAAAAAGAATAATCTACGATTATTCTTAATTATTCTACTTTATTAGCTTCTTTAATATCTAATATTACACAGATATTATCTTCTAAACGTGTATTCTCTTTATCACATTTATATCCTTCAATATATTCTTTTATATTATTTTCATTAATACACATTTGCTCTTCTACTAGAGTAAATCCTTCTTTACAAGTTCTTTCTCTTTCTGCATCATATGACTCTTTTGTAATACATTTAGTACCATTTAATTCAGCATTACCTTCACATTTATATTCAGAAACTATTGGTTTAATAGTTTTAATAGTTTCAGGACAATATTCAGGTACACTATTTTGCGATTTATGATATATATTACCATTCGGACATACATATTGATCATAATTATCTAATGAATAACATCCACCATTTACTAAGGAATCTCCATTAGGGCATCCTCCTCCAATAGTTGGTGCTGGTCCATTATAACATTTACCATTCATCATAATATGTCCTGGATTAGTTAAACATCTTAATGTAGGAGGTTTTCCATTACTAGTATCAGCACATACATAATCATCTTCTCCAGTACTTCTTATACCTACTTCACTTTTTCTTTTTAAAGTACCACTACTACAAGTATATTTACTAACTATAGCATTTTCTATTCTTTCTATTATACATATAGTTCCTTCTAATTTACCTTCTCTACATGAATAATTATCACTATCTATTATATTAGATTCTTCATAACATTTACCTTTATATTCTCTATAACCTCTAGGACATATTTCTCCTTTAATAGCTTCTACTCTATCTATTTCTTTTATACAGAAATCTCCTTCTAGATTATATCCTTCAGGACATGTATTACCAGTACTCATCGTTTCTTTTATTTCTCTAATTGATTTATTAATATAGTCTTCTACTTTTATATTTCTTTCTTTAACTAATTCATTAATATAATGAGCTTTAGCTAAACTTATATTATTCTTCTTAGATAATTCTTTATCTTCTTTAGATATTTTATCTATAACTATCATATCTAATCCTCTTTTTCTTTCTCCTAAAGGATTAGCTATTAATCTTCTTAAAGCATCTTGATTATAATTGCCATCAATCATAACTAATACTACAGCAGTTTCTCCGTCTATATAATTTAAGTCTATACTTCTATTCATAATCCATTTTAAAGCTTCTTCTAGACTTTCCCCTTTTAATTCTTTATCTAATACTTTTTTAGCAGCATCATTTAAAGCAACTACATTTTTAATTTTTTTATTTCTAGTTAAATTAATTTCAATACTAGGGTTTATATCTAAAGTAATCGTAGTGGTAATACTATTATTGAAAAGAATAAAACTAACAATACCTATAACTAAAATCAAAACAACTATTATAGATATTACTATTTTCTTTTTCATATACACTCTCCTATAATAATTATTATAACACGTATAATGAGCTTAGTGAATTGTTAGAAATAAATATCAATTTACTATATAATAATTTTTACCTAGTTTTAGGTAAATTTATTTTAAGAGTCAAGTCAGATTAGAACAAGGGTCTTTGAATCCACTTGTATGACAGACTATTCTCTTGTTTTTTATTAATTTAGTTTTAGATTGTGAAGATAATAACTTATATGTGCGTGATGAAATAATAGGAAATCTAAGAGAACTTAAAATTAGAAAGGATTAAATATGAAAAGTGTACTAAGTATCGATGTAGCCAACGGAAAAAGTGAAGTATTATTGATTACTGAGTATGGTGAAGTTTTAATTGAACCATATGAAATTAAACATTGTTTAAATGAGTTCAACTTGTTAAAAGATAAAATTGATAAACTCAAACTAAATGACTTAACAATTTTTATGGAGTCAATTTCTACTTATCATTTACCTATTACACAAATTTTTTTCATATATAATTATCTCTCTTTCCATAAATAATTGATTACTTTACTATAATTTTATTTCTTATATTTTTTATTACGGTTAATCATTTCATAATAAACATTTTCTATTTTCTTTAATTCATCAAATTGTTCTTGAGAGGCATTTCTATCCATCATACATTGCTTAATATTATCCATTCTTTTTTCATAAGTAAGACACGCATATTCATTACTCTGTTTTCTCAATTCTTGTAATACCTCCAAGTAATCATCTCCAACTGATATAACCTTAAATTGTTTACTAAATGGTACAACATAATTTACTTTTACACTAAGTGATAGACATCCAGATATGAAATCGGGCAATAAAGTATAACATCTATTATGTGATTCAATATTTGATAATTTAGCATTATTGCTTTTTAATATTTCTTTTTCATATCTTTCTCTTGTAGCAAGTAAACTTGCTAAATCTCCTGCTACCACAATATTTAAAACAACATCATATTCATCAGGAATTGTTTTTATTAATTCCAATAAGCTACTATCAATTGGAGCTTTTTCTCTTAAAACAGAATATCCATTTTGCATTGCATAAGAGAAAAGTTCATCTCCCCATAAATGTGCATCATAATTTGTTAGTTTTGCATAACTTGTTGGGTATTTATCCAATATTTCATCAGAATACTTACTCAATTGTCTATAATCATCAGAGTTTATAATTACATACTGAGATAAATCTTGATTGTTTATATAAGTTGTTTTTCCACAACCAGGTTGTCCTACAACAAACATAATAGATGGATTATTTTCAACAACTCTATCTGAAAACAATTTTTTCTCTAAAAGTTCTAAAACCGCATCATGTTCTTTTTCAGATAGTTTATATTTTTGAATTAATTCCTGTAAAATTTGCATTCCCACTATTTTTCCTCCATTTTAATTTATATATAATTTTTATAAATTATTTAATTAATCCCATATCTAAAAATAAATCTTCTAAATATTGGCTTTTATCCAAGATAATAATTGGATAACTATAATCTTCCTGATTTCTACTCCAATTATCAAAATTATACATAACATCTTTTATTAATTCATTACTATTTCCTCTTTGCTTATATCTTTCTAGCAGTTTTTTTCTACTATCATAATCATTAGATGGCAATATAAATAAAAAATCTATATTATTATTAATCAATAATTCTCTTACATCTAAACTAGATGGTACTAATACAATATCATATTTTTTTCTTGCTTCTAAAATTGCATTTAAATAGTTATTAGGCCATTCTGGATTTGGAATTCTAGATGAATCGCATTTCTTTTTCTCATAATCACTTTTATCAATCATCGAGTAATCACACCTATATGGAGAACTCTGCAAATCACATACATTCTGATATTTATTACCAACAGTTGTCTTACCTAGTCCTGCAAAAACACTTATGACCTTTCCATTCATTATTGAATCACCTCTTCTATATTGATATTTGAACTATTCACTTATTCTTGACAAGAAAACATCCTAATCTTTACAACAATCCGTTCTATATATTTTAATATTACAAATTTTTAGTAATCCCAAATACTTAAATGACCTTTTGCTTTTATTGGTTCATCCAATGGAACTATATCTGCTAATATCCAAGCATATCTTCCCTCTTCATAAACACCACATACATATTCTTGATAATTATTCTTTTTCATATTTTCTACATATTCTTTTGACATATATATACAATCAACTAAATTACATTTGCAAATGATATTACCAAAATTTAATTTTGTTTCATCTACTAATGACATTAGTTCATCATTATCTTTCCATTCTTTTGGTATTTTAGTAGCACTAGCATGAATATATAATTCACCCCTATAACTTGTTTTCCAACTACGAGTTTCAATATGTTTCTTTTGATTTTTAATTAAAGTAGCATATGGTTCTGTTAAACTTAATACTTTCATTACTCTCACCCCTACTTTCTAACAATCATTAACATTTATTATTTAATTCCTTCAAATACTTATTCATATAAAATGATACCTTATCTTTATTATATTGCATTATATATCTAGGATGCTCAAGCGCTACAATCCTTTTAAAATAGTTATTTTCTTCATTTAGTTTTGATAAAAATTGATAATTATCTCCACTACCTATACAATAACAAACATCCCTATTAATGCCCATCTTTATAAGCTCTTCTAAAGATTTTTTAATAAAATCATTAAGATGTTTTTTTAGTTTATTATTCTCATAATAATTAACATTAACTTCATTATTTTTATTATTTGTATTAACTATTCCTAGTGGACAAACAAAACCAAAAAAGAAATCACTATAAAATTTATCTATACCACCATAATTTTCCATAACATCATATAAAAAATTACTAGAATTCTTATTAATATAAAAATCATTTACAATTTCTCCAGTTAGTTTATAAATATGTTCTTCATCTTCAAAAGGTATTCCCGTAGCTGATGTTCCCCGTCTAGCTGGCGATGCACCTAATATCAAATATCTATTATTATTATCATCAAAATATTTATTATAAAACATCTCTACTATTTTAATTATTCGTTCTTGCTTATATGGATTAACAATTTTATATTTATCAAATAACTCAATATTTTGTAAAGAAAGCCATTTATAATAATCAACAATTTTTTTGTTCATATTATTCCCATGTTCTTTCTAAATTAATAGTTTCTTTTCTCTTTAGAGCATCTAATAGATCAATATTATACTTATCTGCAATAGTTAATACATATATAAATACATCTGCTAATTCATCTTTAATATTAGAGATATATTTCTTATTTATATCCATTTCCATATTAGATTCATTTTTTCGTATTTCTTTTGCTAATTCCCCCACTTCTTCAGTTAAATAACATAATAATTCTAATGGGGTATTATTATAATTATTTTCTCTTAGCATACATTTTATATAGTTTTGAATATCTGACATATTACTTGCTTCATTAAGCTTATTTAATTCTTCTTTTATTTTATCCTTTACCATTTTTTACTCCTTATTTGTATTTTACAAATATTATTAGATAATTTGTCTACATTTTATAGTATAACATAAAAAAAGATAGATATTGACTATCTATCATTACAAAAAATATATTAATCTAAAAAGATAATTATAAAGTCATTCCTTTATCATCAGTCTTAAATTTTGTTTCAAGTTGTATTTCAGTACGATATAAAATTATTTTTTAAACACACATTCCCATACTTTTTTCTCTATATTATGCACTTTAGTATTAACACTTTCTTCCATACAAGATATTATTTCAAAGTCTTTAAAAAAATAATAAATATCTTCTTTATCAAAGAATCTCTTCTTAATACCATATGAATAATAAAAATGATGTTCTATTTCTTCTAAACTATTTGCTCCAAAATTAATATCATCAATAGAATTCAATCTAACTATTAAAATACCATTATCAATAAGCGTATTTTTTATATTACTATTCTAAAAGTATCTCTTTCACTAAAGTAATGTAAAGATAAATCAGCTATAATTAAATCACAACTATCTTTAGCAAGTTTCCATTCTCTTTCAAAATCCATTTGTAATATATTAACATCTTCAATATTATCATTAAGTATTCTTAAAGCTTCATCTGAATAGTCAATAGAAATTACTTCCTTACCTAAAGACTTTAGAAATAATGTATCATTACCAATGCCACAGCCTAAATCTATTATTGGTAATTTAGATTTATTAATGTATTCAGTATACTTATCTAACCATTTATCTTATACATATAATTTATTATTAATCTTATTATAATCATTTATCATATTATTATTCCATATATCTTGATATTCCATAATTAACTTCCTAACCTAAAACACACTAACTTTCTTATCATCATTTTTAGATAAAAAGAAATGAAAGAAGAATAATACAAATACAAATATATCTAATAATAATAAATTATATAATTTATAATAAGTATCAAATATTATAAATAAAAATATATTAATAAAACCTATTATTCTTATATGATTATTATTCTTTAATAACGGTATTAGAGAATATAATAATAAATCAATTAATGCTAAATAATCTATTATATTCTTTTTTATCGGTAATAATATTAATAAGATTAATAAGATCCATCCCATAACAGATATTATAATTTTATTCTTTATTTTAAAAGAATCTATATAAGAAATAATAACATCAAACATTGAGACAAATAAACCTATCCAATTGAATACTAAGAAATAACATATAATTGATATTATATTAATTATATAAGATATAGTTATTATCTGTTCTTTTTCTTCTATTTTTACAATATCAAATATTTTATTCTTATTATTCCATTTATAAATACCATAAAAATTTACTAATAAATATATAGTAGATGATAATAGCATAGATAATGAATAAACTCCTGATAATTGATGAACATTATTCCATAATATAACATCAATAATATTATTAATAAGCCAAAGCCACCAACTCTCATTAAATCTTAATGCTAATAATACTACCCCAAAAAGATTTATTATATTAGAAAAAGAATCTAAATAAGTAAATCTAGCTCCCGGAATCTTTTGAAGTAAAAAAGCCAAAGAAAGACTTAAAACAATACATGAAATAATCGTTATTACCCTTGTTTGAGGAGAAAAACTTCTCGTAATTAATTCATTTTCTTTGTTCTTATTTTTACCCCATGTTATAAAACCATATACTTGTAAAGGAGCAAATATAAATAAATAGAAAAAAAACATACCATATATATGATTTTGATATGATACTAACCCCATTAATATATAACATATTAACCCATATATATAATTAACTCTTTTAAAATTACTAGCCATTATAGCATTAAGTAAACTAGTAACAATTATTAATATACTTATAATTATTTTCATTTATACTTATCACCACATCTATTCCTATTATATCATTTTTTATATTTAAATATTATTTTTTGCAAAATTTTACAAAATTTTTTATAAGTACGTATTATCATCTAGTTTTATAGGTAAATTTTCATTTATATAATTATCTATATCACTCTTCTTATTGTAAGTAGACAACTTCTTATAAAAACTCTTTATATCATATGTTTCATCATTAACCATTCTTATTTGATTAGTATTACACAAAGCATCAATATAGATATTAAACATCCATTATTTAATTTATCAAATGAATTATTATTAAAATAATATTTTGACATACTCATAAAATAGTAGTATTATTACTACTAACTTTGAAAGAGGCGCAAGTCTTATTAGTAAAAATAAGTTGATCGGATTAGGACTTATTTTGAAAGGAATACTTGCCGAAGTTTAGAATAATAAATCTGTATTTATTCTAT
>CAMZCT010000025.1 GCA_947305065.1 uncultured Mycoplasmatota bacterium | reverse complement strand
GACTCGAACCTACGACCTAACGGTTAACAGCCGTGCGCTCTACCGACTGAGCTAAGGAGGCATTGCTCTTTAATTATAACATTTTCTAAAATCCTGTCAATAATAAATGTTTAAAAATAATCACTTTTTTATATAATCGCGGGGTTTTTAGCTTTTTTTTCATAAAATTATTGGTAATAAGTGATATAATTAGTGTGGTGATGAATATGTATGAAACTTTAGATGAAACTCCTGTAGGGACACCAGTAACTTATTCTGTTGGGCAAACTGATAATAAACCTGTTGCACAAGAGCCGGAAACTGTTGAACCAACTCCAGTAGAAGAGCATAATAATATTAATAAACCACTAGCTGCTATGGGTGTTAGTATTTTGGAAAGATATGGTGAAAATTTAACAGATAGAGAATATATTACCGACCCTGCTATTGGAAGAACAGAAGAAGTTAAACAAGTTATAATGACTTTGTTAACACCAGAAAAAAGTGCTTTATTAGTAGGTAAAGCTGGTACAGGTAAAACTTCTATTGTTGAGGGTATAGCTTATCGTATTCAAAGAAAAACGGTTCCTGATGCCTTAATAGGAAAGACTATATATAAATTAAATGTTACTTCTTTATTAGGAAAGACTAATGTTAATGGAGAAGCTGAAAGTAGAGTAGATTTGTTAGTTAAAGAATTGGCTGCAAATCCTAATATAATACTATTCTTGGATGAAACTCATGTTCTTGTTAATAAAGGTGGAGGAGAATCTGGTATAGATTTTGCTAACATGTTTAAGGCAGGATTAGACCGTGGAGAAATAAAGATGATTGGTGCTACTACTGATGAAGAATATGAACAGTATATCTTAAAAGATAGAGCATTCTTAAGACGTTTCCAAAAGATAGATGTAGTAGAAGTTGATCAACCTACATGTGTAAAAATATTAATGGGTACTTATCCTAAGATAGAGAAAAAGACTGGCGTTCATTTTGAATATACAGATTTTGTGTTGGAAAGAATTATGACTTTTATTGTAGATATGACGGATGAGTATAAAAGAGTATATGAAATATCTTCTAGGTATCCAGATATTTGTTTAACAATACTTGCTAATGCTTTTACTTATGCTTTATTTGATAATGAACATGTTTGTAGAATAAAACACATTTATAAAGCGGTATGTAATGCTAGAAATGTATATGAAGATGCAAAGAAGAAGGCTATAGAGAAGTTTAAAGTGGATTTTGCAGATTTAATTGCAGAAGAAGGTGTAGACTTAACAGATACAGATTAGTATCTGTTTTTTTATTTGATTAAAGGTGATAAAATATATATAGAATGGATGTGGGTGTTGTGATAAAAGTTTTACAAGTTGGTTGCGGTAAGATGAGTAAATTTACTATGAAATATGTCTATGAACATGGTGCTAGTATAGTTGGGGCGGTTGATATTGATAGACATCTTGTCGGTTTAGATATAAGTGAAATAATAGGTTGTGAAAATAAAAATGTTATGGTTGAATCTTTAGATAAAATGGACGAAGTAATAAAAAGAACTAAACCAGATATAGCTATTATTGAAACTATGAGTTTATTGGATGATATTAGAGTATTGGTAAGAACTTGTGTATCTAATAAAGTCAATGTAATTACTACTTGTGAAGAAGCTTTTTTTGCATCTAATTCAAATCCTAAATTATGGAAGGAAATAGATGTTTTAGCTAAAGCTAATAATGTTACTGTTACTGGTACTGGATATCAAGATGTGTTTTGGGGTAATCTAGTTAGTGTTATAGCTGGAACAACTAATAAGATAGCTAAGATAAAAGGTTCCTCTTCATATAATGTAGAAGATTATGGAATTGCTCTTGCTAAAGCACATGGAGCGGGACTTACTATAGATGAATTTAATGAAAAGATAGCATCTGTTGATCAAATGAGCGAAGATGAAAGAAAGAGAATAATAGATTCTGGAGAGTATAAGCCATCTTATATGTGGAATACTGTTGGTTGGATTGCTGATAAATTAGGCCTTCATATTACTAAGATGACTCAGAGTTGTATTCCTCAAACTTCTGAACAAGAATTACAATCAACTACTTTAAATATGACAATAGCACCTGGAGATGCTACAGGTATGAGTGCATTAGTAACTGCTGAGACAGAGGAGGGGACTGTTATTGAAGCAGAATGTATTGGAAAGGTTTATGCTCCTGATGAAGTAGACACTAATGAATGGACAATAATAGGTGAACCTGAAACTACAGTAACAGTAAAACAACCATCAACTGTAGAATTAACTTGTGCAGATACTGTTAATAGGATTCCAGATGTAATCAATGCAGAGTCTGGGTTTGTATCTACAAGTATGATGGGTGAACCTAGATATAGAGTTAAAAATTTAGATGATTATTTGATATAAAAAGATTGGTTTAACCAATCTTTTTATAATATAAAGTATATGATACTAGATGAACAATTGATAAAGCGAATCCTGCTATAACATCAGATGCATAATGAACACCTAAATATATGCGACTAATACCAATTAATAGTACCAATAAACTTAAAGCTGTAATTAATGCAGATTTAGTTAGTATAGAGTAGTCTTTGTGACCAATAATATATATTATAAAGCCATAAAAACTTAAACTTATCATAGCATGACCAGATGGAAAACTATAGTTGGATTCTTCAATTAGATTGATTCCTATAGGTCTTTCTCTTTTAAACAGGAATTTAAATAATTGATTAATAAAAAGACAAATAAGTATGTTTAAGATTATTTTATAATTCCAACGGTTCTTTTTTAAAGTTAACAATATTATTATACTTATACCAGTAATAAAATAAACGCTACATAAGAATGTTATAAACTTAAAAAAATATGTTAAGTAAATATTTTGCTGACTAGCGATTATTTCATAAACTCTATTATCAAAATTAGCTATATTATTAGTTTTTAATAATATAGCTATAATAGTAAAAAGTATTAAATTAAAAACTATTAAAAAGTATTTGATCTTTTTTCTCATGTCATATCACCAAAGTAATATATTAATTCTTTTTTATAACGATTTGTAAGTTTAGAATTAGCATTCTTACTTATAGCAATATTGTATAACTCTCTATAGAACCAAGCTATATCACTTTTAGTACTATTTAGTTCTTTCCATAGTTTATTATTCTTTTTTTCATAGAATTCTCTATATGATAATAAGTCCTGTATTTTATCCGCTATTACAATGTTAATATTATTTATATCATTTGATTGCTTCATTCTTTTTATAAATTCTTTTTTTCTATCAATCCATTTTGGTAGAGCCCAATCTTCACTTATTTCAGATACTATATCTGCAACTATGCTACCAAATTTTTCTTCGATATCTTCATATCCGTATTCTGTGTAATTGATAATGTTGTGTAGGTATGCTGCTGTAATAATTTCTTCTGAATTAGTTATTTCTTTAATGGAATTACCAACTAGAATAGAGTGAAAACATTTTTCCGTATTGTCTATTTTAGTTTTACTTCCTTTAAAGGCTTGAATAATGAATTTTATGGCTCTTTCTTCATTATTATACATAGAATCACCCCTCGGACTTTACTATAACAATTCTATTATACTAAATATATTTAATTCTAGCTATAGTTTTACTTATTTAATTTTTGAAAATATTCAACGATTTTTTTATCATAGTACTTTATTTCTCCACTAGGTAATAAAAGCATTCTATTAATATTTAAATTATCTACAAATTCTAAGTTATGAGAAACTAGTAATAAAGTACCGTCATAATCCTTAAAAGTATTAGCGATAATACGTTGCGTTTCAGGGTCTAAGTGGTTAGTTGGTTCATCTAATATAAGTAGATTAGGTTTGTTAATAGATATTTTAGCCAGCGCAACTCTACTTCTTTCTCCAGGAGATAAATATTTTACTTTTTTGTATACTTCATCATTTGTAAAAAGAAAGTTACCTAAGTATGATCTTAAAGCCCCAACACTAAGATTTGTATTATCAAAGTTTTCTAAGATGTTTTTTTCGTTATCCAATATTTCGTGTTCTTGAGCGTAGTAACCAATATTAACTTTATCGTTTATTTCTATAGTTCCAGATATTGGTGTTAAGTAATTCATTATAAGTTTTAATAAGGTAGATTTTCCTATACCATTTTCGCCAATAATTAGAAACTTTTCTCCTCTAGAAATATCAAATGTTAAGTCTTTATATAACATGTTTTGATTGTAACCAAAAGTAAGATTGGTTACTTTTATAGGTGTTATACCACTTTTATTTTCTGCTTTTAATTTATAGTTAGTTTCTTTGTTCTTTTTAGCTATAACTACTTTTTCTTTTTCTAATCTAGCAAGTTTCTTTTGGCGGTCTTTGGCTATTTTAGCTTTTTTCTCGTTACCACCTATATATTTGGCAATTATTCTTTTTAGTTTTTCTTCTTCCATTTCTTGGCTATGAGCGATTCTTTCCATTGTTTTATTTCTTTCTTCTTTTATTTTTTTATACTTTGTATAACTTCCAGGAAATAATTCGGCTTTATGAGTCATTTTATCTATATATAGGGTAGAAGTAGTTACGGCATCAAGAAATTCTATATCATGTGATATTACTAGTATTATGCCGTTATAACTCTTTAAATATTCAATTATATAATCTTTAGTATCTTGATCTAAGTGGTTAGTTGGTTCATCTAGTAGTAGTATTTCGGGATTGGAGTATAGCAATCTTGCAAAAGCTATTTTACTTTTTTGACCACCTGATAATTTTGAAAGGGGAAGATCTAGTAATTCTGAGTCTATATTCATTCCAGTTATAATTTTGAGAAGAATATTTTCTGCTTCGTAAACGTTATAGTATTCTAATTTAGCCTGAAGATTACTAATATCTTTCATCAATATTTTTATTTTTCTTTCATCTGTTTCAGTTGCAGCCTTTGCGTATGTTAAATTTAGTTTGTTTTCTATTTCTTTTATTGGTCGACCAGATAGTAAGAAATCAAAAACAGGTATATTATCGTTTGGTATTTCATCTTTTATTACTTGAGGTAGAAATCCTATGCGGGGATTGTTTTTAATTATTATTCTTCCAGAATCCGGTTCTATTTCTTTTAATATCAGCTTAAATAAGGTTGATTTACCAGCACCATTTACGCCGACTATACCAATCTTTTCTTTATCGTTGATTTGAACATTTATGTTGTCAAAGATGGTTTCTAGTCCATAAGACATGCTTAAATCTTTTATGTTCATTCTTCTCACCAACTAACATTTTAGCATAAAAAAAAGATTTGCGTACTATTTTGCAAATCCGTTATTTTTTACTAGTGTTTCTAATGCTTCAGAATTAACATATCCTACTATTGAATCAACTAGTTTACTATCTTTAACAACTAATGTTAAAGGTGTAGCTCCCCAGTTTTCTTTCATGAATTCTTTATCGATTTTTTGCATTATATCATTTGCGTCTTCATCTAGAATTCCACCAGTAGAACTTTCAAAGTCAAGAATCTTAGCTATATCTATATAATATGTTTTATATTTATATTTGCCTTGAACTTCTTTTAGAATAGGAACATATTGAACACAATATCCACATGTTGGTCTACCAACATAAATAATAATGTTTTTACCTTTTGATTCTTTTGCGATGTCTTGAGCTTTAATTTCTTTAAATTCACTTACATCATAATCGCTTGCAACTTCGCTACTTTCAGTAGGTTCACCATTAGTGTTACTATTAGAACTACTAGTACCATCTGCTAGTACAAATATTAATAATAGTACTGAAATTATTGTTATAATTACAGCTAAACCAAAAGTCCAATTCACTTTCTTTTCAATGTTCATAACTCTATCTTCAAGAGTTAGTTCTTCATATTCATCAATTTCTTTTAGTTCTTCTTTTTCCTTTGCCATTAACTATACCTCCCATGTATTTATTTTACACATATTCACAAATTAAATCAATATTAATCGTCTTTTCCACGTATTACTCTGGTAATAATTATCATGAATAGTATTACCATTATAGCTATAAATACTAGTGCTACTCCTGTGGCACCAAATTTATCTGCTAAAGCATCATAAGTATGCTCTTTAATCATAAGAAAGAAATCCCTAAAGTCTTTACCTAAATCTAATACTTCTTTCCATATTCCTTTAAGTATAGCTAAATACCATGGATTTTCTTCTTTTTTAGCTGTTTCTAGTAAAAAAGTCATAAGTAATTGCATATTATCACATCCTATATCATTATAATACAGACTTGCTTTTTATTCAAATAGATGTTATTATATGTTTGCTTATGGCGGAATTGGTGAAGTGGTTAACACGCCGGATTGTGGCTCCGGTATGCGTGGGTTCGATTCCCACATTTCGCCCCATTAGAAATTAAAGTACGTTAGAAATAACGTACTTTTTATTTTTAAAAAGTGTTTTATTTTAAAAGGATGGCACTTTTTTAATATAACATGAAAAAAACAGATTTTTTAATCTGCTAACTGAATGTAATATCTTAATTATTTAAGAAAAAAATACAGTTTCCTGTATTTATTTTCCTAGAATTAATTCGATTATATAACTATCGGCTGATCTAATTGAAACAGCTTCTTTTAGATAGTTATACTGAATTGTTATTTTATCAGATATGTTTATAACTTTCATATTATTATCTTTAGCATTAGCCATTTCAATATTTATTTTATTATCATCAAGATTTGTATCTACCATTTTTATCATGTTTTTTAATATTGAATCATAATCACTTACTTTAGCTTTACCATTATTAAATTCACAAGTTATTATATATCCTTTTTCACTGTGATCATTTATTTTGCAATCTTCATCATTAAAATATAATTGAGCAATTGTATGATTCTTTGTCCATTCTACTTTAGTGACTTTATTACTATACTTTGAATTATAATCAGTAACAAAGTTTCTAATATTTTTTTCATTACTATAATAGGCATTATTTTCTTGTTTTCCGAATAATTGCTCATTTTCTTCATTTTTGTTTTTTATTCTCAATGTTGTTGGGTCATATATATCAACATTTGGATCAATATTATAAATATCTTTACCATCTAATTTAATTGATACTAATTTGTCTCCATCCATTTCTATTTCAATTTTTTTATAATGTTGATCTTTTAAGTTTAATTTATCACATGCATAGGTATCTGAAAAATATCCATCAACATTGTCAATGCCAATTAGTGAATCCAATTTATCATATACTTCTTGTGAATAGCATTCAATAATTCTATTCTTTTTATCTTCTTTTTCTTGATAAGAGCTTACTGCCCCAAAAATAAAGAATACTATCCACATAACAACTATAATGATTATTTTTTTCTTTTTATCTAATTTATCTGATTTTGCAATAAAATATGTAGCTGTAAATGGTAACAAAAATATCCAAGCTAACACAAGCCATAAGGTTTTATTACTCTTTTTTTGTGGTTGAGAATATGAAACATTTGGTGAAGAACTTTTACTCTCTTGTTGAGCTCTGATCCTTCCTTTTTCAAATTCATAACCATTTTGTTCCATATCATCGAATTTAACATGTTTTACTTCATCATCAATTTTAAAAGTTGTCTGACAGTACTTACAAGTTAATTCGTCTAATTCAGGATCTGCTTTTAATGTCGCACCACAATTTTTACATTTTAATTCTACTAATTTCACTTATATCATCTCCCAAGAATATTACTAATATCATTGTATCATATTTCTACAAAAATTAACTTAATGACATCAAAATATTTATTATTTTTAAAATACTTATTTGTAAATGTCAAAATGTTGTGGTATATTTTATTCAAGTAATTGAGTCAATCTCAATTCATAGATTTGTGTCGATTTTTCGTAAACACGTTAAATTGAGGCCCCATAAGAATACAAAATACGATAACGTTAGTTATCGTATTTTTTTATTTAGAAAAAACCTTCTTTGAAAAATAATGACTATTTCCATGTTAAATTTCACTTTAGAAGAACGAATTAAACCAATTAAGTAGATACTCAAACATATTCAAAAAAAGATTATAAGATTATTAATATATTTACAGTAATAACTGCAAAATATTTCTTTATCTTCATCTTTTTTACGTAGTTATACTTCAATTCTTAATTCAACTTAGTTTATATGGATTTTCTTCCGTACCATCACCTATTAAAAGAATACTATCTTTTAAATATATAACAGGGTTAACTTCAAGTTCTACATATGTTGGAATATAACTAATATTATCATCCCACATTTTAGGTAAAAACCAAACGTAATATGGATAGTTTTCAATTCTAGAATCTGATGGTCTATTTATTGACCATTTTGCATTCTCAGAATATAAGTAATTATGCGTTTTTCCATTATTATAGCAATTTCTGTTTTCATAATAATCATAGACACTTGTACATTTTGAATTATTACTTGCTCTTACAAATTCCGTAATAGAAATAATACCAACTTTTCCAACCCATTGATAATATTTTTCTTCATTAATACACTCTTCTAGACTTTGATTTGAAGTTGAAACAGGACCAATATTCCAAATACTATTATCATTAATATATTTTTTTTCAGAATCAAGTATCGTTTTATTATACCATCCTTCTAAATGTATTTCTGAATAAGTTCCACCATTTAAATAAACATTTAAAAATGATTCATCATTAGGTAATGTATACCCATTTGTATATCCAACAGTTCTTGGCATTATGCTAACTGAATTTCCATTTTTATCAATTGTATTATTTGCGTTACTCCACCAACTGCAACCCGAATACCTACTTGCATCTCCACCAAACATATAACAAAAATCACTAGAATTGTTGGTATATCTGGTATGATAAATTTCATTGCTTTCCTTTATATCTATAATTGAATTACTATTTCCAAGATCATATGGTAAAATCAGCGGAATTAATTTTATTATTTTTAGTCCATTATTGTCTATACCAATTATTCTCCACATTTCGTTATTGAAAAAAATATAATTATCAGGATTTGCCCCACTATAATTGTAAGTATCATCATTATACATATATAGGCCTTCTCCCTCATTTACAACATTTTTTTTTAAATCATAAACACTAATTTTCTTTTGTATAGTTACTTTAGATACAATATCTATTTTACACTCACAAATTGCATAAACACTTATTGGAATAATTACAATAGTGCCAATAAATAATATCATAAATTTAGCGTAGTTTTTTTTCTTTAGCAACACATATAGAGTTCCGCTTACCACTAAAACAACTGCTAATATCAAAATGTATGATTGAACTCCAGTATTAGGATTTTTAAAAGTATTAGGAACATTTATTGTTTGATCATTAGATAATTGAACAATCATAGTCTTATTATCATTGTATGTTCCATTTTCAAATTTATCTTCAGGTACTTCATTTTTATACTCAACTCTTAAAACTACATTCTTAGATGAATTAGCTCTAACAATATTAGAATTATCATCAGTTTCAAATGAATAATTTACATAATCTGAATTTAGATTTAAACTTGTTTTATCTAGTTCATAATCTTCATTAGAATCATTTTTAACCACAAATTTGTACTCTATATTATCCCCAACTTCTGACATAGATATATTTAAGTTGATACTCTTACCACTAGCGGTTGCTTCATTTAATTCTTCTACATTATCAGATTTTTTTTCTAATGTGATTGAACTAATTGTAATTTTGTCTGTATCACATGTTTCTGCATTTACCATAAAAGGTATAAACATTACTAAAAATAAAACTACTAGTAAATGTTTTTTCATAATTTACACTTCCGATTCTATATCTATTCTACTTTAATTATAATATATATATATATATGAAAATCAATATTTTTAATAACTAATTACAGTAAAGTATGTAAAAAAGCGATTATTAAAAGCTATTAAAATCCACATTTGTAAATGTCAAAATGTTGTGGATTATTTTATTCAAGTAATTGAGTCAATCAGGGTTCATAGATTTGTGCCGATTTTTTCGTATACACGTTAAATTGAAGCCCCATAAGAATACAAATTACGATAACATTAGTTATCGTAATTTTTTTCTATGAAAACTATAAAAATATAACTGAAAAAATAATATTCTTTTAAAAAAACTAGCTGTTAGTCTTATCCCAACAAAAATTTGATACCTGATGAATAAAGTATTATAGTCTTCTTTCCAATATAGTTTTACTTAATATGTAATAATTTTCGACTATTCTGTTTTAATAATATATGGATTATTAATAGAGCCCTGTCCACTATCTATTATATTTGTGTTTTTTAATGTTATAACAGGTCTTATTGTATTTTTTCCATAAAAATTAGAAACATTGCTTTCATCTGAAAATACATACATATAAGTATATCTGCTAAATGATGATGGACTCATTGTCCAAAATTCCTTATCATCTTTAATATAATCGGTGGAGTGTTCTGCTTCTTGTATGCTTAATAAAGCAATTGGATATTTTAAAGGAGCTATTTCGTTATTAGTACTAAATTGATCGGTTATATTGTTACAGCTGAGATCATTATTTCTATTAAATAACATGGCGGTATTACTAGTTATATTGCCACCATTAGGATTGAATCCAGTTTCATTAGCATTTGTTATTTCTCTATTATTACAATAAACATTTGTATCTATATAATTTATATAGTCTATCATTTTTTTTTCAAACCAATTTTCTACCATTATTTTTGCATCCGAATCTTTTTGATTTACATCATTATAGAGATTTTTATTTATAGCATCTTCTATTTTATCGCCGTTTTCTAATAGAGTATAATAACTAAAAGAAATGTCAGCATAGTTATAGTAATATCTAACTTTTTCACAAGTCCCTGTCTTATTAGTACATGTATAATGATGATTATTATCAATCTCGTTTGATTGATCTATTAATACATATTCTCCATTTTTATATTCGACATCATTCCCAAAAATAACATTATTAACAGCCCCGATATTTAACATTTCAGGTGCATTGTTACTATGCATATATCCTAAACTATTAAGTCTTGCTACTGGTACATCCCATTTAGTGGTACCAATATAATTGCTATCATTTGTACAGGTATTGTTATATTGACCATTATAAATTATTTTTACTCCACCATATTCTGTCGTTCTTACTATTCTCCAGCAATAATTATTGAAAACTAAATAATTGTCGTTGTCATTTATAAAATAAACATTTCTTGCATCTATTGTTGTTCCAACTTTATCCGTTACTTGTCCCTCATACTTAGCGAATTTTTCTGGATAGTTTCTAACTAAATATTTTCCTAAATTATATTGTTCTTTTATTTCTATTTTACTTTCAATTTTTATTTGTAATTTTTTAATTGCATGTATACTTACAGGCAATAAAGCAATAATTATAATAAATATACTTAAGAATTGTTTCTTTTTATTTGTTTTATATAATATTAATGATATTCCAACTGTAATAATAAAAACTAAGATAATAATGAATAAGCTATCTCCTGTTTTAGGATTAATTATGGTATTAGGCACGTCAATAGTTTCGTTGCCTAAATCTATTACTATATTATTTGTCTTGATAAATGAGCCATTATGAAATGATTCTTCTGGTACTTCTTCATTATATTTAATAGTAATAAATAGTGTAGTTTTACTATTTTTTAGTACTTTTTTATTATTATTTTCATATGAATATTCATATCTTATGTACTCACTATTATTAAAGTTACTATCTTCAGTTATTTCATAATCTTCATCGCTTTGATTATTAATTACTATTTTATATTTTGCATAATCATTTACTTCGTTAAATTTAATATCAAAATTAATTGATAACCCTTCATATGTAGCTTCATTTGTAATCTCAGTATTTTCAGATTTAGAATCTAACATTACTGATTCTATTGATACATTCTCCTCAGCAAATACATTTGGAATAAATATAAATGATAAAAAGAATACTAATAAAATTTTTATTTTTTTCTTCATTATAATCACCTCAAAGTTTAGTGTACTCTATTCTAAGTTAATTATAATGTATAATAAATTAAAAGTAAAGGAACTCAACATCACTAAAATAGAAACTAATTTATCAATTTCTAATATCTTAATCTTGTAATTATCAAAATGGAGCGGTATATTTTTTCAAGTAATTGAGTAAATCTCAATTCATAGATTTGTGCTGATTTTTCGTAAACACGTTAAATTGAGGTCCCGTTTGTGATATTATCGGACTTTCTTTATGAAGTTCGTTTTTTTATGTAACTTTGTATTTTTCATAAAATCAAAATATCTTTCTATATTATTTGGTAATTGAGAAAATATTAGTTCATAGATATATGTTATTTTTTACGTATTTGTGACTTCATTTTTTAATTTTATATCGACTTCATTATTTATATAATATATAATTAATAGAATTTAATCTTGTTCAATAGGTAAGTACTCTAAAAATGATTTTAAAATAAGGTTACAATCTACATGTATCTATTTAATATATTTATGTTTTGATTATTCTATGTTCTATTTTTTTATGGTATCATTAGAGAAAGGTGAAGTACATGAAATATATTTTTATGATAAATAGATTCAGTTTAAAAGAGAGATTAGAAAAGTTTATTAAAGGTATAGATACTGTTGCTAAAAAAATGAAACTAGATTATAAAATTGAGATTAATAGTGAAACAACATCTACTGAGGATATATTGGAAAGATATAAAGATGCTAATAATATAATATATGCTGTTGGAGGCGACGGTATTTTAAATAGAGTAGTTAATTCTATGTATGGTACTAAGAATAAAATCGCTTGTATTCCTGCTGGGACAGGTAATGATTTTAATCGTTCTATAAATGATTATTTTGTTGAAGGAGATAATATTGTAGATTTAATAAAGTGTAATGATAAGTATTTTGTAAATGTTGCTTGTTTTGGGGTAGATGCAGATATCGCTAATGATAATTCAATAGTACATAACAAGTTTATTCCTAGGGCATTACAATACAAAGTTGGTGTTGCTAAGCACATATTATTATTTAAGCCATATACATTTATTATGAAGTGGGGAAAAGAATCTTTAACTACTGATTTATCACTTGTTACAGTATGTAATGGTGGTTACTATGGTGGGGGATTTCATGTAAACCTTGATGGTATGTATAATGATGGTTTAATTGATGCTTATATAATAAATGCTACTAATAGAAGACAATTATTAAACTACTTAATTAGTTTGTTAAAAGGTAAACATAATGATTGTAAATATGTGAAACATGTTAGAACTGATAAGTTTACTATAATTACAAAAAACGAAATAGTAGGTAATTTAGATGGAGAAGAGTTGTCAGCTAAGAAGTTTGAAATGAGTGTTATACCAAAAGCAGTTACTTTTTATCACAATAAGAAACTATTAGATCAAATTAATAAAGAATTGGGGAAATAATATGTCTAAATACAGTTTTTTACAAAAACTAGTTAAAGTGGCAACAAAAATATATATTCGACCTAAGTATGAAGGTCTTGAAAATATACCTAAATCCGGGGCTTTTATAATTGCTGGTAACCATATTCATTTAGTTGATCCAGGAACAATTATGAGTATTACTGATAGACCTGTTCATTTCCTTGCTAAGGCTTCCTTGTTTAAATTCCCTCAATCACTTATTTTCAATAGTTTAGATTTAATAAAGGTTAATAGAGATGGTAAAGATACTGATGCGTATGCAGAAGCGATAAATTATTTAAAAAAGGGAGAAATTATAGGAATTTATCCAGAAGGAACTAGAGAAAGAGGAAGAGGATTGTTACCATTTAAAACAGGTGCCGTAAGAATGTCTTTGGAAGTTGGTGTACCAATTATTCCTTTTGCAACAGTTGGT
This sequence comes from uncultured Mycoplasmatota bacterium, assembly GCA_947305065.1. Lineage (GTDB taxonomy): Bacteria > Bacillota_I > Bacilli_A > RF39 > UBA660 > Coprovivens. The sequence goes on along the minus strand of CAMZCT010000025.1, from coordinate 10,603 downwards.
AGGTATAGACCATTTAGGAAAGGTGTAACAGTAAGATTTGGGAAGCCATATAATGCTAAGAATGATATAGAAAAATCCAACGAAGAATTAAGAGAATTAGTAAAAGAATTATTAGAAAGGAAATAATTCTTTTTTATTTATTTATGTATTATAATTGGGGTGAGTGATATATATGACTAAAAAAAAGAAAAAAAAGGATGTAAAAAAAGTAGAAGTAAAAGAAACTAAAAAACTTAGTAAAAGAACTAAAATTTGTATATTAATAGGGTGTATTTTAGTTGTTCTTTTAATTGGGTTTTTAATTTACTATAAGGTTACATCTAAATTTAGATATGAAAGCTTTGTTAAAAAAATAGAAACTAATTATGGTGATAAGTACGAGATCAAAGCTCCAGATGTTTGTTATGGTAATAAAATCAAATGTCATAATATAAAACCTAAAATAAAAGGGAAAGTAGATATTAATAAATTAGGGGATAATAAAATAGAATTTGAATATAAGTATAAAAAAAATAAATTGGTTTTAAAACAGACTGTAAAAGTAAAGGATTTAAAAGAACCAGAAATAGTATTAAATGATGAAGAAGTATTAGTTTGTCCAAATGGTAAAATATTAAAATTAAATTTAAGTGTTAATGATAATTTGGATGGAGATATTACTGATAAGATTCAGACAACTTTAAATGAAAAAGAACTTGTTATAGAAGCAGAAGATGGAGCTGGTAATAAAGCCCAAAGGAAGATAGAAGTTGAGCCAAAGGACGATGCTAAACCAATAATTACAATTAATGGTAAAACTACAATGTCTGTTATTAAAGGAATTGAATATAATGATCAGGGAGCAAATGTAACGGATAATTGCGATGATAATATTCAAATAACAACTACAGGTTCTGTCGATGTAAATACTGTTGGAACTTATAAAATTACTTATTCTGCTACGGATACCGCCGGTAATAGTAATTCTGCTACTAGAACAGTAAGTGTTAAAGAAAGAGAAGTTGGTAATAAAGTAGTATATCTTACCTTTGATGATGGCCCTGGAGCTTATACACAAAAACTATTAGATATATTAGATAAATATAATGTTAAAGTAACTTTCTTTGTTACTAATCAGTTTCCTAAATATCAGAATATGATTGGTGAAGAAGCGAGAAGAGGACATACTGTTGCTGTTCATACTTTAACTCATAGATGGAATGTTTATGAAAGTGTTGATGCTTATTTGGCTGATTTTGAGGCGATGAATGATATTATTGAACAGCAGACTGGATCAAGAACAAAATTGTTTAGATTCCCAGGAGGAAGTTCAAATAGGATATATTGTGGGCATAATAAAACTTCTGTGCCTGATATTATCAATGCAATGAATGAAAAAGGTAATGTTTATTTCGATTGGAACTTAAGCAGTGGTGATGCTGGTGGTACAGTATCTACTGATCAGGTAGTAAAAAATGTTACTAGTAAAATGAAGAATAATTCGGTAGTACTACAACATGATATTAAAGGGTTCTCTGTAAATGCAGTTGAAAAAATAATCCAATATGGATTAAATAATGGTTTTACTTTTAAAGCATTGGATGAAAATTCACCAACTGCTCATCATGGCGTTTATATTTGTAAATAAAAAATCACATTAATTATGTGATTTTTTTATAACACTTTTTTCCAACAATACCAACGTTGTTAGATAACGTTATTACATCTTTTATATTACTAGCGAATAATAATAATTCGCTTTTATAAATTTTATCATAAAAGTTTCTAGTAATATGACCACTTTTAATAATGTCCTCATGAAAATTTTCTTGGTGAAATAGTGGTCTAGAATATTTATCGTTTTCAGAATATTGACACCAGTCTAATCGATAATTAATTAAGTAGTTTAAACATAGTTTAAAACTGTCCTTAACTAGAGTTATATTCTTGTTAATTATTGTAGAATAAGGAGCATCTTTTATATAACTCTTTAAATCTGCTGAATTATTAACTATTGTTACACCTTTTAAAGGCCTTTTATACTCTTTGTTTGTTAACAGTAGTATTTGAATGTTTTTATGAGTTTGATTTTTAATATTTTTAACACATTCTCTAATGTTTATATCAAAGTTAACATTATCTATTATTACATTTAATTTGGTGTTACTAATTCGACATTCATTCTTTTTATAATGTACTTCATCTAAGTATTTTTTATATATTTCATAATATTCATCTTCATAAGGTTCTTTAAGCATAAATGGTTTGCTTGAAGTGATATAATGAATCACTTTGGGATTAGGAGATATTCTATTTGTAATCATTACGTCATGTTTAAATATAAAGGAATCAGTAAAGACATCGTAGTATAGATTTTTGTCATTTGCTATATAACGCATGTGATTATAGTCGTCATCTAATACTTTTATATTTTTTATACAAGCATTAATTATATTTTGATCACCAATATTTTTTACATGTTTTTCGTCATATTCTTTAACTTTGGCAATTAGGGCGTTATAGTCTTTCATATTTGGATTTATAACCATTACACCGCTATTATATTTATCTGTGTGATAAGGGGAGTCACTAGACATTGTTAAGCCTTCTAATTCAAATAATTCATCTATATTACTTAATATTAATAAATCAGCATCTAAATAAACAATTTTTTTATATTCAGTAAGAGCGAATATGTTAATTTTATCAAAGGTGTTTTTCCAATTATGTACTTTGAATTCTGTATTATAGTTAATATTATTAACTCTTTTATATTCTATATTAAAAAACTCTAGATATTTAATACTATCTTCAGTTATATCTTCGTTTATCAAACATAGTAGATCATATTTTGATTTTAAAGCTTGTAAATTTTGATGAAGTAGTAAAACACCATCAAGATATTCGTTTGTTGATAATACACATACATATTTCATAAACTCTTCTCCTCATCATAAAAATAGTAACATACGAGTTTTTTTAAATCAATATGTGGTAAAATATATATTGGAGTGATACTATGTTTAGTGCATATGATGTAGTTGTTACTAATAGAAAAAATGAACTAATTAGTGATAGAAAACTAGATAATAATAAAATATATAGTTTAAATGAATTTATTAATAAACTATTTTTTTCTTATGATGTAAAAACTATCTATTATGTTATGAATGAATATGGTGTTATATATGATATTGCTAAGATATATTTAGATAATATTAGATATATAGAGGATAAAGAGTATAAGAGTGATAAAATTAATTTTTTAAGAAAATTAAAAAATGATTTGATTGCTAAAGACTTTTTATATGAAGATAGATTATTTAAAAAATATCTAACTGGTAAAAAAATATTATTTTATGGAATAGAAAAGACTAAAGAATTAGAGAAAATTAAATATAATATTGATTATGTTGATATAGAGAATAAGAAGTATGAACATAGTATATATAATTTAAAGAATTTAGAAGAGGAAGTATTATTTGTAGCAAATAAAATATGTGAATTAATTGAATCAAGTGTTGATATTAATAAAATATTCTTAGTAAATATTGATGAAGAATATAGAAAAGTTATTAGAAGAATATTTCCAATGTTTAATATAAGATTTAATCTTTTACTTAATGATGGCATAAGTAGCACCTATATAGTTAATAAGTTTTTAGAATTGTATAGTAATGATATGGATAATGTCTTAGAACAACTAAGTTCGTTCATTATAAGTGAAGATGATAAATATATATATGATCAGATTGTTAAGGTTTTAAATAGGTATGTAGAATTTGATAATTATTTGGACGTTAAGAGCTTAGTTAAAGAAGATTTGAAAAAGATTAAATTAAAGAGTAAGAAGTATATTAAAGCAGTAAATGAAATAGATAAAGAAGAGTTTAGTGATGATGAATATGTGTTCTTACTTGGGTTTAATCAAGGTGTTATTCCAATAATCCATAAAGATGAAGATTATCTTAATGATGAAGAAAAGGATGAGATTGGCCTTTCTTTAACTGTGGATAAGAATGTATTAGAAAGAAAAAAGGTGGCTCATTATTTAGGAAATATTAAAAACTTATTTTTAACAAGTAAAGAGAGTCATAACGGGGAAGAATATAAGATTTCTAATATTAATGAAGAACTAAATTATGAAGTAATAGATGATATTAAGATAGATAAAAAATACTCTAATACTTTTAATAAAATTTATTTAACTAATTTAAAAGATTTATATAATAAATATGGTAGTGTAGGAGAAGATTTAAGTTTATTAGAAGGTTATTATAATGATTTAGATTACAATACTTATAATAATGAATTTACAGGAATAGATAAGGAATTATTATGTAGATATATAGATAATAAAATAACTCTTTCTTACTCTTCGTTGGATAAGTATTATAGATGTCCTTTTAGTTATTATTTAGATAGAATATTAAAAATAAATGTATATGAAGAAACTTTTTATCAAATAATAGGGACTTTATTTCATGCTGTATTGCAAAAATATTTTGATAAAGAAGATTCTTTTGATAATTTATGGACGAAAGAAATAGGGGAACTAAAAGAAAAACTTGGCGTTAAAGAATTATTTTTTCTTAATAAATTAAAAGATGAATTAAGTTTTGTTATAGAAACGATTGAATATCAGGAAACATTAACAGATTTACATGAAGAACTACATGAAGAAAAGATATATGTATCTATTAGTGGTAAAATAAGTGTTACATTTACAGGTATTGTTGACAAGATAAAATATAAAGAAGTAGATGATGGTACTGTAGTAGCTTTAATCGATTATAAAACAGGTAACGCTGATTTAGATTTGTCTTTATTACCTTATGGAATAGGATTACAATTACCGGTTTATATTTATCTAGCTAAGAATGATAAGAAGTTTAAGAATGTAAAAATAGCAGGTTTTTATCTTCAAAAAATATTGAATAATGAAGAAAGTAATAATGATAATAAAGATTATAAAATGATGAAAAGGAAAAATTTATTATTACAAGGATTTAGCAATGCTAATAAAGATATTTTGTCTTTAATAGATAATTCTTATGAAGATAGTAATTTAATTAAGAGTATGAAGGTAAAAAACGATGGGGATTTTTCGGTTTATAGCAAGGTGTTAACAGTTGCTGAAATGGATACTATAGAAGAAATAGTAAAAGAGAAAATCGATGAAGGTGTTGATAAGATTAGTAACGCTTCTTTTGAAATAGCTCCAAAAAGTGTTGATGGTAAAAATATAAGTTGTAGTTTTTGTAGTTTTAAAGATATCTGTTATAAAAAGAATGAAGATGTAGTGGAATTACAAAAATTAACAACTGAAGAAGTGTTAGGGGGTGGTAGTGATGGCTTGGACTAAGGAGCAAGAATTAGCTATAAATGAGTCTGGTAAGAATATTATTGTATCTGCTGGAGCTGGTTCTGGAAAAACAGCTGTGTTAACTGCCCGTACTATGAGACTTATTGAAGATGGAGTTCATATTAATGAAATGTTAATTTTAACTTTTACTAAAGCTGCGGCTGGAGAGATGAAAGATAGAATTAGAAAGAAAATAAAAGAGGGGATTAGTAGCAATGCAAAATTAGCTGGTGAATTAGAACTTATTGATCAAGCTTATATAACTACTTTTGATTCTTTTGCATTATCAGTTGTCAAAAGATATCATTATTTAATGAATATATCAAAAGATATAGAAATAACTGATGCTTCAATAATAGATTTAAATAAGAAGAGAATATTAGATGAAGTATTTAACAATTATTATGAAGGAGATAATGAAGATTTTAAAAAATTAATATATGACTTTTGCGTTAAAGATGATGAATTAATAAAGAAAGAAATATTAAGTATTGCAGATAAAATAGATGCTTTAGCAGATAGGGAAGATTATTTAAGTAATTATGAAGATAGTTATTTAAGTGAAGAATTCTATAATAGTGCGTTGGATGAGTATAAATCAATATTAGAGCAAAGTAAGAATGATATTAAAAGTAAAGAAAGAAAATTACATTTTTATATAGATGGTGATTACGAAGAAAAAGTAAATTCTGTACTCGTAAATATTTATAATGCTAATAGTATAAAAGAATTAATAACAATTCTTAACTCTTACCGTTTACCTAATCTGCCAAAAGGGTCTTCCGATGAGATGAAACAATATAAGGAAGAATTAAAGAAGACAATAGATGATTTAAAAGATGTAGTTAATACATATGGAACAGAAGAAGAAATATATAAAGGAATTAGTAGTAATAAAATTTATATTAGAACTATTATTGAAATAGTAAAAGAATATATAGAAAGATTACATGTGTTTAAAAGAGAAAACAATATGTATGATTTTCAAGATATTGCTTTATTATCAATAGATATAGTAAAAAATAATGAAAGTGTTAGAAATGAATTAAGGAATTCTTTTAAACAGATAATGATAGATGAGTATCAGGATACGAATGATATACAAGAAACATTTATTAGTATGATAGAAAATGATAATGTTTATATGGTTGGAGATATAAAACAAAGTATATATAGATTCCGTAATGCTAATCCATATATATTTAAAAATAAGTATGATAATTATGCAGATAATAATGGTGGTTTAAAGATTGATTTAGTTAAAAACTTTAGATCAAGAGAAGAAGTGTTAAATAATATTAATGAGATATTTGATTATCTAATGGATAATATTATTGGTGGAGCTGAATATCATGAATCACATAGAATGGTATTTGGTAATACATCTTATAACAATGAAGGTAATACGGAACAAGAATATAATATGGAAATATTAGAATATCCATATGATAAAGATACAAAGTATTCTAAGGAAGAAATAGAAATATTTACAATAGCAGATGACATTATTAACAAGGTAAATAATAAATATAAAGTGTTTGATAAAGATGAAAAGATACTTAGAGATATTACATATAATGACTTTGTTATATTAATGGATAGAACTAGTGATTTTGATTTATATAAAAAGATATTTGAGTATAAAGGAATACCTCTAACATTATATAAAGATGATAAATTAAATAATTCTTATGATATTTATATAATAAAGAATATTATAGATATGATAATTAAGATTCATAATAATGAATTTGATCAATCATTTAAATATGATTATGTAAGTATTGCTAGAAGTTATTTATATAATATAAATGATGATGAAATATTTAAATTGTTTGTAAATAATAATTTTATGGATACAAATATCTTTAGAGATATGAGTAGTATTGCTAAAGATATAAATCATTTATGTATAAGAGAAATCATTGAAAGAATAATTACTATTACTAATTTATATGAAAAGATGATAAGAGTTGGGAATATTAATGAAGGAATAGTTAGAATAGGAAAGATAATAGATTTAGCTACTAATCTGGGAGGATTGGGGTATAATATATATACTTTTAATGATTATTTAAAAGAGTTACTAGATGTCGATTATGATATGAAGTATAGTGTTGAGATGGATAGTAGTGAAGCTGTTAAGATAATGACTATTCATAAGTCGAAGGGATTAGAATACCATATTTGTTATTTTAGTGGTTTGTATAAAAAGTTTAATATGAGTGATTTAAAATCAAGATTTTCATTAGATAATAAATATGGAATTATTGCACCATACTTTGATAATGGTATTAAAGATGTAATGTATAAGTATTTAGTTAAACATAATTATTTAGAAGAGGAAGTATCAGAAAAAATAAGATTATTTTATGTAGCTTTAACAAGGGCCAAAGAAAAGATGATTATGTTGTTGCCTAATTATGTAGAAAGTGATGAGTTTTTAGAAGATAATGGTACTATTGAACTAGGTGTTAGAAGAAAATATCAATCTATGGCAGATATGTTAAATTCTATAAAGAGTAAAATAATAAAATATTATAAAGAAGTAAATATAGATAAACTTAATATAAGTAGAGACTATTTGTTTAAGAAAAAGAAGGAAGATAGAAAGATTACTTCAAAAAATACTGATTTTATAGTTAAAGAAATAGATATTGAAAGTGAAGAAGTTATAGATAATAAACATTTTTCTAAAGAGAATAATAAATTGCTAGATAAAAGTACGAATGAAAAAATAAAATTTGGTTTAAAAATACATGAAATATTAGAATACTTAGATTTTAATAATCCGGAGTATGAATTGATAGATGATGAGAAAATTAAAGAAAAAATCAAGAAATTTATTAATAATCCTTTATTTAATAACTTTAATAATGTTAAGATATATAAGGAATATGAATTTATGTATGAAGAAGATTCAAATTCATATCATGGTATTATAGATCTATTATTAGAGTATGAGGATAAAATACTAATAGTAGATTATAAACTTAGTAATATAGATGATACTAAGTATAAAGACCAATTAAAAGGATATAAGGAATATGTAAGTAAGATAAGTGATAAACCTATATATACTTATTTGTATTCTATAATAGGGGAAAGTATAGAAGAATTATAGGAGGCACATTATGATATTTAATGATAAAGCATTAAAAAAACATACTAACAACAAATTCTTAATAATTGATGCTTTAATAGATATTATTGTAAAAAAAGATATCTTAGTAAGTAATACATCATATTATTATCATAATGATGAACTTCAAGAGTTCTTGGTTAGTTTATATGCTTTAAAGTTGTTGATAAATGACGAAGAATATTTTGAAAAGAAACAATCGGAATATATAGAATTAGTAAAGAATAGATTAAGTGATAATTCTAATATAAATAGTTTGGATATAAGTAAAATAAGTAATATAGAAGCAGAGACAGAATTAGAACTAGTTACTAAATTGAAAGAACTATTTGTTAATAATAAGTACTTATATGTAAAAAGTGAAAGAAGAGTAGTATTCGATAATGATATGTATGTAGATTCTAAATGGTTGATATCATATTTAACATTATTATTTGACAATGCTAGTAGTAGTGAAGGTAAAAAAAGTATAAATGTATGTTATACAATACCTAATAAAGATATAGAAAAATGTAAAAAAATGTCAGATTTGGACGAATTTTTTAAATCGTTTACATATTATAAAATAAGTGTTAAATGTACGGAAGCTAGTAAAGAGATAAGGGATAATAGTATTCTTGTAATAAAAAATGCTGCTAATAATTATTTAAAACATTTAAAACAATTTCGCTATGGTTTAGAGAGCGAAGAAGCATATTTGATTTTTTATAACTTACTAAAAAATGAGTGTCATAAACAAGGGCTTATCTTAGAAGAAGAGATTAGGGTTTTAAGTGAGTTAGATGAAAGTTATTTAGATAAAGTAAAGAGTTTTATTAATTATAATTTCTTAGATTTTAGTATTAATAAACAAACAAAGACAGTAGAAAATATTATTTGGCAACTAAGTAATAATTTAACGATTTTAGAACATATAAATACTTATTTAGATTCAGTTGCAGTACTAGTTAGTTTATTAAATAAAAAAGATAATAGTATTTCTTATAGTAGATTAAAATGGGATAACAAATTACATGATATTCAAATATTATTAATGTTAATAGTATTAAAGTTTTTAATTACTTATATTCATGATGAAGATATAGATTATAGCTTGTTAGATTTTAGTAATATTAAACCAGAGTATATGAATGTAATAGATATGGAAGAAGAAATACAGATTAAACGAGAAATAGCAAGATTAAAAGAAGAAATTAAAAATAAAAATGAAGAGTTAGATGAGTTTAAATTTGAAAGACAGAGCATATCTAAAGATGATTTAGGACAAGATAAATATCGTAAAGAATTAGAAATGTGTATTAGTAATATAAATAGAATAAGTATTGATATATCAAATTTAGAATCTGGTATTACTAATTATAAAAAAGAGTTAGAAGATATAAAGTTTGAGAAAAAAATGAAATATAGAGATTTAGATTTGTATAATTATAATCATTCTATAATAAGACATATGGTTAGTTCTATATGTCATTCAGGTTTTTATTTAAAGACGAATAATAATAATGATTTATTGGATAATATAATAATAATAGAGGACTATGTTAAGACTGATAATGCATTTTATTTAGAAATTACATTTAAAGATTTACTTAGAATTAGTAATTTAAATGTTATAGAGGGAGTGGAAGAACAGAGTGATCTTCCTAAGTTGAAATAATGGAAATATACAGAAAGATAGTTGGAATTGGTAGTATAGTTTTGGGAATTGTTCTATTAGTTTTGTTGCATTTTGTTGAGGTTCCAGATAAGTTTTCCTCTATTATGCTAATGTCATTGTTTATAGGATGGATATTTCCTTTTATAGCTTTAATATTAAGTGGTATAGGAATATTAATTCATTCTAATTACTTGGTAACGCTAATATTTAATATTATTAATATATTAGTATTATTATTTATGATTTTTCTTGTAGGGAAAATATATAGTAGTAAGTTTTTAATTATTTTAATAGAATATATTATAATGCTTGGTATTACTATAGCAGATATAGTTTATTTAATAATTAATAGAGATGAAATAATAACTGATAATTATAAAAGGAACTATCTTGATTGATAGTTCCTTTTTATTATGTTTGACCCTAGGGTCAAACAAAAAACTACCGGCTTTGCCGGTAT
>CAMZCT010000024.1 GCA_947305065.1 uncultured Mycoplasmatota bacterium | reverse complement strand
ATATACCCTTATAGGGTTGAATAAAAACCACTAGTTGAACTAGTGGATTTTTATTATTTAAATAATTTTTTAAGAATAGCATTTAATCCTTTATTTATAACTTTGTTTTCTGCACTATTAACAACTTTTTTACCAAGTTTAACCATAGGATCATTTTTACGAGCTTTTTCAGCTTCTCTTTCAGCTTTTTCTTTAGCTCTTTGTTCTTCTTTTTCTCTCTTAGCTTGCTCTTTCATTTCTCTTTCTTGAGCTTTTCTTTCTTCTTCCTCTTTCTTGGCTTGTTCTTTTGCTAATCTTTCTTCCTCTTCTTTTTGTTTTTCTTCTTCTCTTATTTTAGTTAATACTAAATGAGCAGCATCTTCTTTTTCAATTACTTCCTCATATTTTCCACATAGTTCAGAACTGTTAATGATTTTATTTCTTTCCATATCATCAAGAACACCCATTTTACTTTGTGGTGGAAGAATAGTAGCTTTTTCTACTATTTCTGGTTCACCTTTTTCATTTTGGAATGATACTAAAGCTTCACCAGTTCCTAGCTCTATGATGGCTTTTTCGGTATCAAATTTAGGATTAACTCTGAATGATGCAGCAGATACTTTAACGCTCTTTAATTCATTAGGAGTATAAGCTCTTAAATTATGTTGAACTCTATTACCTAGTTGAGCAATTACTTCATCTGGAATATCAGTAGGCGATTGAGAAATAAAGTATAAACCAACACCACGAGAACGTATTAATTTTACTATTTGAACCACTTGTTTTAATCTATATGGTGGCATGTTATTAAATAATAAGTGTGCTTCATCAAAGAAGAAGACTAGTTTTGGTTTGTCTAAATCTCCAACTTCTGGCAATTCGTTAAATAGTTTTGTTAAAAGCCATAATAGGAATGAAGCATATAAGTCTGGTGAATTAAATAATTCTACAGCATGTAATATATTAATATATCCTTTACCATCGGTGCCGGTTTTAATAAAATCATTTATATCTAATGATCGTAAACCAAAGAATTTATCTGCTCCTTGATCTTCTAGAGCAAGAAGACTTCTTTGAATAACACCAATACTTTGAGTAGTAATATTACCATATTTTAAAGTGTATTCTTGTCTATTTTCACCGACATATTGTAATAAAGCTTTTAAGTCTTCAATGTCATATATCATTTTTTCTTCATCTTTAGCAATACGGTAAACAATGGTTAAAACACCTTCTTGAACTTCTGTAAGACCTAACATTATAGAAAGAATAGAAGGTCCAATATCATAGATTGAAGCTCTTAAAGCATGTCCATATTGTTGATATAAGTCCCAAAAACGAACTGGGAATTCTTCAAAATCAAATTCTGGAATTTTTAAGCTTTCTAATCTTTGTATTATATTATCGTTATTTTCTCCTATTTTTGCAGTACCAGCTAAGTCACCTTTAACATCAGCTAAGAAGACAGGTACACCAGCAGAAGAGAAGCTTTCAGCCATAACTTTTAAGGTGATTGTTTTACCAGTTCCAGAAGCACCAGTAATTACACCATGACGATTGGCTTTGTTAAGTAAAATAGATAATTCTTTATTATCTTTAGTTTTTCCGACTAAAACTTTGTTATTTAAGTACATAATAACACTCCTTATTGAGTTTATTATAAATAAATTATATAGAAAAAACAAGGAATATAAATTGCATTCTTGCTTCGTTTTATTTATAATGATAATAGAATAGGTGTTAATATGAAAAAGAAAATAATTGGTTTGATTTTTATTTTGGCAGTAATTATAACATCAGGGTATATATTCTTTAGTAAAGTATATATGAATGATAAAAATGTTTTGAATAGATATTTAGTTAGTAAAGGGTATTCCTGTATAGAGAGTATTTGTAGTTTAAAGAAGAAAAGTGTTAAATACACGATGAATATAAAAGATAAGGAATTATATATAAGTAATGACGATTATACTCTAAATGTAGGTAATAGTTATCCAGTTTTAAAATTAAAAAATGGAAATAAAAAATGTTCTTATCATATCGATAATTATAAAAGAGGAGATAAAGTAACTGATGACTTTACTTATGATAAAAGTTGTGAAAAATTCTTGGATGAAGTAAATAAATATATTAAAGAATATATGGTTATTATCGTTGAATCAAATGTAAAATAGTTTGTGATGATAGTAAAATAAATTTAAAAAATTTGGTATAATATAGTAAGGAGTATTAGGAGGTGAAGATATGTATACTAATGAATTAAAAGTAATAGAAGTGTTATTAAATTACTTAGATAGCAAGGGTAATTTGTCTTCTTTAGTAGAAGAAAGTTTTAATTCCGAAGAAGAGTTTTTAAGTAGTAAAATAAATCTATTTAATCTTGTTTCAATAAATAGTATATTGTCTTTAAATCCTAATTTTAGTGATGAAGATATTGAGAAAATAATTAATGGTATTCAGATACTAAATAATCCAAAGAAATTAAGTGCTAGAGAAGTTTATAATAATATTATTTCTTGTATTAAAGAGGGAACTTTTGCATTTGATAAAGATAATAATGTTTTACTTAAGAATAAGGATATAAATGCTGTTGTTAGTCCTTCTTGGTTATATAATTTAGTATCTATGTCTAAGGAAAGTACTTTCTTAAGGGTTTTCTTGTTTAATAAAAATGAAGAAATGGATATTCATGATGAAAACAGTTTATTGAATTATTTATACCATACAAAAATGTTTTTAATTAGTATGTCTGGTAATCAGAGTAGATTAAAAAATGTTTATAACCATGCAGTTATAAACACCAAGGGTGTATTAATAGGTCAAAGTAAAATTAAAAGCTATGAAATAAAAGATGCTTTTGTTCGTAATGTTCCTAGTAGTGTAAAAACAGATGTTACTAAATATGATTTTAATAATTATGTTATGTTTTTAGAAAAAGCTAAGAAAGGTGATTTCTATAACAGATCATTAAAAGAACAAAAGGAAATGATTAAGGAATGGATATTGGAAGACGAATCTGTAAGTATTGAAACAAATATTAATCTTAGTAAACTGATTTTCTTATTAGATGGTAAGAAATCTTTTGATGAAATAAGTAGAGTAGTAGATATTAATATGTGCTATGCAGGTTTGTTTAGAATGTATATGTATCTTTTAGCTAATATGGATATTAACTATGAAAATCTGTATTTGAGTAAAATTAGAATTAAAAATTATGTTGATGAGGAATTAGTAGGTAATTATTCAACTTTAAGAAGAGTTATTAAAGAAATAAATTCTCCTAAATATAATGAAGAAGAAGTGGCTCTAAGAGAAGAAACTAAAAAGGATGTAACTATATGTAATGAATATAGAGAAAAAGGTGAAGATTTAGAAAATGTTGAAAACTATAAAAAGGTAAGAAATGATATAGATGCTTTTATAGAACGAGAGAAAAAGTTATTAGCTTTAAGTAGTGAGAGAAATAGTTTACAAAATATTATTCATTATAAAAGGACTAATTTACCTATTGATTTAGCTTTTGATAATGACATGATAATGAGATTAATAAAAGAAGCTGATAAAGAAGGAAGAATCTATGTTGATCCTAAGAGTAATACTATTAATGTAGATATTAATAATAAAGAAATGGGAATGAATACTTTTAAAGCAGTTATTCCTATAGATGATTTTCTATATTTTGTAGAATGCTGTAACGAGGAATTAAAAGTAGATAGTTATGAAAGAAAAGCTGCATAGGGGGAAAGTAATATGCCAATGTTAAAAAAGAGAGAAGATTTGACTGATACAAAAGATAATAACACAATGTTTGCTTTAGGATTAAGCGATAACTTTGGAGATATAGTACTAGTAGCAGATGAAGATGAACAAGATGATATAGATTCTAAAATCAAAGATGTTAAAAATATGGATTTAGATGAAGAAACAAAGATGAAAGTTATTAATGAGTATAATAATCTTCGTAATGCAAAAAGTTTTAAAGAAAAGATTAAATATGAGAAAAATATTAGAAATTTACTAAAAAAATAGAATTTATGTTAATAAATTCTTTTTTATTTAAAAAAATGAGTTATATTATACCTATATTTTCTTTGGAGTGTGTTTTTTATGCAGAGTAAATATAGTAACACAATAGAAAAATTGGTATTAGCAAACGAATCTTTAAAAGAATTATATTTAAATGATTTTCAGTTAGATGAAGAATGTAATAAAGCTATTAGTATAGAATTGTTTTTTTTGGCATTTTCAATTTTTGAAGATTATTTTAAGAAAATAGAAGTAGATGAAGTTTGGAAAAACTTGTTTGCAAAACAAGATTATTATTTAGAAGGGGATAAAATAGTTTCTGGTAATATGGAAATACCATATGATCTAATCGAGATGACATTTTTAGAAACTATGTTGAAGTATAGAGAAAAAGCTCATAAGAAAGTACTTGATATTTCTTGTTTTAGCAATATAAATAGTAATTACAAAAAAAGAATAGAAATGCCTATACCTGAAAAGAAGGCACAAATTATTTTTATGGATATGGATAGAGTAAAAGATAAAATATGTAATTCTAGAGAAAAAGCTATTAGATCATTATTTTCATATGAAGTTAGTAATGACATAAATGTTAAACATTATCTTGATATTTCTAAAAGGGAATTTAGAAGATTAGCTTATGATGGAATAGCATCTTTGTATAATAGATTGAAAAAGAATCGTAAAGAAAAATTATTTAATGGTGATCTTCCATTAGTAGATGAAAAGCATAAAGAGAATGGCTATGTTGAAGCATTGACACATTTGATGGTTAGTTGCTATCCAATTCAATTCTATGCTAAGGATAAAGAATGCATAGACTATAGTAGTTTGTTACTGCCTAACATAGAAGCAAATGCTAATCATTATAGATATGATGATGTATGGGAAGAGTTTGAAGAAGAATTAGAAAGAATTAATAAAATTATCAATACTTGTAAGATAGTTATACGTAATAGAAAAGTAAAAGAACCAGAAAAGAAAAGAGTAAGATTTAGGATTAATCAATTGGAGTGGAAAAAAAGAAGGTTAGAAGAACAATACGTGAAAAAAATGATTGATAGAACTGACATGAGAGAAGTTTATGATGAAGAAACAGGAGAATTTTATTATACTGGTAGAGTATTGAATAAACATATTTTATATAATATAGAAGTTGCTTTAAAGAATGGACATGTTGATATTGTTGATAAGAATGGTAAATATGAATTTGTATTTTATGCTATTGTTGACAAAAATGTGGATTTTATACTTACTATTGATGCAGGTAAGCTAATGGATATATTTGATTCTACTAATCTTGTAGAAGCAATTGAAAAGAAAGTGCATGAAAAAAGAATGATATCGCAATAACATTCTTTTTTTATACTTATCATTATGATAAAATACGGTAGTAATAAATAATATGAAAGAAGATTTTTATGAATTGGTATTTTATTTTTGTACAAGCATTAGATTTAATAGCTTGGGGATTGTTAGTATTAAGTTATTATAGAAAAGATACTAATCGTATTTTAACATTTCAGTTATTAGCTACCTTTTTTTACTGTTTACATTATTATTTTTTAGGTGCTATGACGGGATTAGCTATTTGTGTCTTTGAAATAATTAGAGATTACTTGTATTATAAAACCGATAAAGATGATTATATATTTTTATTTAGTGCCATAGTTTTTATAATCATATCTTTCTTCACTTTTGAAACTTATGCTAATTTATTACCTATAATAGCTGGTTTAATAGATGGATATACTCTTACAAAGAAAAAGAATGTAGTAGTACTTGGTGCTGTAATATCATATTCTATCTGGGTAATTTATTGTTTTTGTATAGGATCTTATGCTGGAGCTCTAACAGATGGAATATTAGTTGTATCTAATTTAAGTATTCTTTTATTTCATTATGACTTATTTAAAGGAAAAGATACTAGTGGGGTATTTCCTAAGAAGTAGTTAACATAAAGGTTTACAATTATAATCATAAAGAAATTCATTTAAAGTGTTTATATTATAAATTTGTTCTTTAAAACAAAATTTAATTATTAAGTTAGAAATGTCGTTATTAGGAAGGGAATATTCAGCACTATTTAATAGATCTAATAATTCATCCTCATTTAGTTCTAGAGCAATAGCAAGTAATATTACTGTTTCTTTACTAGGATGATAATTACGATCATTTCTTATTTTAGAAAATAAACGTCTATCAATATTAACTTTATTATAAACGTCACTATCTTTTAAATCTCGTTCGTCAATATATTTAAATAACAATTTTTGAAATTTATTATCTTCTTTATTTTTGTTAATATAATTATCTAAATTAAAATTTGTTGCAACTTTGGCACGTTTAAATGCTCCTCTAACAGGAGCATTTTTTTCTGCATCATAATTTTTAAGTTTAGCACGACTTAAACAGGATTCAGTAACATCATACATAGCTTTTCCAAAACGTACTGCTAAATTATCATTAATATATTTTTCTAATTTATCTTTTATATTCATAATTTGTCTCCTTTTAAGCGACCAAATGGTCTTTGAAATCTATTATTATTATAGCAGAAAGAGAGGAAAAGAAGATGGAAAAAGAAACAATTGAAGAAATAAGAAATAATATGCTTATAGAAGTCTCTTCTTGGGGAGGTTTAGGAAGGACTCCGGGGACTATTAGTACAATTATTACTAATGATAAAAAGATATACTATTATAGAAAGTATTTCCTATTAAAAAGTAAAGAAAATAAAGAAGAATTATTAGGGGGTAGTAAAATAAGTGACGAATCATTTAATATAATTAAAACCTATATTGATGAACACTATATAAATAAAATATTTGAACCAATTAGAATATTTGATGCTGGTTATACTGTGAGAGGACCGGGATTTTGTGTAACAAATCATTTGGATGAATATAACAGAATAAAAGAATTGATTAACAAGGTAAAATAAAGAAAGAGGGAAAGAGAAAGATGAAGAAAGGAAAACACAAAGAGATGGATGTTGTATTTCTGCTAGATAGAAGTGGCTCTATGTCAGGAATGGAAGCAGATACGATTGGAGGATATAATAGCTATTTAGAAAAACAAAAAAGTAATGGTTATAAGACAAAAATAACTACAGTATTATTCGATGATCAATATGAAATACTTAATATGAGAGAGGACTTGGAAAAGGTTAAGAAACTTACTGATAAAGAATATTATGTTAGAGGTTGTACTGCTTTATATGATGCGATAGGAAAGACGATTAAAACAATTGAAAATAGTGCTAATGATAAGGTATTATTTGTTATTACTACTGATGGCTTAGAGAATAGTTCTAGAGAGTATAACAAAAGAAGTGTTAATGAATTAATCAATAAGCATAAAAATTGGGAATTTATGTATATTGGAGCCAATATAGATTCGTATGAGGAAGGACAAAGTATAGGTATAAAGAGTACTAATATTGCTAATTATAAAAAGACTAGAGTTGGAACTATGGCTATGTTTGATTCTGTTTTTAAAGCGACAAGATTATATGAAAAAGAAAATTGTATCGGTTCATCTTGGAAAGAAAAATTAGAGGATTAATCCTCTTTTTTACGTTATTGACGAACAAAAGTTATCATATTATAATATTAGAGCTTGGAGAGATTAGTATGGATAAGATAATAATTAAAGGAGCTCGTGAGAATAATTTAAAGAATATTGACTTAGAATTACCTAAGAATTCTTTAATTGTAATGACAGGTGTTTCTGGTAGTGGGAAAAGTAGTTTAGCTTTTGATACTATTTATGCAGAAGGACAAAGAAGATATGTTGAAAGTTTATCTAGTTATGCTAGACAATTTTTAGGTGGAACTAGTAAACCAGATGTAGATAGTATCGAAGGTTTAAGCCCAAGCATTAGTATCGATCAAAAGAGTACTAATAATAATCCAAGAAGTACCGTTGGTACTGTAACGGAAATATACGATTATTTAAGATTGTTATATGCAAGAATTGGAACTCCTTATTGTCCTAATCATCATAAGCCGATATCTAGTCAAAGTATTGAAGAAATGACTAATAAAATTATGAATTATCCAGAGAGAACTAAGATCGAGATAATGGCTCCGATTGTTAGAGGAGAAAAAGGGGCTCATCAAGATGTTCTTGATGATTTGCGAAAAAAAGGATATACACGAGTTAGAATAAACGGGGAAGTAAGAGATTTATCAGAAGATATAAAATTAGAGAAGAATAAAAAAGATAACATAGAAGTTATTGTCGATAGGGTAATGGTAAAACCAGAAGATAGAAGTAGAATATTTGAATCTATAGAAAATAGTGCTAAGTTAGCGAATGGTTTGGTTTTGTTTAATGTTATCGGTGATGAAGAATTCTTAATGAGTGAGAATTATGCATGTATTCACTGTAATTACTCTATACCAAGATTAGAAACAAGAATGTTTTCATTTAATTCCCCTTTTGGTGCTTGTCCAGAATGTAATGGTTTAGGATTGAAGATGAAAATAAGCGAGGACTTATTGATTCCAGATAAAACTAAGAGCATACGAGAAGGGGCAATTAAGACTTTAACACAAGATCAGAATATACTATTTACAGAAGTAGAAACGACAGCAGATTATTATGGGATAGATTTAGATATGCCGATAGGTAAAATACCAAGAGATAAATTAGAAAAAATATTATTTGGGTCTACGGATATATTAGATTTTAAATATGTTTCTCGTGAGGGAAATATTAGAACAAAGACGAGTTATTTTGAAGGAATAATTACTAATCTTGAGAGAAGATACGTTGAAACCACTGCTACTTGGGTAAGAGAGTGGATTGAAAACTTTATGTATGAACAAAAGTGTTCTGTATGTAAGGGGACAAGATTAAGAGAAGAAGTATTAAACGTTTTTATAAACAATAAAAATATATATGATATGACAGCGATGAGTATTAGTGATTTATATACTTTTATTAACAATTTAAAATTGGATGAAGAGAAGAAACAAATAAGTGAGTTATTAATAAAAGAAATTGCTAATAGATTAGAATTTTTAAATAATGTAGGATTAGGGTATATAACTTTGGATAGAGCAGCTGGAACTTTATCTGGTGGAGAATCTCAAAGAATAAGATTAGCTACTCAAATAGGAAGTAAATTGTCAGGAGTATTATATGTCTTAGATGAACCTAGTATTGGTTTACACCAAAGAGATAATCAAAGACTAATTAATTCTTTGAAAGAAATGAGAGATTTAGGTAATACTTTAATAGTAGTAGAACATGATACGGATACTATGTTAGCAGCTGATTATTTAGTAGATATAGGACCTGGAGCTGGTACTGAAGGTGGAAAGGTAATGGCTGCTGGTACTCCTGAAGAGGTAATGAAGAATCCCGATTCTTTAACCGGTAAATATTTAACTGGAAAAGAAAAAATAGAGATACCTAAAAAGAGGAGAAAAGGTAATGGATCTTTTCTAGAAATAAAAGGTGCTAAGGAACATAATTTAAAAAATATTAATGTTAAAATACCTTTAGGGACTTTCACGTGTGTTACAGGAGTATCTGGTAGTGGAAAGTCAACATTAATAAATGATATTTTATTTAATGCTTTAACTAAGAAAATCTATAAATCTAAAGTGGTAGTTGGAGAGTGTAAAGAAGTTAAAGGTATGGAAAATATCGATAAGGTAGTACATATTACTCAAGACCCAATTGGAAGAACACCTAGAAGTAATCCGGCTACCTATGTTGGGGTTTTTGATGATATAAGAGATGTCTTTGCAGAAATGAAAGAATCAAAGATGCGTGGTTATGGAAAAAATAGATTCTCCTTTAACGTTAAAGGTGGACGTTGTGAAGCGTGCCTAGGAGACGGGGTAAAGAGAATTGAAATGAATTTTTTACCAGATGTTTATGTTCCTTGTGAAGTATGTCATGGAACTAGATATAATAGAGAGACTTTGGATGTAAAGTTTAAGGGTAAAAATATTTCTGACGTTTTAAATATGCGTATTAGTGAAGCGCTAGAATTCTTTGATAATATTCCTAAAGTAAAGAATAAGTTACAAGTAATGATGGATGTTGGTTTGTCATACATAGAACTTGGTCAATCTGCTCCAACGCTATCTGGTGGAGAAGCTGGTAGAGTAAAATTAGCTAAGGAATTACAGAAAAAAGCTACAGGTAAAAGTGTGTATATATTGGATGAACCAACTACTGGTTTACATACAGATGATATCAAGAAACTGTTAATTATATTACAGAGAATTGTAAATAACGGTGATACAGTTGTCGTAATTGAACATAACTTAGATGTAATTAAAGTTGCAGATTATATAATAGATTTAGGACCGGAAGGTGGAAATGATGGAGGAACTGTAGTTACTACTGGAACTCCTGAAGAAGTATCTAAAGTAAAGAAGAGCTATACAGGTCAGTTCTTAAAAAATATTTTGTGAGGTTAATATGGAAGCAGTGTTAGATATAGATAAAAAATATAAAGATAAGAAGCATATTAAAAGAGTAGAATTAGAATATGATGATAGAAAATACATTATATTTAATTTAGAAGAAAAAGTAATAGATGTAGATGGCGTTATTTATATGGTAGATGTAGACGACAAGGAATTATCTGAAATAGAAAAAATGATTTGGGATTATGCTGATATGGATGAATACGATTATTGGCCTGACAAAAACGGAGATCATCCACCAATGAGTATATTATGGCGTATATCATTTTATGATGAAATGGAAGTTTATTATCACAAAAGTGGTGTGACTAAATATCCTGATAATTATAAAGCCTTAGTATCTAAGTTAGTTAAGTTAAATAAAAAGTAGTTTATGGGAATAAACTATTTTTTTGTTATAATATACATGAGAGGACGATTTTATGAAGTTATATTTGGTTAGACACGGTAAAACTGATTGGAATCTTAGTAAATTGATACAAGGTAAAACAGATGTACCAATAAGTGATATTGGGATTAAAGCATCAAAAAAAATAGCGAAACAATTAAGGGATGTTCACTTTGATATTTGTTTTTCTTCATCGTTAAAAAGAGCATTAGATACGGCAGAAATAATTGTAGATGGTAAATGTGAGATAATACCTAGTGATTTATTAATGGAAAGAGATTTGGGAAGATTAGAAGGAACTTTAGTACATAATTATAAAATTAAAGAATTTTGGGATTTAAACTATAAAAAAGATGCTAATGGAGTAGAAACTCCAAAAGAATTATTAGCTAGAACTAAAAAGTTTCTTGATTATTTAAAAAAGAATTATTCTGATAAAACAATTTTGGTAGTATCTCATTCCGGGACAATAAAGGCATTGCATTATAATATCATAGGATATGATGAGAATACTGACCTAACTAAATTTTATAGCAATCATAATGTAATTTATGAATATGATATATAGATATTTTTTAAATATCTTTTTATTTGTGCTATAATACATTTACTCATTTGGGAGGGATATTATGAATCCAGTAATGTTTACTATAGGTAGAATAGAATTTAGATGGTACTCATTCTTTGTTTTAATTGCAGTATTATTGGGTTTTGTTTTAGCTTTAAGAGAAGGAAAAAAGAGAAATGTTAGTAAAGACTTAATATTTGATATGGGCTTTTATACAGTTATTTTTGGTATATTAGGAGCAAGATTGTATTATGTATTGTTTAATCTTAGTTATTATCAACATGACTTTTTAGAAATATTTAGATTATGGAATGGTGGATTGGCTATTCATGGAGGGATAATTGCTGGTTTATTAACAATTTATTTATTTTCTAAAGTAAAAGGAGCAAAAATGTTAGAGTTGACAGATATTGTTGCACCTTCTTTGATACTAGGACAGGCAATAGGTAGATGGGGAAACTTCTTTAATAGTGAAGCACATGGACCAGTTACTACGCTTGTTAATTTACAACATTTAAAAATAATACCTAATTTTATTATTAAAGGTATGAAAATAGATGGTGTTTATTATCATCCAACTTTCTACTATGAATTTTTATGGTGTATATTAGGTTTTGTTATTCTATTGTTAATAAGATCTGTTTATAAGAAAAGAAAAGATGGACAGCTAACGTTTATATATTTAATGTGGTACTCTTTAGGAAGATTCTTTATTGAATCTTTAAGGACAGATTCATTAATGATTAAACCATTTAAGGTTGCACAAATTGTATCTGTTATATTGTTTGTAGTTAGTTTTATTTGTTTCTTTATAATATTATTTAAGAAGGAACAAGAAGAAATAGTAGAAGAGGTAAAAGAGATAAAAAAAGAAGATGTTAAAAAGGTATCTACTACTAAGAAAGCTACTAAAAAGACTGTAACTAAAACTAAGAGTTCTAGTAATAATAAAAACAGTAAAAGTAGTAAAAAAACAAAAGCGAAAAGCAAGAAGTAAAAGAAACTTGCTTTTTTTGTTATTTATGATAAATTAGCTATGGGTGGTAATTATGTATGGACCTTTGGTTTGTGCATATATGGGTGATACTATATATGAAATGTATGTTAGAGAACATTTAATTAAAACGGGATTAACTAAAGTGGGAGATTTACAAAAAGGTAGTTTGGAATATGTAAGCGCCAATAGTCAAAGAAGACACTTAGAAAAACTATTAGATGATAATTTTCTAACAGAAGAGGAATTAGATATTGTTAGATGGGGAAGAAATGCTAAAGGAACTAAGAGTAAAAGTACAGATATAATAACCTATCGATTAGCAACTGGGTTGGAAGCTTTAATAGGTAAATTACATTTTGAAAATAAAGATGATAGAATAAAAGAGATAATGAAATATATTTTAGGAGAATAATATGAAGGTATATGGGAAGAATGTATTTAATGAATTAAAAGAAGATATTAGTTCTATAAAAAAGGTTTATTTAGCAAAGAATTTTAGTGATAAAGAAATAATTGATTTTATAAAAAGTAATAGAATTAGTTATACAACTACTGATAACAAAACTATGGATAAAATGGTTGAAGGAAAACATCAAGGAATTATAGTTATTACTAATGATTATGAATATAAAGATTACAAGAATATGTATTCTGATAAATTAGTTGTGATGTTAGATCATTTAGAGGATCCTCATAATTTTGGAGCGATAATACGTACTTGTGAAGCTGCGGGAGTTTATTCGATTGTTATTCCTAAAGATAGAGGAGTTTCAGTTAATGCAACTGTTATGAAGACAAGTGCTGGAGCTCTAGAACGAGTTAATATTGCAATGGTAAATAATCTTAGTAAGACGATAGAAGATTTTAAAAATAATGGTTTCTTTGTTTATGGAGCAGATATGAATGGTCACAATTATAAAGACATAGATTTTTCTGATAAAGTTTTACTTATTATTGGTAATGAAGGTAAAGGAATGAGTCGTTTGGTTAGAGAAGCATGTGATGAAATTGTATCAATTCCTCAATATGGGAAAATAAACTCATTAAATGCTTCGGTAGCAACAGCTGTAATAATCTATGGAATAGTTAATAGGTAGAGATATGAAGTATGAAGATTATAATGATCAAGAATTAATAATGATGACAAGGGAAAGTTCTGAAGAAGCTAAAGATATTTTGTTTGATAAATATAGATATATTATTGATATTGAGTTAAAAAAATACAGTAATATAGCTAATATACTTGGTTATGATTATAATGACTTATATCAAGATGCTTTGGTTGGCTTTTCTGATGCCTTGGTTAATTATCGTGATGATAAAGAGGCTTCATTACCATCTTTCATTACTTTATGTGTTGATAGAAGGTTGCAGTACTCAATCAGGCGTATTAATAATAAGAAATCTAGATTTCAATCAGAATCATTATCGTTAGAATATGTATATGATAACGATTCTTTACCATTAATGGAGACAATAAGTGATAATTCACAGAATGATCCTTTGTTTAAGTTAATGAATGAAGAAGAATATAAAGAACTAAATGAAAAAATAAAAAGTGTATTATCAAGTAACGAATATGAAGTATACGAATTTATGATTAAAGGGTTAAAATATAATGAAATTGCCTTATTATTAAACAGAGAACCTAAACAAATTGATAATGCAATGCAAAGAATAAAAAATAAAATTAAAAAAATAGTAAACAAGTAATTATTTACTTGTTTTTCTTTGTAATCTTTATTGTGTCTTTATAATGAAGTATTGTAAAATAATAGTGTAAATGAATCATATAGATGGTGGGAGGATAGAATGATAGATTTTAATGATTTAGATTTAGGTTACTCCGAGTATCAACGTTTACAAACAACATTGACGCAAATAGAAGCTGATGAACAAAGACAAGAAATGAATAGATGGAAGATTTTAGAGGATACTCAGACTAAGTGTTTTGGTAACTGCAAATCAAGCAAGGAAACAAGGTAAAATGTTTGCTAATATAAGATATTAATTATTAATTTTATAATTTATGGCGATTAGATTTATTAAAAAAGATATGTATTATGAAGAAAATACTTGCTTTTTTGAGGAGTTTATAGTATATTCTTCTTGAAACACAAAGAAGTGTTTTTTTAAATACAAAAAAATATTAGAGGTGGGCTTATGGCAAAGGTTAAAAAAACTGTTAAAGATGCAGCTATTTCTGAAACTAAAGAGAAAAAAAAGAAAGAAATAGTTGAAGATATTAAAGAAGAGAAAATAGAAGAAGAAAAAGCTGAAAAGGAAGAAAAGAAAACTAAAGAAAAGAAGAAAAAAGTTGGCTTCTTGGCAGGAATTAGAAAAGAAATGAAACAAGTAGTTTGGCCTTCAGCAGGAAATATTGTTAAATCAACTATTGCTGTAGTTGCAATATGTATTTTCTTAAGTTTGTTTTTTGAAGCTGTAACATTGTTTATGGCTTGGTTAAAAGTATTCTTGAAGGGATTGTTTGTTTAATGGAAAAAGAATGGTATGTAGTAAACACTTATAGTGGTCATGAATCTAAAGTTAAAGAAAAATTAGAATCTCGTGCTGTTTCAATGGGGATGCAAGATAATATTTTTAGAGTTATTATTCCTGAAACTACTGAGGTAGAAATAAAAGATGGAGTAAAAAAAGAAAAAGTTAAAAAGATGTTCCCTGGATATGTACTAGTAGAAATGATTATGTCTGATGAAGCTTGGTATATTGTTCGTAATACTCCTGGTGTTACAGGATTTATTGGTTCATCTGGACATAAAGCAAAACCTACGCCATTGATGCCTCAAGAAATAGATAGAATATTAGCTACTATGGGTATGAGTAGAGTTAATATTGAAAATGATATGGCTGTTGGTACTAAAGTTACTATTACAGAAGGTCCATTCAAAGGAATGAATGGTGTTGTTGATAGTATAGATTTAGAAAATAACAGATTAAATGTATTAATTGATTTATTTGGACAAGAAACTCCTGTTGAGGTTGAAGTGTTCCAAGTTAATAAAATACAATAAGTAGTAGTAATACTACTTTTTATTTTGTATAATTGTAATAGGTGTTTGAATGAAACTATTAAAGAGAAGAAAATTCGTTAATCATAAAAAAAGAATAATGTACTTTTCTTTATTCTTTATGTTGCTATTTATTAGTATCGGTTATGCTTATTTAAGTGCAGCGTTATCTATTAATGGTCATACAGAATTAAGTGCTAATACTTGGAATATTCATTTTGAAAATTTAAGTATAGCTAGTGGTTCTGTAAATGCTACAACACCTGTGGCTATACAAAGTAATACAACTAGTATTAATTATTCAGTAGAACTAGGTACGCCTGGAGACTTCTATGAATTTGAAGTAGATGTAGTAAACGCTGGAACAATTGGAGGAAAGATATCTTTAGTTAATATTCAAGGAATAAGTAGTGCAGCCGATCCATATTTAGATCAAAGTATTAAATATACAAATGGTAATCCGGTCCAAGTAGATGATTTATTAAATCCTGGAGCAAGAAAAAGAATAGTAGTTAGAGTGGGATATAAAGAAGATCTAAATTCTTTACCAGAAGATGATATAGAATTAGATTTAGAACTAGATATTACTTATACTCAGACTAATGAAGAAGAAATAACAACAAATACTATTATCCAACAATTAAAAGCAGAAAATTCATCATGTTTTACTAAATATGAAGGACAAGTAACTGATCAAGTAGGACAAACAGTATCTGCTTCAAATGTTTATTTTAATAAATGTGCAGATAAGAGAAATATTAAATTTGCAGGATATTGCTGGCAGATGATAAGAACAACAGAAACTGGTGGAATAAAGATGATATATAATGGTGAACCTAATCAAAATGGTGAGTGTGGTTCATCAAGAGGCGATCATAAAGGGATAGTTGGAGCAAATGGCACAACACAAACATTAAATGTAAGTTATCTATATGGAGATTCATTTACTTATGATATAACAAATAGTACTTTTACATTAACAGATACAACTACAGCTACATGGAGTGATTCAACATATGAAAATCTACTTGGTAAATTTACTTGTAAGAATACAACAGGTACATGTACAACATTATATAATGTAAATGGATATTCAACTAATACAACAGCCTATACATCATCATATACAATAGGTGATACCAACTATGCCCAAATAGGAACAAGTTCATATAATGCAAATTATAGAAGTCCAGCCATGGTTGGTTATATGTTTAATAAAGTATATAATTATAAAAGTGGAGCCCCAACAAGTGAATCACTAATGGGAAATGATGTATCATATTCAAATGGAACATATACATTATTACCGGCAAGCGGAGAAAGTGAACTTGGAACAACAATGGATGCTACACATCATTACACCTGTAATAGTACTTCATCAACATGTAATAAAGTAAGATATTATTATTATAGTATTGGATATAGTAATTATTATATAGAATTAAATGGAGCAGAAAACATCCAAGCAGTAGTAAATGAAATGCTATATAATGATAATGTAAATACATATAATTCATCAATTAAGGGAATAATAGATAGTTGGTATGCTCAAAACTTATCAAGTAGAACAAATATGTTAGAAGATACAGTGTATTGTAATGCGAGGAATATGATTAACCAAGCAACTAATGGCTGGAATAAAGATGGAAGTCTAAGTACATCTATGAATTTTAAAAACTATACATTAAATAATGACTTATCATGCATAAATGGGACAGATCAATTCTCAGTAGGTAATGATAAAGCTAAACTAACATATCCAGTAAGTTTAGCAACCCATAAAGAGTTATATACATTAACAAACAATAATTCAAGCACGTATTATAGTACTCTAACAAATACTGGTGATTCCTGGTGGGGGCTTTCCCCTCACTATTTCCTCAACTACCAAACGATCGTGCGTGATGTGAACTTTGATGGTGATGTGAATTACGACTACTACGTCGGCTACGCTGGTGGTGTTCGTTTGGTAGTTTCTCTCAATGCTGGTGTTGTAATATCTTCAGGAGATGGAAGTGAAGAAAGTCCATTTGTAATTTCTGAATGATAGACAGATTTGGCGCACCAACACTTAACACTAGAATAAGGAGCGGAAAACTCTTTCCGCGACAAAAATATGAAATAAATTAATAAAAGAAATAATATTCATAATCTATTAGATGATATATTAAATAATAATGAAGAATTATATGAAGTGATTTATGATAATTTAGATTTCTTGTATACTAGTGATAAAAAGTGTACAAGAAAAGTACAAGAAAAATGTACAAGAAACAAAAATATTATACAAGAAAACTTAATATTAAATTATTGTAATAAACCTAGAAGTTTAAAAGAAATAACAAGTTATTTCGGTTTTAAAAGTTTAAGAAATTTTAAAAAGAATTATATTAATCCCTTAATCAGTAATTCTAGATTAGTAACGACTATTCCTAACAATCCAAGTAATAGGAATCAAAAGTATATGAAGATTTAAACCTATTGCTTTAAAATTCTTGCATTTAATTATACTTTGTGGTAGTATCTTAAGTGCAATTGAAGAAATTGTAGTGTTTTTTAGTGGGAGGGAAGGCGAAGCGGACGCCCGATACCACTGACGCGATAAAATATTATAGGAGGTGTTTTTCGTGGCAAAAGAAGTCGTAAAACAAATAAAAATACAAATTCAAGCTGGAAAAGCTACACCAGCTCCACCAGTTGGTACTGCATTAGGACCTGCTGGTATAAATCTTGGAGAATTTTGTACAAGATACAATGATGCTACTAAGGATAAAATGGGAGATGTTATTCCTGTTGTTATTAATGTATATGAAGATAGAACTTTTGATTTTGTATTAAAGACTCCACCAGCAAAAGAATTAATAAAGAAATTTGCTAAAGTTCCAAAAGGAAGTTCAAAAGGCTCAAAAGAAATTGTTGGCACTTTATCTAAGGATGACTTAAGAAAAATTGCTGAAATTAAAATGCCAGATTTAAATGCGTACGATATTGAAAGTGCTATGAAGATAATAGCTGGTACTGCACTTAATATGGGAATTAAAATAGAAGAATAATTATAGAAAATAAATATTATCCGCTAATAACCACAATTAGGAGGTATAAAGATGAGAAAATCAGGTAAAAAGTATGTGGAAGCTTCTAGTAAAGTTGAAAGAAATAAACTTTATACTAAAGAAGAAGCAATAAAATTAGTTAAAGAAACATCTATAACTAACTTTGATAGTACTGTTGAAGTAGCTTTCAAGTTAAATCTTGATACAAGAAAAGCTGACCAACAATTGAGAGGATCAATGGTATTACCAAATGGTACTGGTAAAACTAGTAGAGTTTTAGTTATTGCTAAAGGTGATGCTGCTAGTGAAGCTAAAAAGGCTGGCGCTGATTTTGTTGGAGATCAAGATATGATTGATAAGATAGCTAATGAAAATTGGTTTGATTATGATGTTATCGTAGCTACTCCAGATATGATGGCTAGTTTAGGTAAAATAGGTCGTGTTTTAGGACCTAAAGGTTTAATGCCAAATCCTAAAACTGGAACAGTTACTATGACTCCTGCAAAAGCAGTAGAGGATATTAAAAAAGGTATGGTTAGTTATAAAACTGATACTTATGGAAATGTTCATACAGTAATTGGTAAAGTTTCATTTGATGAAAAGAAGTTACTAGAAAATTTAGATTATGTTTATAATACAATTAACAAATCTAAACCTACAGTTGTTAAAGGTAAGTTTATTGAAAATATAACAGTATCTAGTACTATGGGTCCTGGTATAAAGATCGATAAGAATTCTTTTGACATTTAATAAAGAATAGAATATAATATGTTTGTTATGAAAAGGCGAACCTTCTGAAGACAGCAAGTGTAAAAGTAAATCTTGCCGAGGAAATCTAGCGATTCATTTTTTAAGATGATTTCTAGCTTTCCTGTGGAGGAAAGCTTTTTATATATCCTGAAGGAGGAAAAATATGGCAAGTGCAAAAGTTTTAGAATCTAAGAAAGCAGTTGTTAATGAAATTGAAGATTTAGTTAAGAACAGTGAATCAGTCATAGTTTTCTCTTATCAAGGTTTAACAGTTTCAGATCTTAATAACTTAAGAAGGGAACTAAAGAATGTTGATGGAGAATTAAGAGTATTCAAAAACACTCTTGTTAAAAGAGCTCTTGACGAATTAAAAATTAATTTAGACGATTTCTTAGAAGGACCAAATGCATTTATGTTTGGTCATGAACTATTAGAACCAATTAAAGTTCTATCTAAGTTCGCAAAAGAAAATGATAAAGCTGAAATAAGAGTAGGAATTATCAATGGTTCACCTGCAGATCTTAATACAATTAGAGAATATGCTACTATCCCATCAAGAGAAGGATTACTTACTATGCTTGCTGGTGGTATGATTCAATATGTTAGAGATTTAGCTATTGGACTAAATTTATATGCTGAAAAGCTAGAAAAATAATTTTGTAAGGGAAAGAAAGGAAGATATATAATGGCAAAATTAACAAAAGAAGAATTTGTAAATGCTTTAAAAGAAATGACTATTCTAGAAGTTAAAGAATTAGTTGATGCAATGAAAGAAGAATTTGGAGTAGATCCAAGTGCTGTAGCTGTTGCTGCTGCTCCTGCTGCAGGTGCTG
Organism: uncultured Mycoplasmatota bacterium; assembly: GCA_947305065.1. Classification (GTDB taxonomy): domain Bacteria; phylum Bacillota_I; class Bacilli_A; order RF39; family UBA660; genus Coprovivens. Next base: position 5,340 of record CAMZCT010000024.1, on the reverse strand, counting down.
CTGACGCTGGTACTGATGATGCTGCTAAAACAGTAGTATTAAAGAATGCTGGTGGAACTAAGATGCAAGTTATTAAATTATTAAAGGAAATAACTGGTCTTGGACTTGTTGAAGCTAAAGGTTTAGCTGACAATGGTGGAAATGTTAAGGAAAACGTTCCTGCTAAAGAAGCTGAAGAAATTAAAGCACAATTAGAAGCTGCTGGTGCTGAAGTAGAATTAGTTTAATTGTAAAAAAAGAACTTAAAAGTTCTTTTTTTGTGCTATAATTATGGTAGTCATTTTATTTATGATTACAAATATTATTAGTGGGTGAAATATATATGAAATTAAATAATCATGGTTGGGGAGATAAGGAATTTATTATTTCAATCGTTGCTATGTTAGTAGTATTATTGGTTGTAGTTATTAATGTTCATAGACTATATGATGCCCTTGACACTCCATATAGTACTAATGATAATACGCCAGTAGAAAAAGAAGAAAAAAAACAAGAAACAAATACTGAAAGTAAAGAGCAGACTAGTGAACCAGTGGAAGTTGTTTATAATGAAGACTATTATAAAAAATATCAAAACAAAATGATAGATGCGACTAGAAATTATGTTATTTATGCATCACCATCTATTCCTTCAGAAGGCTTAAGAGTTGATTTATCTACTTTAGTTAGTAAGAACTATATAGAGAGCTTGAATGATATGTTAGATGGAAGTGTGTGTGAAGGTTATAGTTTTGTTAAATTAAATAATGATAGTAGCTTAAATATTAAAACATATTTAAATTGTAGTAATTATGTGACGGAAGGATATTAGGGTGAAAAGATGAATAAGGGTAAGAAAAAAAGCTTTTTTGAAAAGTGTAGGGAATGGTTTAAGGAAAGATACGTTAGTTTTATTAAATTACCTAAGAAAACAAGAAGAATTCTTGAACTATGGTGTATTATTGTATTAATATTAGTGATAGTTATAGTAGTATGTAATATTAACAATAGTTATATTGGAAATTATACAGGTGTTGAAAAGAAATTAGCAACTGCAGCTGTTGAATATGTTGAAGATAAAGATTTGGCTGGCGTTGATTCCCAAAAGGTTAAGTTGGATATGACTGCTTTAATTAAAGATGGATATTTAAAAGTTGATAGCAAAATAGAAGATGAATGTATAGGTTATGCCTTGGTATTTACCAATCGTGATAATGAAGTTAGATCAACTGGTTATTTATCATGTAAAGGGTATTCAACAGAAGGCTTTAGTTTAGAATAAAAATATATTGACATTATTAATATAAAATGTTATATTAATTCTGCGTTTAAATTGTGGTTCTGCGTAGGTAGAACCTGATTTAATAAATAGTTCGACACACCAGGATGTGTGTATATGAAAGGAGAGTATTATGCCAACTATTAATCAATTAGTTAAAAAGAGTAGAAAAGACAAGACTAAAAAAAGTAAGAGTCCAGTTTTAAACGTTGGATTTAACAGTATGGAGAGAAAGACTACTGAACAAAATAGTCCTCAAAAAAGAGGAGTTTGTACAAGAGTAGGTACTCGTACTCCTAAAAAACCTAACTCAGCTTTAAGAAAATTTGCTCGTGTTAGATTATCAAACGGTCGTGAAGTTGATACTTATATACCAGGTGAAGGACATAACTTACAGGAACATAGCGTTGTATTAGTACGTGGTGGTCGTGTTAAGGACTTGATTGGTGTACGTTATCATATTATTCGTGGTACTTTAGATACTCAGGGAGTTAATAATAGAAAACAAGGACGTAGTAAATACGGTACTAAAAAACCAAAAGATACAAAATAAAATAATAAGAAAGGAGAGATACTATGCGTAAAAGACGTGCAGTAAAAAGAGATGTATTACCTGATCCTATATATAATTCAAAAGTAGTTACAAAGTTAATAAATCAAATTATGCAAGATGGTAAAAAGGGGACTGCTGAAAGAATATTAAATGAAGCATTTGCAATGATTAAGGAAAAAACAAAAGAAGAACCAATAGAAGTATTTAATAAAGCTTTAGAAAATATTAAACCAGTTTTAGAAGTAAAATCTAGACGTGTTGGTGGTTCAAATGTTCAAGTTCCTATTGAAGTTGATGATACAAGAAGTCAAGCATTAGCTCTACGTTGGTTAGTAAATTATGCTAAGACAAGAAATGGAAAGGGAATGGCTATAAATTTAGCTAATGAAATAATGGATGCTGCAAATGGTGTAGGTGGAGCTGTTAAAAAACGTGAGGATACTCACAAGATGGCTGAAGCTAACAAGGCATTTGCTCATTACAGATGGTAGGAGAAGAGTGATATGGCAAGAGATGTTACAATAGATAAAATTCGTAATATTGGTATTATGGCTCACATAGATGCCGGTAAAACTACTTTTACTGAAAGAGTTTTATTTCATACTGGTATTACTCATAAAATTGGTGAGACACATGATGGTGAATCACAAATGGACTGGATGGAACAAGAAAAAGAACGTGGTATTACAATTACTAGTGCAGCTACAACAGCTCACTGGAAAGGATATCGTTTAAATATTATTGATACTCCAGGACACGTAGATTTTACAATTGAAGTTCAAAGAAGTTTAAGAGTTTTAGATGGCTCAATCTGTTTACTTGATGGTAATGCAGGTGTAGAACCTCAATCTGAAACAGTTTGGAGACAAGCTACTGAATATAAAGTTCCAAGAATGATATTTGTAAATAAAATGGATAAAGTAGGGGCTGACTTCCAATTTAGTTTGGATACAATAGGAAAAAGATTAGGTGTTAATTATGCTCCTATTCAATGGCCTATCGGAGCTGAAAATGAGTTTAATGGAATCGTAGATTTATTAACTCGTAAAGCTTATCATTTTGATCGTGAAGATCAACATGAAGAGTATACTGAAATCCCTCTTCCTGAAGATTTAAAGGATTTAGTAGAAGAAAAAAGATTAGAATTAGTAGAAAAAGCTGTTGAGTTTGATGATAACTTAATGGAAAAATATTTAGATGGACAAGAATTAACAGTTGAAGAAATCAAATCTGGAATCAGAAAAGGTGTATTAGCAGCGAAATTCTTCCCTGTAATGTGCGGTAGTGCTTTATCAAATACAGGTGTTAAGTTAGCTTTAGATGCTGTTATAGATTACATGCCTGCTCCAACTGATATTGCTGCTATAGAATGTACTGATATGAATGGTAAACTAGTAAAACGTCAACCAAGTGATAGCGAACCATTTACTGCTATGGCATTTAAGATAATGACTGATCCATTTGTTGGACGTTTAGCGTTTTTTAGAGTATATGCTGGTCATTTAAGTAGTGGATCATATATTTTAAATAGTACAAAGAACGTAAAAGAAAGAGTTGGACGTATACTACAAATGCATGCTAATCAAAGAAAAGAAATTACAGATGTCTATGCTGGTGAAATTGCTGCATTAGTAGGACTTAAGAATACTACAACTGCTGATACTTTATGTGATGAAAAACATCCAGTAATAATGAATGGTATGGAATTCCCAGAACCAGTTATTGATGAAGCTATTGAGCCAAAATCAAAAGCTGATCAAGATAAATTAGGTACTGCTTTACAAAAATTAGCTGAAGAGGATCCAACTTTCAGATATAAAACAGATGTGGAAACTGGACAAACAGTTATAAGTGGTATGGGTGAACTACACTTAGAAGTATTAGTAAGAAGAATGAAAGACGAATTTAATGTTGATGCTAATATTGGTCGTCCTCAAGTTGCTTATCGTGAAACATTAACACAAGCTGCTGAATGTGAAGGTAAGTACATTAAACAATCAGGTGGACGTGGACAATATGGACATGTTTGGATTAGATTTGAACCAAATAAAGATAAAGGATATGAATTCGTTGATTCAATCGTTGGTGGAGTTGTTCCTCGTGAATATATTCCAGTAACTGATAAAGGATTACAAGAAGCTATGGCTGGTGGAATTCTTGCTGGTTATCCAATGGTTGATGTTAAAGCAACGTTATTTGATGGTTCATACCATGATGTTGACTCATCAGAAATGGCATTCAAAGTTGCTGCAAGTTTAGCTTTAAAAGAAGCTTTAAAGAAATGTAAACCAGTTCTTCTAGAACCAATTATGAAAGTTGAAGTAGTTGTTCCAGATGAATATATGGGAAATGTAATGGGAGACTTAACTAGTAGACGTGGACGTCCACTTGGACAAGAATCTCGTGGTAATGCCCTTAAGATTGACGCAATGGTACCACTATCTGAAATGTTCGGATATGCTACTGCATTACGTTCAAATTCTCAAGGACGTGGTACTTTCACAATGACAATGGATCATTATGAAGAAGTACCTAAATCAATCGCCGATGAAATAATTAAGAAAAACGGCGCTCAACAAAATTAATACTTGAAAAACAATCAAGTGTTAGATAAAATAATTATGTATAAAAAAGGAGGAAAAAAATATGTCAAAAGAAAAATTTGACCGTTCAAAACCACATGTTAATATTGGTACTATCGGACACGTTGACCATGGTAAAACAACATTAACAGCTGCAATTACAAAATACTTTGGTAAATTTGTTGATTATGCAGACATCGACAAAGCACCAGAAGAAAGAGAAAGAGGTATTACTATTAATACTGCTCACGTTGAGTATGAGACTGAAACTCGTCACTATGCTCACGTTGACTGCCCAGGCCATGCTGACTATGTTAAAAACATGATCACTGGTGCTGCACAAATGGATGGAGCTATCTTAGTAGTTTCTGCTGCAGATGGTCCAATGCCTCAAACTCGTGAACATATCTTACTTGCTCGTCAAGTTGGTGTTCCTAAAATTGTTGTTTACATGAACAAATGTGATCAAGTAGATGATCCAGAATTACTTGATTTAGTAGAAATGGAAATTAGAGAATTATTAGGAGAATATGAATTTGATTCAGAATGTCCAATTATAAGAGGATCTGCATTAAAGGCTCTTGAAGGCGACGAAGCTGCTGTTCAATCAATTAAAGACTTAATGGCTGCTGTTGATTCATATATTGATGTTCCACCTCGTGATACTGACAAACCATTCTTAATGAGTATTGAAGATGTATTCACAATTTCTGGACGTGGTACAGTTGTTACAGGACGTGTTGAACGTGGTGAATTAAAACTTAACGACGAAGTTGAAATCGTTGGTTTAAGACCTACTCAAAAGACTGTTGTTACAGGTATTGAAATGTTTAGAAAATCACTTGATTCAGCTATAGCTGGTGATAACGCTGGTGCATTACTACGTGGTATTTCAAGAGATCAAGTTGAAAGAGGACAAGTTCTTGCTAAACCAGGAAGTGTTACTC
>CAMZCT010000023.1 GCA_947305065.1 uncultured Mycoplasmatota bacterium | reverse complement strand
GTTGTTTATCAACTTTTACTATTAGGAGTTTCGAATAACCTTTGTTATCGCTCCAGTGACGTTTCTGTTCGAACTTTTCGAACATTTACGATAGATATCATCTCATATTGAGATGATTTTTTGTTTGTCGAACTCCATGTTTCAGCTTGGAAGTTCTATTAAAAAGTCATCCTTAAAAAGAAAGGATGGTGTTTGTAGTGATTAAGATTATTACACAAGAGTTAGAAATAGAAATTAATCTTAAACAACGACTAGTATTTATATGTGAGTTTTGTCATATCAAACCTACTATTATAAATGGTAGTATTAGAAAAATTGATAAGACTAACTTATCTTACATAGAGCCACATAAGATTATTGTTAAAGATACTACTTTTCTAGCATTTAATTATTCTAATGATATTTATGTTGGTAGTCTAAATAAAAAGATTCAACTTGTGGAACTTTTCAAAAGATTTATATACTCACAATATATTAAGTGATAAAACTATTGAATCAATTCGAGATGATTATAATTGGAATAAAGAAAACGATAAAAATAAAGACAAAGGAAAAGATGATTACGAGATGGAAATTTAGTGCAAAATGTTGCATTACATTAAATTTAAGTATATAATAACAACCAATTTGAAAAAGGAGTGATATTTATGATTATACCTCAAGGATGGGATAACAATTATGATGAAGAGATTTCTAATGATGAATACGAAGTTATAAATAAATTTTTAGCATCATATAGAAATCAAAGCATTATTGTTGCAGATGAATACAGACAAGATTTTAGCATGGTTCCTTTAGAGGAAGAAAAGGTAATTTTTAAAACATATGATGATACTTGGAAAAGTATGGAATTTTGTAGAAAAATTTATCACAAGAGAAAACCATATGTTATTAAATTAGAATTATGGCGTGTTGATCATATGGAAGATGCTCCTAAATGTTTAAGAATTCATAAATTTAGAATTATTACTAACGGAAAAGTTCATTTTATTAATTTAAATACTAAAGATACTTCAAAAAATATTTTGTTATTTAATATTATTAGTATTTTTGATGAGAAAAAAGTTATTTCTCCTGAACAAGCATATTGTAAAAGAATGTATACTAATAAAGCATTACAAGAATTTATGACTAATCATGAATGGGGAAAAATTGATGAAGGAATTAAGCAAATGCCTACATTAGCAAATGCTTTATTTAAAATAAGAGAAGGATACGAAAGTACTTCAAATTTCACTGCTGATTTTGGAACTATATTATATCAATTAATCTCTTATAGACAAAATAACTTAGACAATTTTAGTAAAAAAGATTTACTAGAATTAGATAAATTAATAATAAATTTAAGAAAAACTGAATTATTAAAAGTACAACTTCATGAAAAAACTGGAGTTTCAGAATTTTGGCCTACATGTTCAATATTATTAGAATCAAATTATTATGATACTAGAATGCATATATCTAAACAATACAATGTTGATAATACAGAATTAGCTGATAAAGAGATAGTTTTAAATAAATGTATTAGAGCATTTAAAAAACAGTAAACTTCTAGAAAGTAGCAAGAAATATATTGCTACTTTAATATTATTTGGTAGAATGTATCTAGTGAGTGATATTTATCATATCACTAAAGAAAGAGTTGTAGATATCTACGACACTCGCTCCATTAAATAATTCTGTTCGAACTATTCGGGCATTAAATAAAAATCAATCTCAAAAGGATTGATTTTTTTGTGTTTATAAATCATCAATCAAAAAAGAAAAGATGGAACTATGGTAAATATTATTAAGGGAAAATTTTTATTAGAAGAATCTTAAAAAAGATAATAAAAAGTATAATAAAATTCAAACCCTATCTAATACACTAGTTAATGCTCATAAATAATTAATAGATAATGAATTTCCATATTTAAAATATAAAATAAAAGATATACAAAATACTCTTGAATATGAGAAAGGAAAGGTTGAAAAACTAATATCTTTCATACATTATAAACTTCATAGTTGGTATAATAAAGATGATTTTGAAAGATAACTTTAAATATATTAAAAAATGATTTCAATGTATTGAGGCCATTTTTATCTAACTAATTATTTAATATTATCATAATAATCACAAGTTTTAGAAATAATTAATCATAATGGAAATAAACTCAAATATGACTATATTTGTGTAAATATCATTTTTATGATATAAATATCAATAGAGGTGCTAATATGATTAATAAAATAAAAGAACAATTTAGAATATTTAAGGGAAATGAGAACTCAGATTTTAAAATAGATGTAAGTTCATATTATCCATCTACTGAAGAGAGTTTAGAATTATTAAAACAAAAATATCCTGCAATATCAAATCAATTATCAACGATCTATAATTCATTTGAACCATTTGCTAGAGAAGATTTTATATTTTTTGAAGGTACTATTGAGAAAGATGGAACTAGTCTACCATTTGTTAATTATGTTTGTTTAAACAGTTCGGGTTCTTCCATGGAAGAGAAAGTTAGTAATGGTAGAAACTTTATTATAATTCCAGATAGAGGAACACAATTATATAATATTGGAGATTATAATGGTGATACTAGATATGTATCTGAAACGTATGAACAAACTCTTGGACAAAACTCAAAGGAGCATTTTTATGGGGACATATTTTTAGAAAAGAGTGGAGCTAGAATTAATAGATTGTATTTCTACTATAAGGATGGAAGCGATAAGTATTCTTTTCAAATAACGAATGGCAGTCCAAGTGAACAAAATCTTTATTTTAGCTCTTACAAATACTTTAGTGGTGGTGACATAGAACTTCCTAAAAATATTTTTAATGGAACAACAATTGAATGTGAAACACATAATAATGAATCACATCAAAAACAAGGATATGGTATGTTATTTGATGGCCAATCTTTACTAAGGTTATATGTTCATGATAAAAATGATGATGATGTCAATGTAATTTTATATGCCTTTGAGGAAGAAACAGAAGAATATAAAAAGTACACTGGTTGTAAAAATGATTCAGGTAAGATAGTTTTTTCTGAATGTGCTGATTCAACATTGTATTATAAGGAAGAAGTAGAACATGTTGTTGAAGAAAAAATGCCAAAAGTTCTAAACTTTGCTAAAACAATAAGTCCAGTAATAAATAATCAAGAGTATTATGGTATTCCTGAGGAAATAGTAGCAATTGCAGGTGAATGTATTAATTATACTAAAAGAGGGCAAATAAAGTTTTATTAAACTAATATCTATCTTGCATGATAAACTTCATAGTCGATATGATTAAAATGATGATGACATTGAAGGATTAGATTTAAGTAAAATAAAAATCCACTATTTCAACTAGTGGATTTTATTCAACCCTATAAGAGTATATTACAGGCTGACCCACATGGGGTCTTTTTTGATCAACCAAATGCCTTCTATACCTACATACCCTTAAAATGGTCTTGACATCATTCGCATAAAAAGGAAGAGACGCTGTATTATAATAGCTTTCTATCCTCTCATTTGTTTCACTATCATAAAAAAGCATTCTATTATTAACAACAGTCATCTTAATTCCTAGTAATTTTTAAAACTCAATTATATTTTCTAAACCCATATAATTTCCCACTCATGCACACATCTAATTATTTATAAAATCTTACTCCTTGATTAAAAACATATTCTATTATTTTTGCCACAATTTTTTCAATGCTTTTTTACTATATAACAAAATATAAATGATATAATAAAATTGGTGATAAATATGAGTAAAAAATTCCCCTATGGCCATGATGTTGATAAATATATAGATAAAGCTATCGAAGAATTAAAATACACCTATCCTTGGGCAAAAAAAGAATTATTCAATAAAAAATATGAATATATTATAGAAAAAAATAATAATAGATATCAATATGCCTATATTTTCTATTGGGATAATTCATCTCCAGAGAAAACAGTATTAAATGTTGACGGAGAAGAATTTATTAAACAGATCATATGGCAACAAGAATATACTATACAAGAATATAATAAAATTAAAGATGTATTTATAGTTCCTGGTCAAGAAGGTAAAATTTTACATGATTGGCATTTAGAAAACTATGAATTTAGAAAACATAAATTAGGAGGCTATTCTGTATTTTGCCAAGCTGGTGATAGAGTTACTGGTGGTTCTAGAACATTCTTTATACCTCCAAGTTATTTTGATGGAAATTATGAAGAATTTCTTGATAAATATATCAAGCTCGTTCCACCATCATTTGGTTTTACAAAAGAAGAACTATCTAAAATACCAGAATTAAAAAAATTTCTTGGTTATTAATTAAGAACAAAAAAGACAATTAATAGTCGGTAAGACTAAAATTGTCTTTTTAATTATCTATATCGTTATAACTATAGAATTCACATTTTTCTTCTCATACCATTATCTATATCAGCAGCCATAGATTGTTATTCACTTTTTGCTGTTTGAGAACCTGTTATTTCTGCAAATTTCTTATCATTCATTATAAATTCCTACTATACTAACTATATCATTGCTCATATTCCCAAACAATATTTAAATCTTTTCTATTTAAGCTACTTAATTGAATGATTTTTTCTTCAATTAATATTTTTGCTCTTTGCTGTGCCTGCGATAACAATTCCTCATCATTCATCGCCACCTCTTTCATCTCTTTTTGTGCCTTATCAAATGCAGAAGCACTATCATCTGCCGTAATTGGATTTGAGTTTATCCAACTATCTTTTGATTCTATAAAATTATTTGCATCAAAATCATCTTTATTAACGTTAGGTTCACCAATTATTTTAGTTTTTGGTATAAATACATTTATACTATTTTTTTTCATTTCAATTTTTACTTTTGAAAGATTAATTCCTAATCTAATTGTTCCTGTATATTCAGCAAATAGTTTTCTTTCTTTTTCTAACAAATGAGTTATACCAGCTCCTACTGGTTTATCATATTCTATAACATTATGATAATAAGCTTGATATGTTACCAAATTACCTGTTAATTCTAACTTTTTAATATTTTCTGCTGTTAATTCATTTTTACTATTGTTACATCCAGATATAAAAAAGATTATCATTACTAATAATACACAAATAAAATATTTTTTCATTATAATACCTCCTACTTAACTTCTACTGTATAAGAAGAATCATAAGCTTTTATCCATTGACCGTAAAATTCTTCCAACACAACTCTAGCTTGTTCTTTTGCAGCAGGTATTAATTTATTATCCTTTTCACTTTTTTCTTTAGCAGTTTCTTGACAAAGTTTTCTAGCATCTGGTAATTCTGCAGCTTTCAAATCTTTACCATTTAAGAACTTTATTGATCCGATATTAGGTTCACCTTTTATAGTAGCTTCTGGCATAGTTATTATTACTTTTTTATTTTTTTCATCAACTTCTATATTAACTTTCTTAAAATCAATTCCTGCTGTTATTGTTCCTTTACAAGATACTACATACTCAAAATCATCAATATTATTAGAATTCTTATCACAATTATTCTCATTTTTACATTTTTTAGCAATTACATTATATGTAATATTAGCAGTCTCTAAATCACTTTTTTCAACAATACTATCTAAAGTTGTCTTTATTTGAGTCTTAATCTTTCCATCACTATTATTAGAAAAAAATGAAATAATTATAATTATTAATAATATACAAACTACAATAGTTATTATATTTCTATTATTCATTTTTTTCATTATTTCTAATTTGGTTTCTTCTTTCATAGTTAAAACTCCTCTACAATATAAATCCTATATCTATATTATATACTAATATTATAGAAATTCTAAATTTTTTTATAATACTATTATATTTAAGTTTTATTATCTATTAATTTGTAATAAAATAATTATAGGTGATTTTATGAAAAAAGTAGTCTTTTTTCCTACAAATAATATAGGAAAATATGAAAGATATAAGAAATCGTTTAAAAAAAAGAATATTATTTATAATAGATACTTAACTGATGAAAATGGAATTGAAATAAAAGTAGAAGTTTCAGAAGATGGTAAAACACTTAAAGAAAATGCTAAAAAGAAAGCTAAACAATATTACGAGGAATATAAAAGGCACTTAAGCAGTACTAACTTCTCTATTATAACAACTGATGAAGCTTTATATATCGATGGTTTAACAGAAAAAGAACAACCAGGTTTATTTGTAAGAAGATTTGGAGGAATAGATGCTAAAAGAGCTACAGATGAAGAAGTAGTTCAAAAATATACTTCTGTTATTAAAAAACTTGGTGGCGAAGCTAAAGCCAAGTGGATATATTCTCTAGTAATGTATGATGGGAAAAACTTTTATGATTATACGTGGGAAGAGCCGGTATTATTTAGTAGTATCCCTCACTATCCAATAACTAAAGGTTATGTTCTAAATAATATTACAATAATTAAAAAAGTAGATAATAATAATATTATGCTTTCTGATTTAACAGAAGAAGAAAGATATGAATACTTATCCAAATATACTGATACTATAGCAGATTTCATAAATGATAAATTAATAAATCAATAATTATTACAAAAAAAGACAATTAAATTGTCTTTTTTACAATGAATCATGTGTTAACTTCATTTTATCATTCTATTTTTTATTAAACATTTTAAATATTGATGTTGCAGCATCTATTGCATCATTTCCTGAACTATTTGATGTTGATACTTGTTGTGGTAAGAATGGTACTAATGAATTAGCAAGTTTAGGAAGTGGCATTGTTTGAACAACAACTTTACCAGGGCCAGTTATAACTGTATTAAATATTCCTTCTCCACCAAGAATAATATTTTTAAGTCCTTTAACAGCTTGAACATCCATTGAACAAGTTTCATCAATTGATACTAAATAACCAGTACTTAGTATTAATTGTTGACCCTCCGCCAATTCAAACTCTTTATAAGCTCCATCTACCTCAATAAATACTATTCCTTCTCCAGTAATCTTTTGCATGATGAAACCTTCACCACCAAAGATACCTACACCAATCTTCTTATTAAAGAAAGTAGATAGTTCAATATTTCCATATGATGCCAAAAAAGCAGATTTTTGACAAATATAAGATTTTCCTGGTTGAACTTTAATAGCAAGTATAGAACCAGGCACACAAGTACCAAATGCTATTTTAGAACCATCCTTATTAGCAGTATAGACGTTTTGAAATAAGTGTTCATTAGAAAATAATCTACCTACTACTTTTTTTAATCCACCATTTGTTGAAGTCTCCATTGTAATTGTTGGATCCATATAAGCCATAGATCCACTTTGTGTAGTCATTGCTTCTCCTGCTTTTAAAGTACATTCTACAACAGGAAAACTTCCTCCAATTATTTCATATTCCATAAAAATTCTCCTTCTTTATATTTATTTTATTAAACTTCCGCCCCATTCAACAACTGTATAACCAGTTCTATATGGAGTCTTTAATTGTTGTTCCTCAACTTCTATCTTTTTATCTAATGGTTTAAAATCCATAAGAATTCTAATAATACTAGTAGGTTTTGGATCAATAGCTAATGGCATATAAGTATCTATCTCTTCCTTAGTTTCAAATCTAATATAATTATAATTATTAACTTCTAACTTAGGTAACCAGAATACTATAAATTCATTAGCTTCTCTTTCATTAAGTCCTAATACCTCTAATTTCTCTTCTAAGAAACTAATAGTATCTTCACCCTTAATAACAAATCCTTCACTTTTTAATTCAGCTATATGATTATTTCCTTCCCAGTATAAACCATATAATTCTCTACCAGTGTTGTTATCTATCAATTTACCAGATGGATATGCTCTAACATTCCATTCTCCTTTATATTTTGGATAAGTTGTTGTTAAATACTTTTCATTACCTAATTTTACCTTTATATTTATTTCTTTTTCAGGATAAAGATAAATCATTGGTTTATAAGCAATTGTATCATCACATTCTGGATCATTAATTGCTTTATATTCTATCTTTACTTCTGGATCAGTAATCTTCTTGTCTAATTTTACTAAATTATAAATATATCTTGGTGCACAAAGTCCACATTTAGCTTTATAAGTAAATTTTACTGTAACACTATTATTATCAAAACTATAATTATCTATTTTTAAATCTTCTTCTGAACAAGAATCATAATTACTCTGAATTAATAAGTAATTGTTACTATTAAAGTCTTCTTTTTTTACTTTATCATCATCAAAATACATTTTATAATCTTCATAGTTTGTTAATAATAAGTATTCTTCATCCTCAATTAATCTTTTTTCTTTTACACCTAGATTAATTGATTCATTTGTCTTCTTCATAGTATCATTAACTTCTTTATTTAGTTTAAAAATACCTATTATTGCTAGAAGAGCAACTAAACAAACAGTTGTACCTATAATTATCTTATTATTTTTTTCTTTTTTCTTACTCACACGTTTCACCCTTCCACTCACTAGGTTCATATACAACACCTAAGAATAATAATTCTTTAGTTTTTGTATCCCTAATCATATAAAGAAAAGGTTTATCAAATTTTATTTCAATAATCTTCGGTTTCTTTTTTGGTTCAAAGCTAGTAGTTTCATTTAAACCAAAATAAGTAACTGCTGCCGCTTTAGTTCCCTTTTCGTTTAAATCTATAAAAGTTTTATGAATAGCTTCATCCACATATATATTATCTAAACCATACTCTGCTCTTTTATCTTTAGTAATAATATTAGTAAAATCAGCATCTTCCATAAAGAAAGCTTTTTTAACCCCTAAATCCATTAATACTTTCTTAAAATCATTTAAAGTATACGAATATGAAAATATCGGTAACTTTAATACAATATTTTTTTCATCACTTGGTTCAATTACTTTCTTATCAAATACCTCAAAGAAATCTTCTGATAAATTACTAATAAAAGAATCCACATCTTCATTTGGTAAAATACCAATAAATTCTATATTATTGCCCTTATCATAATCTTCTTCACCATCTTTATTATAAGAAAGATATGGAACAATAATTCCTTTATATCCTTTACCATCAATATATTTAAGACCATCTTGATTACTACTTGTCATCATTGATACTTTCATCTTAGATTTATTTGATTTTTTAAAGTTTTCTTCATAAGTAAATGAACAATCAAAACTATTGGCCCAATCAACATCAACAGCTACAGCATTAGCTAGACCTAGGACAAAATCACTAGATATTTCATCTAATAATTTAGGAATCATTTTATACGTTTTTTCATTAACCCAATTATTAATAACATTAGGTGTCTTAAACTCATCAAATAACATTTCACTTTGATAATCCTCACTAATATTATTTAAGAAAGATTCATTTATTGCCTTCTCATATTGTTCTTTAATAAATATAGCGTTAGCAACATTCACCTTATTCTTAGCTTCTGGTATTTTAACAAAATCATTACCAATTAGATTAATAATTTCTTCCTTTGTTTCTCCTTCAGCTCCACTAGCCAACATATTAAGAGCAACTTTAATAGAGTAAGGACTTACTAAAAAGTTATCATCTTCTCTATTATTAATTTCTTTTAACAATCTTACAGTATAACTATTATCGCCAATTTTCATATTATAATTTGTCTGTTCTTCTCCCTTTTCATTTAAATGATTATAAACTATAAAAATACAGCTAATAACAAACAAAAATAATAGTAATATACCTCCTAAATAAGAACTAGTCTTTTTCCCTACCATAATTCACCTTCTAATCAAGTATAGTATAACACATATAAAACCAATAAAAAAGATAACAAACGTTATCTTATTTTTTACTATCCTTTGCTTCTTTAGCTTGTTTTTCTAACTTTTTAGTTGTACTTTTTAAGAAATCTATTACTTTTTCTCTAATATCATTAATAGTCTTTTCAATAGTAGGAGTAGCTTTTTCTTTAGCTTGAATAGCTAATTCATCAACTTTATCCTTTACTAGTTCACCTTTTTCTTTAGCAACTTCAAGTACTTTTTCTCCATCAAGTTCAGCTAAGTCTTTCTTAATCTCAGCTACCTTCATTTCAAAATAGTCTTTAACATCTTCTGCTTTAACACCTTTAAGTTGTTCTAATAGCTCATCAAGTTTAGCTTTTAAATCCTTTCTATTATCTTCACCTGACTTTGGTGAAAACAATAATCCTAATCCTGCTCCAACAGCAGCGCCTGCTAAAAATTTACCAAGTCCATTCTTTCCCATATTATTCATCCTCCTCTTCTTCATCATCATAATCATTTTTCTTTTTCTTTTTAAAGATACTTCCAATTAAATGTGAAGCACCATCAACTACTTTATCCGTAATCAATGATATTTTATCAGTAGTAAAATCTACTATATTAAATAAACCATTTAATGATTCTACCTTGTCATTAACATTATCTACTACCTTATCAACCTTTTTCATAGTTTGAATAGCTCTTATACCAATTATTATACCAATTATTATTAGTACAATTAAAAGTACATAGATTATAACAGGTAATAAAGCTTGTAAAAACTTAATCGCTGTCATCTTCGTCATCTCCTCCTTCATACATTGAAGAAATCATATCAAAAATGTCCTTTTCAACTGTCTCATCGTTATCAGTATCTTCTTCCACTTCTACATTATCATTATTAACTGGTTTAATATTATTTAATTCTTTTTCAATATCATCTAATATCTTTAGAGTTGAAGTCTTTTCTAAATCATCTAATTTAGTTCCTGTTCTAACACCATTAGTTTCATCTTCATTAACAAATTCTTCTTCTTCATCATTAATTATCATATTATTAAGTTCTTCTTCTATTGGTGAAGAAATCTTGTCATCAACATCACTAATAGTATCAATTGGTTTAGCATCTAAAGTAGGCATCTCGATATCTACTTTTTCTTCTTCCAATTCTTTTACTACTTCTTCAGGTTTTACTCCTTCTTCTCTAACAACCGGTTTTTCTTCTCGTTTTGGTAGATCATCAACCGTTGGTACAATTCTTTCTTTTATTTCAACTTTTTCTTTCTTTACCTCAACTACTTGTTCTTCTTCCTGCTTATTATTACCAAAAGCTTTAGTTCTAACTCTATCTAAATTATCCATAGCTTTTGCTTTTCTATCCGTTCTCTTATCAATTATATCTTCCTTAGAATAATTTTTATCCAATATTCCATATACTGGTGATATAACTGGAGAAGGTACAAATGGTTTTCTACCAGGATGAGCAGTACTACTTACACTACTCATAACAGTTGTTCTACTTTCATACTTAACAGTATTATTATAGTTATTATTAACAGCTGGTGTAACCACTTTTTCGTTTTCTCTATTAGCAGCTTCACTTCTTGCAACACGTGAAGTTAATCTTTTAAATTCATCTTCATCAAATGAGAAGAAAGGAGATTCTTTTGCTTCTTCTTTTTCTTCCTTTTCAACCACAGGTTCTTCTTTTTCTTCCTTAACTTCTTCCACTCTTGGTTCATAAACATCATCATCGATATCTCTTCTATCATTATTTAATCTTGAACCAATAACTACGTGTGTTTCTTCTTTAGTTTCTTTTACTTCTTTCGCTTCTTCTTTTTCTTCTTGTTTATTATAATCCGGTAAAACAGTCTCTTCCTCATCTTCAACAAAAAGAATATTTTTTAGCTTTCCAAAGAAACCAACTTTTTTCTTTTCGCTTTCATTTTCTTGCATCTTAATCACCCCTAGGCTCAATTAAATCAGAATCGTGAACATCTTCTTCCTCTTGATATATATCGGCATCTATAGCTTGTAAGTATTCACTATTCTTACTACTTGCAGTCTCAAATATATTAAAATCAAATTCTTTAGCTTGAGTAGTCTCATCACCAAGAACATTTTTTAAAATATTATTATTAAATGTTACAGACTTTAAAATGCCCATAGCATTAGCGATTGCGTCCTTTATATCACACTCTTCAACCACTACCTCTATTTTAGCATAATTATACATTATTTCAATAAAATAGTCTTTCTCATTTAGCTTATTAATTTCTAAATATCCATATTTATCTTCATGTACTATTGGCATAGAGGCATATGGACCTTTTCTTGCTTCATATTTTTCAATTACTTTATTGTAGTAACTTACTCCATCCACATATAAATAATACTTATAGTCTCTACTAGCTATTACTTCATTGAAATCCGTTGAATCAATTGAATACAAGCCTTTAGCTAAATTATATTTATAACCTTTTCTATATGTATTATATACTCTAAGATTCTTTTTAGTAGAGTCATTTATTATTTCTTCTATAGACTTTTTTTGAATAGAAGTACATCCACACAAAATACAAGAGATAAAAAGAATTAATATGATTTTTTTCTTCATTATTCCTCCACTCTTTCTAATAAATTATATCATTATTATAGGCAAATTTAAATATTTATTTTTTGACAGCTTCTAAATAGTTTATTCTAATTCCTTGACTACTAAATTTCTTCTCATATTCTGTCATAACATTATCCTTGTCTGTATTATGTAAATCTAAAGATATATCAACTATCTTATATCCATAATTACTTAAACTAACTATACTATATTCAAACAATGAAACATTATCAGTCTTTTGTACAATTCTCTTACTATCTTTAAATACCTTGTCGTATATTGGTAAAAAAGTATTTGATGTTAACCTTCTCTTTGCATGCCTTTTCTTTGGCCAAGGATCACTAAAATTAAGATATATAGTATCTATTTCTTTAGCAAAAATCTCCTCTAATTCTTGAGCATCAGTACATATAAGCTTTAAATTCTTTAATTCTAATTTTTCCAATTTCTCTACAGCTCTTACAACAATACTCTGATATTTTTCCAATCCAATATAATTAATATCAGGATGTTGTAAAGCCATATTAATAATAAAATCCCCTTTTCCCATACCTATCTCTAGACATATTGGATTATCATTATTAAATACTTTATTATACTTTCCTTTATAATCTTTAGGACTATTAATAACATATTTACTATTATTAACTATTTCCTTAGCATTTTTTACATTTCTAAGTCTCATATTATCCCCCTATATTTGTACTTTACCAAAAGTAATTATTTTTAATAATTTATTGGCCATTCTCTTACCTAATATCTTCTCTAACAAGCCTTGTTTATAAGCTATAACAAAATAAGTAAGACCACCCATTATCGTAGTTATAATTACATATATTAAACTATTTAATCTTCTACTTAAATCTAATGGGAATATTAGTTTAATTATTACCACAACTAATATCATAGCTATAGTAGGTATTAACATTTTTAATATTAATCTAAATGTTGATTTATAATTCAAATTACAATCCTTATGTAAAGATACTAAAGCTATAACTACACTTGTAATATAACCTATTATACTAGCTGTTATTGCCCCTAAATAAGGAGGTATACCTATTTTATGATATAAAAGAATTAAAGGTACATCTAATAAAGCATTAAGTACAAAACCCGTGATTGTTGATAAATAGACAGTTTTGAACTTGTTTAATCCTTGTAAAGCAGACGATGTAATCATGTAAACATTCAAAAACAATCCTGTAAACACATTTAAAGTTAGTATATATGTTCCATAAATATTCGCCCCATAGAATATTGTCCAAACAGCATTGGCTAATAAGGATAAACCAATTGTCATAGGTAAAGAAACAAATATCAATATTTGTATTGCTTGATTAAATTTATTATTAACCTCATCCCATTTTTTCAACGTAAAAGCTGTAACCATAGTTGGTATCAACGATATACTCATCCCCATTGCTACACTAGTCACTATCATATTAATCTTTGGAGCCCAAGTAGTAGTTGCTGTAGATACAAACTCTATTAATGAAGCATCTAAATCTATATATGTTAAAGTTCTAATTAACAATGTTAAATCAATGAAGTTATAACAGCTACTAACTATATTAATAATTATAAAAGGTATAGCATAAGAGAATATCTTTTTAACTATCTCTATGTTAGTTACATTGTCATTTTCATATTCTTTATCAATATCTATATTCCCAGATTTATCCGTTTTCATCTTAAATATTATATATAAATATGCTGCTACCCCACCTACAAATGCTGCAAAAACAGATATACAAACAGCAGTAGTAACAGAACCATTTAATATATTTAGAGTTAAATAAGTACCAGCTAATATAATCGTAATTCTAACTATTTGTTCAATTATTTGACTAAAACTTGGAATACTAATAATTTTATGACCTTGTAAATAACCTTTTGTAACACTTAAAAAAGGTACAATCAGAATTGCAAACGAAACACTTCTTATAGCTAATGCTACATCTTCTATTGTATTTCCACCTTTTAATTCACCAATTAAAGCGTGGGCTATAGGTTTAGCAAATACCATCATAATAGAAAATATAATAAAAGCTAATAACACCATTATACTTTTACCTATTTTATAAGACCTTATTTTTGCTTCATTCATACCTAAAGTATTATATTCATTTATTATCTTACTAATAGCAATTGGTAAACCTGCCGATGATATATCTAAAAACACTACATATATACTATACGCATAACCATACAAAGCTGTTCCTCTACCATCTAACATACCATAAAAAGGTATTACATATAACATACCTAATATTTTCGTAAATACTATAGCAACAGTAGCAATTAATGTTCCCTCAACAAAAGAGCTCTTTTTCATAAAAATTCCTTCTTACGCTCTTAATTATAACATATTTTATAATTATCAAGAAAAAAGAACCATTTGTATAGTTCTTCTTTACAATATAATGTTAAAGCAATAAAAAAAGATAATATCTTTATCTTTATTATCTTTTATATTATTCTCCAGTAGCAGCATATTGTTCAATTGCTTCATATTGTGGAGCAACTACATTAATTAAACAATCAGCACATTCTTTAATTGCTTTAATATACTCAGGAGCAGCATCTTTCATCTTTTTTACTTTTCCGATTAATTCTGCTCCACTTTCAGATTCATAGTTTCCATTAATTGATTCAATATTTGAATTTACTTCATCTATTATTCCTTCAATAACAGCAGCAGATTCATTCATTCTAGATGCTTTTTCCTTACAAGCACTTGAAGTAAATGTTAACTCTTCATCAGATATTGTCTTTTCTATTTCAGTTAAATCAAATTGTGTTGGATCTACATGTTGTGCTGCAGTAACATCTCCTTGTTCCTCAGTTGCTTTAAACATATTAGATACATTTGTTAAAGTTGTAGATAATCTATTTAAAACATTAGCAAAATCTACTAAATCTGGTTGAACTTCTTCAACAGCATCTGTATACTTCTTGGCAAATTCACCAGCCCAACTCTTCTTTAATTCATTTACTGTAATATAAACTTCTTTTACTTGAGCAGCCCATCTTTCAGAACAATCAGTAATTAATTCACTATCGCTATGTAATTGAGCAATGCTTCCGACTTTTAAACTTCCATTCATTTTTATCGTCCCACTTTCTAAATTCATTCTATCATATTATTTTATTATTTTGATACATATTATACAAAATTTTACGTTTCTTTATAACCTTCCATATCTTCAGCTATCCAATAAGAAGTCAATCTACTCTTTATACCTTCATCATAAACCTCTGAAAATTTGATATTGTCTCCAATTGATGTTACTTCAAACACTTTATAATTAATATTCCCATCTTCTTCATCAAAAGCAATATTAACAAAAATTCTATTATCATTTATTGCTTTATGACAAACCATACCACTTTCACCATCAAAATCAAGATTCATTCCTAAAGTAATCATATCAAATATTTCTTTCATCTTAGTCTATACCCCATACCATCATTCAACTCTTTTACAATTTTTTCATAATTAGTATTAGCATAATACCATGCCTCTTCAAGCCACTTTTTATAAAAATCTTCCTCTTCAATTTTTCCAGCTTCTAGCTCAGAAACTCCATTTTTAAAATGTTTTAAAACAAGATTATCCATAAAAGCTAACAGAATTCCCCCGTTAGCAACAACGCCATTGGCTATCATTATACCTTTAGCCATAGCTTCTATCTTAGATTGATCAACACCAATTAGTCTTGCTGCCCCAACACTACCTACCAAAATAACTAATAAAGCAATGGTACTAAATATTGTTCTATTTCTTTTTAATTCTAACTTATCGATAGTAATATTACTAAGTTCCTCAAGTTCATATTTTGTAAAAATTTTTTCCATAATCAAACCTCTCTAGTCTAAAAATTTTATATTTTGAGCTAATATTTTGGAAGCTTCTTCCATGGTTTTACCAGCTCTTATATTACTTATAAAACCTTCTATTGCTTTCATATATTTTTTTGAACTTTTCGTTTCAAATCCGACAAACAATATATCTCTAATATCTCCTCTATTAAACAATTTCAATTCTTTCGTATTCATCCCTATTGGAAAAACTACACCAGAATAATCATATATTTTTCCATCAGTATCATTTCTTATTGCATAACCATCTATCATTATCATAGTATTATCATTTCCAGTAGTAACAACCGTTCCTAAAGATAATAATTTATTTTTCACCTTTTAAACCTCCTCTCTTGCTTTCCTTGCCACAATAATATTATTTATATGTCTCCTAGTACTTTGAACTTTATCATCTAAAAAGCCAATTGAATATACTTCTTCAATATCTTCTTTATTAAAATAAAATATATTCTTATCTACACCAGGAATAATAGCTTCTAATCCTGTCGGATGAATAACAGCCACATAATCATAATAAACATTTTCTCTTAATCTATTATATCCAGCAATCATGAATTGTAATTCTGAATCTTTTACTTTTAAAACTGTTCCTATTGGTAACAATTCATCAAAATTATCCATTTTCATTACCACCTTCATTATAATTCATATAACTATTAACTACTCTATTCTTTATCTCACTTTTCTTAGCTTCATCATTTCCAAAATGTTTATTTAATACATTATCCATTGCTTTATCAATATTTGCTCCGGTCTCTATTTCCTTGTACATATCATATAATATTCTTAAATATACTCTATCAAACTGTATCGTATAACCCATAAATAATAAACCATCTATTTTATCTTCATTAAAATATATAAACTCATTTTTATCATCTATTCCTAAACTATATTCACAAGCCGTATATTGATATATATTTAATGTATTGCCTTCTAATTCTTGATGCAAAAAACCTAAGATAACATATTTTTTATCATCATTCTCTAATTCAACAACACTTCCAATTGGTAACATCGTATTCATATCTAGTTATATAGACTCCTTTCTTAGTATTAATAATTCTATCAGACATTATCCGCCGCTCCCTCTGGGATTGTCGTAATGTGTTCATACATCTCATCAATTTTATAAGGATCATACATAGTATCAGTAAAATCATCTACACCAGGTATATCATTTGCTACACCACCTAAACCAAACAATTCCATCATTTGATTTCTTTGTTCGTTATATTCATCCATATATCCCTCATACATATGTACCTGTGGTCTTTCCGCCATAATTTCCTCAGTAATATTCCAATAATCAGGTACTCCAAAAAAATCCATAATAGCTTGTGTTTTTGCATCCACACAATAGCTTCCTTCCGGATTGTCTTCATCTAATCGGAAAAAATCAGATTGTATTAAAGTATCTGCACTAACATTCGCTCCTGCTCCCATTTCAATAAATGCAATTAATTCAGGGGAAGCTCCTTTTTTCGCTAATTCACCAGCTATATCAAAAGCTGAATATTCACCATATTTAGGCACATCAAACTGGTAACCATTATCGTTGAGCATTTCCATAAGCTCTTCATTAGTCATATGTTCATATTTATATGGAACACCATCACCATAATGTGTAGCATTAAACTTAATCCACTCATATAAATTTTTGCCACCATAGGTTATCATTGCACTTACTGCTGCTGAACAAGCCACAACAGCAATACCAGCAGGTCCACCGATTGCTCCTAAACCAGAAGCAGTTACTACAGCATCAACTAATAAACTTGACGCCGTTCCTATTGCAGCCGTAACAGCTGAATCTCCAACTTCGGCCCAAGTAATCTTACCATCTTTTAACCAAGAAGTAGCAACATTGGCAACAAAGGTTGTAGCAAAACCAGCCAATCCACCAACAACTAGTTTACCACTTAAGCCAAGTTGACTATTTTCAATATCAGAAAATACACGTTCAAAAAGACCTCCACTAGAAGCTTTACCTTTAGCAATATCCGTTAAAATATCTTTTATACCGACTTTAAAAATTTCTTTTAAAGTTGAAATAGTAAATGCTGTAGGGTCAAAATCATCACCCCAAATAAACTTTCTCTGCACTGTATCAGCAGTAACATTACCCAACGTTCTGGCTATCGTATCTCCAAAAATACCAGCAAATACACTACCAAATATACTCTTTCCACCTTCTTTGGCTAATACTCCTACAAAACCTTTTCCCATATTAGCAAACATATCATTAAGTACAGGAGCGATATATACAGCGTTTTTATCAAATAATTCATCTAATTTACCAGCTTTTAATAATTTATTTATATCCACACCTGAATTTTGTTGTATAACCTGATCAGTTGCATCCAACATAGCATTTAAAGTTTGCGTAACAGCCAAGTACAAAGTACATAAAGTTGCAATATCTTCATAATGTGTTTCAACTGAAGTTTTTAATGTTGAAAAATCAGTATCTATATCACCAAAAGTTTCAGCTAATTTAGGAACCTCAACCTTTCCTGCTGCATAATTATCTATTGTTTGTAAACTTGATTTTATACTAGATAAAGTATCAACAATAGAATTTACATTTTGATAAGCAATAGTATAGTTTTCCACAGAAGTATTTAAATCTTGTATAGCACTACTTAATTGGTCTCTTATACCTTGTGATAGTTCTAAGCTATCAGCTTCTGAAATATTATCTGTCATGATTCCGCCTCCGCATAGAAATTTTGAACTGTTTCTCCAACATTGCTACAACAACTTTTATACTTTGAATATAAATCTTTATGATATTTCGTTAAGCCCTCTCCAACAGCACCTATATTTGAATTGATAGTATCCATACTTTCGACTGCTGGAGAAATAGTATTATTTAATTCTGAAGTAAAAGTATTCATTATATCTGATATTTGATTATTGACATATTCTAAATTTTCTTCATCTAATGATTTATTTTCTGTAGTTTGGTTTATAGCTGATTGCAAATTTCCATTGGTAAAACCATATGACTCTTCAATACCTTTAATCATTCCATAAGCTGCAGCCACAGTTAATTCTACTTCTGTACAATACCTTATCATCTCAGCGTTTTTAGAACAATTGTCCCAAGCACTAGAGAACTCTTGCCACGCTGCCTCAGCAGCAGCTTTACTATCATATCTAACACTTGAACCAGTAAACATCCATTTAGGATTGTCCTGGAATTGATATCTTCCTGTCGGATGACCTTGTTCCCATATCTCACTTCCCAAATATTCATACGGCTCTTTTTTTGCAGGTTTTTCTGCCATATTATCACTCCTTTATTTAAAACATAACTTAGATCTAAATATTCAAGTACTATATTCTATATCAATCATCTATCTACATAGACAATTATATCATAATAAAAAGCTTATTAATAGTAACTTTACATAACTATTATCAACCAAAAAAACTTTTTTAAAAAAAGCCACTATCATTTTTTAACCAAATTATTGTTCTTGCCGAGATTCTTCACTTTATCTGCAACTTAATAAAAATCAATATTAGGTAACTAATATTTTACTAAAAAGAACTAGATTTCATCTAGTTCCTTAATTATTTTTTCTTTATCCATACCTTTACCAATAAATACTAACTTAATTATTCTATCTTTATAGAAAGGATCCCAGTCTTTCTTTATATCTGGATTGGCTTCTAATATCTCTTCTTGTAATCTTTCATCTGCTGTAGCAAGCCATGGTCCAGCTTCAACAATATTCTTTAATGTACCAGCTTGTTCAAACATATAAGACATATCTTTATCATCTTTAAAATAAGTAAGTCCTTTTACTCTTATTATTTTCTTAGGCCATGGTTTAGCAATATATTCAAAGAATTTTTTTCTATCCATTGGTTCTCTTCTTTTATATACAAAAGTACTGATACCATATTCTTCTACTTCACCCTCTTCATGATGATGATGTTCATGATGATGCTCATGATGTTCATGTTCTTCTTCCTCTTCATCTTCATCATGATCACCTTCTAAAGCTTCAAACCATCCAGCTGAAGTAGCAGCTTTTTCAAATTCAAAATTCTTAGTATCTAGTATTTCATCCAAATCTACTTTTGCATAGTTTGTCTCAATTATTTTAACCTTAGGATTTAGAGCCTTAATAACATCTCTAACAGACTTCAATTCTTCCTTACTTACTTCATCTATCTTATTTAAAATAATTACATCACAAAACTCTATTTGTTGTATTACAAGATTTTCTATGTCATCCTCTTCTAACTTGTCGTTTAACAAATCCAACCCTTTGCCAAACTCATCAGCCATTCTCTTAGCATCAACTACAGATACTATTGAATCTAAATGACATAATTCTGGCATTTTATATTGTCTATATGCATCCTGCATAGCTACTATAGTTTGAGCAATAGGTACAGGTTCACATATTCCAGAAGCTTCTATTACAATATAATCAAACTTTTTCTTATCAATAATATCATTTATTTGTTCAATTAAATCTCCTCTTAAGGTACAACAAATACAACCATTTTGAAGAGGAACTAAACTTTCTTCCTTACCAGAAACTATTCCATCCTTTTCAATTAATTTCTCATCAATATTTACTTCTCCAATATCATTTACTATAACAGCAAATTTCTTACCTTCTTTATTATTTAATATATAATTAAGTAATGTTGTTTTACCACTACCTAAATATCCTGTTAATAATGTTATAGGTATATTCTTCATAACTATCCCTCGCTTCTTTACCATTATACACCAAAAAAGGACTAATGTCCTTTTATTTTAATACTTTAATTGAATCAAAAATATAATTGCTTTTATCTTTTTTATAAGTAATCTTATACTTATTAAAATCCTTATAATTATCGTTATTTAGTTCAAATGATTCTTCTGCTTCATATTTGTCTTTCATTTCTAAGTCTTTATAAACTTCATATGGACAATTTTTAACATAAGCAAATGATGAATATACATATACATTATTTTTATCCTCTGTATATTTATAATCATATGTTAACGTTCCATCCCCACAAGTTCCACCAAATCCAGCATTTACTACATATATATCGTATTCACTATTATAATAAAAATTATTTTTAACATCCTCTGGAAATTCCGTATTAACATCTAATTTACCATTAAAGACATTTTCATATAATTCTTTAACTTCTTTTGCTTCAATAATCTTTGTAGCACCCTCTTCATTTGGAGTAATATTAGGATATTTAGAACTATCCAATTCTACAAAACTATCAAATTCATTATATAAACTATAAATAACCGCTACTAGTTTTTTTTCTTCATCCAAATCTTTACTAGTCATATCTTTTTCATATATTCTAGATTTAACAAAAGTAAATTGATCACCAGTATAATTTTTTAAAACCGTTTGATTTCTCTTTATCTTATCAATTGTTATATTATCTTTTATTTCTACTTCCTTGTTATCGTTCTCTTTTTCTTGATGATTTTCCCTATTAATTACTATAAGTCTATAATTAGCATATATTCCTAGCGCCAAACTAATAACACAGATAGTTAATAAAAAAATAACTACACTTTTATATATTCCATGTTCATCCATCTTAATTCATTACCTTCCTAATACTACTAACATAGAAATCACCATTTTCCTTTATAAAATGAACAATATATTTACTATATTCATCGTAATTTCTTCTGTTAATATCTAATAATAAATCTGTATCACTTTCCTTAAGGAAAGTATCTTTATACAAATCATACTTATATATTTTATAATTATAATCGTACTCCAATACTCCTAAAGAAACATAAACATCGGCGCTTTCTTCTCCTATAACATATTTATACTTATAATTACTAAGTTTAGTTCGTTGATTCTGACAATCATAGGTACCAAAAAAATAATTATTATTATCGAATTTAAATATCGGACAATAACCTTCTATATTAATTTCTGATCCACCTTCTAAAGTCTTATTGTACACTTTCTTATATAAATCTCTAACATCATCGAATCTTATACTACCATAATATTCCTTTTTTTCATCCATATATAAGCCTTCATACAATCTGTTATAATCTTCTTCCGTTATACTATCATAACTTTTTTCTGTATATAAATATAATAAAACACTATATAACTTATATGTATCTTCAACATCACTAATATTTATTTCATTTTTATAAATATCTGTAACCTTATTATTTAAAGAAGTATATAAATAATTAACTACTTCTATCCCTTTATCTAATGTTTTATAAACTCTTGTTGTATCAGGAATACTTATTTCTTCTTCATCTATTGGATAATCTATCTTCTCACTACTACTATTATTATCTTTTTTATGATTTTTACTCTTACTAACGTTATAAGCTGAATATAAAGAAAAACCGGATACTACTATTATTAGCAGTATTAATAGAATCATTAGAATACTATTTCTTCTAAACTTATTCATATTATTCTATTCTTTCTAAACTTTTAAAATATAAATCATTACCATCTTTAGAAATAGTCACCTTATATTTACTAAAATCATTATAATTACTATCATCCAAAGTAAAACTTTCATTTTTAGAATATTCTTTATATACATTCTTTCTACTTACATCAGTATATACTACTGTCTTGTCACTAACCTTTTCTACAAATCCATAAGCCAATAAAACATAGTAGTTCTTCTCATCTTCCAAATAATTATAAACATATTTTACACTATTCTTTTCATCATCAAAACTAATTAAATTTACTATTTTATCTAACTCTTTAACTATATTAGTATCACTCACTAAATAATCTTCGATTGTTTTTTCATCTATTATCTCCTCAATAGGTTTAACTGTTTCACACTCTTCATCCTTTTTACCATCTAAATAACTAGTATAAATGATTCCTGCTATAAATGATAAACTACCTATAAATATTGCAACAACTATGAAAAATAATATTAATAAACCATTGTTATTAGCTTCTTCATCTTCTACATTAACTAATACTTTTTTAGCCATATCAAGGCCTCCTTACTATACATATTATATATCAAATAAAACAATAAAAAAAGATACTATTTATTCTTAGTATCTTGATTTCTACTTTGTAATTCTTCATCCATACTACGATTAGTATCTTTAAGATTTTCCCTAATTAAACTTTCTATATCTTCTCTTAGCATTTCATTATATTTAGGATAATCATGTTCTTCTACCATAAAAGGTACTCCAAATCTTATCATCAAATTTTTACTTCTAAATACATAGTCCCCTGTTACTGCACAAGGAATTATATAAGACCTAGTATTATAAGACATAGAAACAGCCCCGTATTTTAAAGGCAATAAAACTCTATCATAAGTCTTATTTCTTGTTCCCTCTGGAAATATTCCTATAGCACCTTTATTATTTAACACTTCCATTGCTATTTCTTTAGATACATCATCTTCATTTCCCCTATCAACAGGTATACATCCGACTAATCTAAAGAACCAAGCTAACTTGCCTTCAAAATATTCTTTTTTAGCCATATAATGAATATTTCTTTTAGTTGCCATAATAGCCAAACACTGATCATAAAGATGCTTATGATTCCCAGCTATAATAATTGGTCCTGTCTTAGGAATATATTCTTTACCAACGATTTTAGGATTATACCATAACCTAAATAACAATCTCATTAATGGAGTTAATAAATTATAACCCCATTCATTTAACTTAGTTTTATTTTTCATTTTCTCTCATCTTCTTATTTTCTTCTTGTAATTGTTTAAAATCAACTTTACCTACCATAGTCTTTGGTAAACTCTTACGATATTCAAACTCCTTAGGAATGGCATAATGAGATAGGTTTTTCTTACACAAATCCATTATTTCCTTTTTTAAAGATTCTGTTTCAAAATATCCTTTTTTTAATACTATATAAGCTTTAGGAACTTCTACTTTATATGGATGAGGTATTCCAATTACAGAACAGTCTAAAACTGCCTCATGACTCTCTATTACCTCTTCAATTTGCGAAGGATAAACATTATATCCTGATGTAACTATCATTCTTTTAATTCTTTGTTTATAGAAAACAAAACCATCTTCATCCATATAACCAACATCGCCTGAATGAATCCAAACATTTCCATCACTATGAATATGTAAAACATCATTGGTTTCTTTTTCGTTATTATAATAACCTAACATAACAGTTGAACCACATATACATATTTCTCCATCTTCTCCACATGGTAATTCCTCTTCTGTACCAGGTTTAACTATCTTTACATAAGTTCCTGGCCATGGTACCCCTACAGAACCCGGTTTAGAGCAATCTTTTCGATCAAGGGAAATAGCAGCTACTGCTTCAGTCATTCCATAACCTTGTAATAATTTAGTTTCAGTTCCTCTTTCATGCAAAAAACTATTGATTTTTTCCACTCTTTGTTTACTTAATGTATCACCACCAGCAATAACATATTTTAAGAAAGATAGATCAACATCTTGCATACCAGCATTACTTGTCATTGCTTCAAATAAAGTCGGAACACCAACTAAAACACTAGGTTTAAATGTCTTTATTAATTTATCAAACTCCTTAGCATTAAACTGAGGAATAAGTACTACTTTTGCCCCAACTACAAAAGCATCAATAATTGATACTGATAAACCAAACCCATGAAATATTGGCATTATACCTAGAATAACATCATTACTATCCAAATCAGGTAAAGCTTTAGTCGCTTGAATACTTTGAGTATTAACATTACCATTTGATAATACTATTCCCTTTGGTGTACCAGTAGTTCCTCCACTATGTAATATTAAAGCAGGAGTATCTCTTCTAACTTTTTCTTCTTTTTTTATAACCACATGTTCTCCATGCTTAATAAAATCTTTATAATAAACATAAAAATCAGATTTTTTAGGTTTATTAACTTTTCTTCCTTGTGTTACTTTATAACCAATCTTATAAAACAAATTCATAGAATCTTTAGCAGATAATACAATCGTTTTAACTACTTCTGTATCATGAACTATGTTTTTAATCTTTTCATAACAAATGTCCATAGCAACTAATAAAACACTAGAATATCTATTTAAAGCTTCTTTAATCTCATTTTCTGCTGATAAAGGGTGAATAATATTAGCTACAGCACCTAATCTATTAATAGCAAAAATAAAAAATAATGCTTCTGGTATATTAGCAGAAAGAATAGTTATAACGTCTCCTTTTCTAATACCATAACTTTTTAAAGCTTTTGTACACTTATCTATCTCATTAAATAATTCCGTATAATTATATTTTCTACCATAATATTCAATAGCAATATGATCTTCATGTTCAAAATGCTTTTTATAAATATATTCGTATATAGATATATTGGGAACCTCAAAAATAAGATTTTTTCTTCCGTAGTATTTTGCCCAAGGAGCTTTTGGTCTTTTCTTAAAGCCAATTAAACTAAAAAAACTATTATTTAGTATTGCCATTATTAGCCACCAATCTTTCTTCTATAAGGTTTTTCAACTTATCATTTTCTTTGGTTAAGTCTTCTTCTACTTTATATGGTTTCAAGAACTCTACCCTAATTTTACCACCAATTATTTTAAATTTTCCAGTAATAACGAACGGTACCAAATAACTCCCAGTATCATGGGCCATTTTTACACTTCCTATTTTAAAAGGTAATGTTAAATCAGAACTCTTATTAATAGTTCCTTCTGGAAAAATTCCTATTACTTTCCCTTCATTTAAGACATCTATAGCGTTATTTAAAGCTTGTTTATCATGTATATTTCTATTAACAAATATTAATCCCAAATTTCTAAATATCAACCCTTTAAACCCCTTAGATAAACTATCCTTTCCTAAAAAATGAATAGTTCTTTTAGTACTAGATATCAATAACCAACAATCTAATATATTAGTATGATTACCAGCTAATACTAATGATCCATCCTTAGGTATATTGTTTAATCCCACATACTTAGGACGGTATAAAAGAATCATTATTACTCTTATTATAGGTCTACAAATTCTATATAATAATACATCCATACAAATAATCCTTTCATAAATATTATTTTATCATATTTGTGATATAATGATAGCAGAAATAGAGATGATAATATGAAAAAAACAAACGATCCTTTTATGAAACTAAGGATTATAATAGCCTCAGGAATACTAGTAATAATACTGGGTGGATGGGTATTATATGGTTACATATTTTTAAAAACTAACCCTGCTAAAATATTAACCAATTTAAGTGAAACAGAGAAAGAAAATATAAACAACTTTTTCAGTGCTGAAGAGCAAAATAAAGAAAAGAATATCGACATAATACTAGATAATGATAAAACAATACATATATATTCCAACATTCCAGAAGGAAAATTATATATTTATAACGACAAAGAATATTATAGTTTAATCAATAGTGATACTAAAACAAAACCTCAAGTATATAAAGATATTATTTATTCCTTAATAGATAGTTTTACTTACAATTATAAAATATTAGATGTATCTAAGAAGCGAGATGATAAAAAAGGCTATTATATATATTCTTTCTCTTTAAACGAATTATATCCTCTTCTTAATACCTTAAAAACCGATAAAGTATTTATTGATTCATTAAAAAATTCTTTCAAACTTAGTGATAAAAATATTGCTGAATCACTAGATAAATATAATGACTCTGCAATCGGTTTAAATATTGTAACTAAAGGTAGAAAAAGAGATATAGTTTACTATAACCTAAAAATAGATAATCTCTTTGATATTTACAAAGAAGGAGATTATATAAGTGGCTTTTTCTTAGACTATGGATTTACATATGATAATAGTTTGATAGTATATACAGAAGATAATGAATATCACGCTGTAATTCAAGAAAATAATAATACATTCAATATAGAAAATTATAAAGAAAGTACATTAGAACAAGTATTATCAATAATATAAAAAGATCGGTTCTTTGTCAAATAGTGTTGGTAGACAATAAATTTGATAAATGAATTGTTTAT
>CAMZCT010000022.1 GCA_947305065.1 uncultured Mycoplasmatota bacterium | reverse complement strand
ACTAGTAAATTAATGATTAGCAAGTTCATCAATTTACTAATCAGTATTATACGTGGTATAATGTTAGAGAGGTGTTTTATGGATAATAACTTGTATGAGATGATATTCAAGAGAAAGTCATTTCACTTATTTCGAAATATTGGAAGTCAAAAAATTAGTGAAGAAGAAATAAAAGATATAGAAAATAAGTTTAATGATTTTAAACCACTTGTAGATGACATTAAAGTAAAGATTAAAATTGTTAAAGATTCAACTACTTGTAAAAGAGGACAAGAATATTGCATATTGTTTTATTCAGAAAAGAAAGATAATTACTTACAAAATATAGGTTACTTAGGAGAACAGTTAGATCTTTATTTAGTATCAAAAAATATAGGTACACTATGGTTTGGAATAGGAAAGCCAGAAGAAAAAAATTTAGATGGATTAAGTTTTGTTATTATGATAGCAATTGCAAAAATAGATTCAGCTGATAAATTTAGAAAAGATATGTTTAAAAGTAAAAGAAAAGAATTATCTGAAATATGGGAAGGTAATAGTTATTTAGATATTGCTAATATAGTTAGATTCACTCCTAGTGCATGTAATACACAACCGTGGAGAGTTGAATCATCAGACAATGAACTAAAAATATATAGATATCGAAAAGAAGGCAAAAGAGGAATAATGCCTAAAGATAGAGTTATTTATTATAATCAAATAGACATTGGGATATTTTTATGTTTTCTAGAATTATGTTTAGAGAAAAATGTCATTATATATAATAAAGAATTATATATAGAAGATGACCACGAAAATGAATATAATTTAGTGGCAGTCTATAAAATAAGATAATCAGAAGATTAAGATATCATGATTAAGTAAGTCTAGAGTAAAATCTCACTTTTTATATGACAATCTAAATAAAGTCAAGTTGTATTTTTAATAGTATTATTACATAACAAAAACATCTACAATAGTAGATTTTTTTAAAATACAATGTTATATTATTTTCGCACATATAAGGAATTATTTTTACACATTGCGAAAATAATTCTTAAAAGTTTAGTAGAACAAGCTGTGATACATTCTTTGAAATGTTTATTCTCAGCTTGTTTTTTTCTATAATAAAGTAATAAATCGTTATCTACGTTATGAAGTACAGAAGATCTTATAATACTACAGCAAGTAATGAATAATATTTTTCTAGCGTTTCTATTACCACGTTTAGATATTGGACCATGATAGTTAATAGATTTACCTGATTGAACTATAGTTGGATCAAGCCCACAAAAAGCATTTAACTGCTTAATATTTTCAAATCTATTAATATCACCAAGTTTAGCGATAATTTGAGCTGTAGATGTTTTGTTAGTACCAAATATATTTAGGTATATATAGCTGTAATAGGAGGAATGTGCAAGATACAAAAATGTATTAAAAACAGTATAAATATTAACATCCCGAATGGAGCAGTTATGCATGCAATTAAAAGTAAGGGTCAAAGTAACCAAAAAAGGACTAGAGAAATTGAAGCTGTTAATAAAACTAATCTTTTTTAAGAAAATTTTGACATTTACTCACTATTTGATAGAATATAAACTCGAAAAGAAGGGGTTTTTATGGACATAGATGAATTATATCTAGAAGTAACAAGAATGTGTAATTTAGAGTGTGAACATTGCTTAAGAGGTGACGAAGAAAAAAAGTTTATGTCTCTAGAAACTATCGTTAATACTCTAAAAGGCGTAAAAAAAATAAGAAGACTACTAATTACGGGTGGCGAACCTTTATTAGCCATAAGACAAATAAGATTAATTGTAGAATTAATAAAAAAAGAAAACATTCAAGTAGAAAGTATTTTATTAATCACTAATAGTACTATTATGAATGAAAATGTCTTAGCTGCTTTAAGAGAATTAGCAAGTGTATCCCATTTATATTTAAAATTATCTTTTGATATGTTTCACTATATAGAACTAAATAGATTAAATCTATTAGAAAAAAGAAAAGCCAATGCTCAAGTATTTAAAGAAGAATTTGGTGCCGAAGACTATGGTTATTTTGAAGATGGTAATCATCGAACTAAAGAATTAATTGAATCAAAAGGTAGAGCATTGAAAATAACAGAAGAAAGATTAAAAGAAATAAATAGTATGTCTGAAAAACAATATGAATTATCTGATGTTTTGGGCATAACTCATGGACCTTTGTTTTATTATGATCTGGGAATAGATGAAAAAAACAATATCATATACGGAATAGTAAATGTTGATGTAAACGGAAATATAGTAGCAGCTGGCCAATCATTTGCATCAGAAGACGAAGAACATAATAAATATAGTTCCAACATCAATGAATTAGGTTTAATAGAAGCTTTAAAAAATTACAATTCCTATTATGAAGAACAAAAAAGAGCTATGGAAGAAAAGAGTGGATTAAGACTAAAAAAGAGATAATAAGTCTCTTTTTTTATTAATAAAATTAATGAAATGGAATAATATAAATGATAGAATATAAAAGAAGGAAGTGTTAAAAAAGAAAAATTTATCATTTTTATAATTGGATTTTTAATAGGTGCAATTGTTGCAACAAGTGGATGTATAATTTATAACAAAATAACAGCAAAAAACAACATACCTACTGCTATACAAAATAATTGGAATAATAATCAACCACCAAGAATGAACGATCATAGAAATAAAAAAAATAATCCAAATATGAATGAAGATACTCAAGGTGAAAATCCACCCGAAATAGATGGACAAGAGCAAAATGATAAACAAAGAAAAAAGGCCAAAAACAATAATCAACAAAATCAAATGTCAGAACCAGATAATCAAAATAAGAATAGTAATTAAGTAAAAATATTTAATAAAAAAGAGATCTTAAATTATCGAATTATTAAGATATTACGAACTATTAAGTCGAGAGTAAAATCTCGATTTTTTCATGGTATAATAGCATTGTTGAATTGATTGGAGGTGTAAAAGTGAGTCAAGATCTAATAGTAAAGAAAAAAGAATTTATAGAGCCAGTAGATGTATTATTAAATAAGATAAAAGAAAGAAAGGTAAGTTTTCGTAGTATTCCAAAAAAAATAAGAACTTACGAAATGTGTTTAGAAGCTGTTAAAATTAATCCTTTTAAT
The DNA here is from genome assembly GCA_947305065.1 of uncultured Mycoplasmatota bacterium. GTDB lineage: Bacteria > Bacillota_I > Bacilli_A > RF39 > UBA660 > Coprovivens. The sequence continues at coordinate 25,371 of CAMZCT010000022.1, read as the reverse complement.
TTAAAGGAAGTGCCAGAAGATTTTTTAACTGAAGAGTTATGCTTTGCAGCAGTTGAACATGATTCTATGGCAATGAGATTTATCCCTAAAAATATTAAAACAAAGAAATTTTGCTTAAAAGCAATTGAATTAAATGAAGATTGTATGAGATTTTTTCCTAGTGAATACGTTGATGATAAGATGGCTATGGAATTAATTTCTATTGATGGTAAAAACTTAAGACATATAGCTGAAAACAAGAGAACAAAAGAACTTTGCTTAAAGGCATTTGAAAACAATCCAGCATGTATTGAGTATATCCCTAAAAAATATATTAAAAACGAAATGTATCTAGAGGCTGTTAAAAATGACTGTAATATATTAGATATTGTTCCGGATAAGTTAAAAACAAAAGAATTGATTATTGAGACTTTGAAGACAGCTGTAAGATTTAAAGACAACGAAAAATTAGTTAGAACTCGTAGTATTGGGGAGGCTATACCAATTCAATTTGAAAATGATAAAGAAATAATACACTTAGAAAGAAAATGTGGAATTAGAAAATTTAGTCAAAAAAAATATAATAAAGAATCAAATAAATTTTATGTTAACGAAACATTTTCATACAAAGATGACGTTGAAAGCAAAGAATTCGACTCTTTTGAAGAGTTTATAAAATATGTTGATGATGATCTTTCAGAAGCAGATTTATTTGATTTTGATTTCAAAGGAATAGATATAAGTAAAATAGATTATGCTAATGCTTTCATAAATAGCGATGTATTAATTCAAAATGGATTATATGATTCTTCATCATATGAAAAATATATTTTAAACAATAAGAACCATTTAGATATTCCGTACGTTAATGATGAACTCGAAGAAGAGCCAATAAATAATTATGGACTAACTATACCTGATTCTTCTGGTAATAATAGAAGGATTTATTATGTTAGCGATTTACATTTATATCATAAAATTGCAAAAAGATTTCCTGACCATGCTTCTTATATGGAAATATTTCAATTCATCAAAACAATGATAGATAATATGACTATGAATACTGAATCCTATGATTGTCTTCTTATAGGTGGAGATACTTCTTCTAGTTTTGATTTAACAAAGTTGTTTTTTAAACTATTAAGGAAAAAATGGAAAGGCAATATCATAACAATCCTTGGTAATCACGAAATTTGGAACTTAAATAATGAAATATCAAGTTGTGGATTAGATGATATTATTCAAAAATATAGAGATTTTTTTGGTGAATTAGAAGATGTAATCTTTTTGCAAAATGAATTACTGTTTTTTCATGAAGAAGGAATGAAAATTTTAAGTGAAGAAGAAATACTAAATTCTACAGAAGAACACTTAAGAGAATTGAGTAACAGAAGTAGATTGATAATATTAGGTGGACTAGGATTTAGTGGCTTAAATAGTAAATATAATGCTAATTGCGGTTTATATAGAAACACTATTAATTCGCTAGAATTAGATAAAATACAATCAGAAAAATTTAACAAAATATATGAACATATTAAAGATTCTCTTAATAAAACAAAACTAATAGTTTTCACACATACTCAAAAAGAAAATTGGAATTCTAGTGATTATGTTAAAAAATGGATTTATGTTAATGGTCATACACACCAAAATTCCTTTATAAATGATGATAATATGACAATTTATTCAGATAATCAAATTGGATATTATAGAACTAATATAGGACTAAAATATTTTGAAATATCAAAGAATTTTGATTATTTTCAATACTTAGGTAACGGAATATATGAAATAAGTAGAGATGACTACTTCGTGTTTAATAGAGGTATTGGAATTAGAATGGATTTTAATAAATCAGAAGGAAAATTGCTTATGCTGAAAAAGAATGGAATTTATTGCTTCTTTTATCAAAATCCTGATGAGAAATTATATCTACTAAATGGTGGATCCGTGAGAGTTTTAAAGAATCAAAATATTGATTATTATTATGAAACAATGGATTTACTATCTTTAGCAATTAATAAAGCAATGCAAAACTACAATGATACATTAAAAGATATTTCCAAAAGTATTAGAAGCATAGGTGGAGATGGACGAATTCATGGATGTATCGTTGATATTGACTGGTTTAATCACATTTATTTGAATCCTTATGATGGCAAAGTATCTTATTATTATGCAACTTCAATGGTAGATAAGCACGTTTATAATTCTCTAAAAAGTCTATTATCGCATCATAATGAAAAGTTGCTTGAGAACTTTGAAAGTCAAGAATCAAATGATAATAAATTAAGTATTATATTGGCAAATAATCAAATTCAGAATGTTTCAATAACTGAATTTGTACCAGATACATTAATGTACTCTCCCTCAAGACAAATGCTTACAATACAATATTTAACAGAATTAAATGTAATTAGATTCTGGAGTGATGAAATAATTGATAAATTGAAAAAAGATTTAGAAATGCCTAAAATCGATTATAAAGATTAATATAAATATTGATTATTTATAATTGGTAATATATAATGGAATCACAAGAAGAACTTTGGGTCGTAAGCTGTTTACAACACGCTCCATTTGAAAACAGGTTACGGTACAATGTATCGTAACTTTTTATTTTCGTTTAAAAATACTGGAAGTTTAAAGGATCTTCTTTGTAGAAAGGGGGTCTTTTTTGATGCGAGTATGTTAGTTAAGGCAAGAAGAGAAATTTTAGATACTTATCTAAAACAAGAAAGAAAAAGATAATTTGTTCTAATACTTAATCATACTATTTATTACATAAATTCTAGAGAAGTTTAGTTTTTTGCGCGAAAAAACTAGACTATTTTTATGTGAATTGTAATGATGCTTATGCGTTAAATAACTGTTAACGTGTTATAATAAGTTTGTTTAGAAGGAGAATAATTATATGGCTACTATTATCGAAAATAAAATATTAAAATCTGATTTTTTAAAGCTAAATGAAGATGACGTGTTGTTTATTACTAATCCTGGTAGAATGGGCGATGAAGATGGTTCAACTTTTGTTGTTAAACAGGGAAGTGGGTTAGTAACATACAGAATTGATGGCTGGATGTATCATAATAGGGATATTAAAGAAGATGAATATATTTCGTTAGACGATGCTTCAAAACAATTCCCTAAATGGCGTGATGCTTGGGAACATGGGAACCAAGAAAACTATAAAGGGAAATATAAATATTTATATATGGGTTATGGAAATGGCTTAAGTATTGATACTTCGATTTATGAAGAATTCGAACCATATTTAAAGAAATTAGTAAATGAATACTTAAAAAATAAAAATGTTGAAGAAAAAGAAACTCTTAAATATGCAGCAATATTAAATGTTTGGAAAAAAGCCTTAGAAGAAATGATAAACGATAATAAAATTTAGAAAGTTAATATACTTTCTATTTTGTTTATATTATGTGTATTTTTAAGAATTTAGTGTTCATGATATAATTAGTAGGCGAGGAATAAGTATGAGTAATAATAGAGACATAATAGTTGTTAAAACTAGTATAATTAGTATTTTTTCCAATATAATATTGGCCGGATTTAAAGCTTTTGTTGGAGTTTTAGTTAATTCTATAGTTATAATATCTGATGCAGTGAACAATATTAGTGATGCTTTATCTAGTATTATAACCATTGTAGGTACTAAATTAGCTGGTAAAGCCCCAGATAAAAAACATCCTTACGTTTATGGAAGAATTGAATATATGACTTCTTTAATCGTTTCTGGTATCGTTTTATATGCTGGTATTACAGCTTTAGTAGAATCTGCTAAAAAGATTATTCATCCGGAAGTAGCGGATTATAAAACGACAACATTAGTAATCTTAATTGCTGGTATTATTGTTAAATTTGTATTAGGATTATATGTTAAAAAGAAAGGAAAAGAAGTTAATTCTGATTCCTTAGTAGCAAGTGGTTCTGATGCATTTAATGATGCTATACTTTCTATATCTGTTTTAGCTTCAGCAATTATCTATATGTTATTTAAAATTAGTTTAGAAGCTTATGTAGGGGTAATATTAGCATTGTTTATAATAAAGGCTGGTTTAGAACTGATTAGAGAATCTGTTGATAACGTGTTAGGTGTTAGAGTAGAAAGTAGCTTAGCTAAATGTATAAAAAGAGAGATAACAAAGGAAGAGAATGTTCAAGGGGCATATGACTTAGTGTTAAATGATTAAAAGATTGTGATATAATCAAGGAGGTGAATTTTGTGAAAAAGGTTGTAATTGGAATGAGTGGAGGAGTCGATTCTTCAGTAGCTGCTATTTTGTTAAAGAAGCAGGGATATGATGTAATAGGACTATTCATGAGAAATTGGGATTCTTTTGCTAATGGAGAGTTTGATGCTCCAGTAGGAGAAACTGGTATTTGTCCACAGGAAGAAGATTATAATGATGCAAAAAAAGTTTGTGATCAATTAGGTATTCCTCTTCATCGTAAAGATTTTGTAAAAGAATACTATGATTATGTTTTTAAGTATTTTTTAGATGAATTAGAAAAAGGAAGAACTCCTAATCCAGATATCATGTGTAATAAATATATTAAATTTGATATGTTTGTTAAGGAAGCCGAAAAATTAGGAGCAGATTATATTGCTACAGGGCATTATGCACGCATAAAAGATGGGAAGTTGTTAAGAGCTGTTGATGATAATAAAGATCAGACTTATTTCTTGTCACAAGTTACTAAGGAACAATTAAAAAATGTTTTATTTCCAATAGGTGATTTGGTTAAATCAGACGTTAGAAAAATAGCAGAAGAGTATAATTTAATTACTGCTAAGAAAAAAGATTCTACTGGTATATGTTTTATAGGTGAAAGAAATTTAACTAACTTTTTAAAAAATTATTTGCCTAATAAACCTGGAGATATAGTAAATATAGAAACGAATGAAGTAGTTGGACAGCACATTGGATTGATGTATTATACTATCGGTCAAAGAAGGGGATTGGATATTGGTGGTACAGAAAAAAGAATGTTTGTAGTTGGAAAAGACTTGAAGAAAAATGTTCTTTATATATGTATTGGTGAAGATAATGAATATTTAGTATCTGATTCTTGTGTAATAAATGAATTTAATTATTTAGGTGATGCTAAGGTTACTAAATGTACAGCAAAATTTAGATATAGACAAAAAGATGTAGATGTTGAATTAGAATACTTGGATAATAATGAAATATTAGTTAAATATCCACAAGGGGTTAAAAGAGTAACTCCTGGTCAAGCTTGCGTTCTATATAATGGAGAGGTATGCCTTGGTGGGGGAATAATCAAAGAAGTAAGAAAAAATAATGAAAAGTTATGGTATTTGAATTAGAAGCAATGGACTTTAGTCTGTTGTTTTTTTATAAAATTTTATTTGTGTAGAAAAAGAATGTGATATTATAATTTTTAATTAAGTGAAGTAGGTAAAAAATGAAAAGAATATTTGGTTTATTGGTGGTTGTGGTTGTAGCAATTAGCTTAACTGGTTGCAAAGGAATAAAAAGACAAGAAACAAAACTTGGTTGGATATCTATATTTAGAATCCGTAGAGAATGCAGGAAAGCAGAATATATAAGAAATATATGTGCAGCTAATGATCCTAAACATATTTATAGTGCAGATTAAATAGTGATATAGATAAAGGAAAAGGAAGAACATTTACTAAAAATTAATTGTTCTTTTTTTGTAGATAATAATAATTATTATATGTTACAATTATATTGGTGATATAAAATGGAGCTTAGAAGAAAAAATGTTATAGTGACAGGTGCTGCTTCTGGTTTAGGTAAAGAATTGACTAAGCAATTATTAGATAAAGGATGTAGAGTTGCTGCTGTTGATATAAGTGCTGATAATTTAATAAAATTAAAGGAAGAAATTAATAGTAGTAGACTTAAAACATATGTTGTTGATATGTCTAATCAGGAATCTATTAAAAATTTTAGATCTGATTATATAAAGGATTATTCAGATGTAGATATAATTATTAATAATGCTGGTATAATTCAACCGTTTGTTAAGGTTGCTGATTTAGATGATAATACTATTAATCGAGTAATGAATGTTAATTTTTTTGGTCCATTAAATTTGATTAGATATTTTATGGAAGATTTAACTAAAGATAAATTTGAGCAATATGTAGTTAATGTTAGTAGTATGGGAGGATTTTTCCCATTTCCAGGACAAACTATATATGGGGCATCTAAAGCGGCTTTGAAGATCTTTTCAGAAGGATTGTATGCAGAATTGGCTAATACTAATGTCCACGTTATGGTAGTCTTCCCTGGAGCAATAAATACTAATATTATGACAAATTCTGGTTTAACAGTAGATAAAAATAGCAGTAGTAGTAATTATAAAATGTTAGAACCTGGTAAAGCTGCTAGTGAAATAATTAAAGGAATGGAAAAAAATAAGTTTAAATTGTTTTTAGGAAGTGATTCTAAGTTTTTAAGATTACTTTATAGAATTAATTCTAAATGGGCGATTGGATTTATTAATAAAAAGATGAAACAGGAAGGTCGTAATTAATAATGTCAAACAATAAAAAAAATTTTGCCTTGAGTGCTATCTTATTTTTACTATTTATAGTATTTACAGTAGTGGTTAAATTGGTAGATGTTCATAATATAGGTCCAAATGGAAGCGTAGTAGGATTAGCTACTATTAATAATTCTTTTAGGAACATTTTGGACTATAATGCTACATTCTATAAAATTAGTGAAATACTTGGTTATATATCATTACTTATCGTAGTTTTATATGCTGTAATTGGTATTAAACAATTAATAGAAAGAAAAGGTTTGTTCAAAGTAGATAGAAGTATTTTATTGTTAGGTATGTTTTATATATTAGTAGCAACTGTTTATGTAATATTTGAATTTGTAGAGATTAATTATCGACCAGTTATATTAAATGAAGGTCTAGAAGCTTCGTATCCTTCGTCACATACTATATTATCTATTTGTGTATGTATGAGTAGTTTTTTAGTAAGTAAAAATGTATTTAAAAATGAAAAATTTGCTAATGTATTTAATATATTTACAATTATACTAATGGTTTTAATAGTATTAACACGATTGATATCTGGAGTACATTGGTTAACAGATATTATAGGGGGAATTCTTATTTCTATAGCACTATGTACTTTGTTCGATGCTTTTTTAAATATAAAGAATAGAAAAAATAAAATAAATATTAAGATATAATTCTTAATATTTTTTTTGTGTCAACAAAGTTAAATAATTATATGTGGATGAAATATATAATGATATAATTTTAGTATAGGAGTGGTAAATTTTGAGAGATTTAGGAACGGTTGTTAGAGGTATTAGAACACCAATTATAAAGGAGAATGATGATTTAGAGAGTATTGTAGTAGATTCAGTTCTAGCTGCTCAAAAGAATGATGGCTTTGAATTTCATGATAGAGATGTTATAGCTATTACAGAAGCAGTAGTTGGAATAAGTGAAGGTAACTATGTTACAGTAGATCAAGTATCACAGGATATTAGAAATAAGTTTAATAATCCGAATGAATTAGGAATAGTATTCCCAATTTTGAGTAGGAATAGATTCTCTGTAATACTTAAAGCAATAGCTAGAAGTACTAAAAAATTATATGTATTATTATCCTTCCCTGCTGATGAAGTTGGTAATGGAATTTTAGATGAAGAAAAATTAGATAATAGTGAATATGATTTGGGTAGTGTTATTACAGAAGAACAATATATGGAAACTTTTGGTGATTGGTTACATCCTTTTACAGGAATTAATATGATTAAATTCTATAAAGAATTAATAGAAAAAGAAGGTTGTGAAGCTGTATTTGTTTTATCTAACAGAGCTACTGATATATTAAAATATACTAATAACGTATTAAGTTGTGATATACATACAAGATATAAAACTAAGAAAGCTTTAGAGAATAAAGGAGCAAAAGTTTATGGATTATATGAAATTATGAATGCTCCAATTGATGGCTCTGGATATAATGAAAAATATGGTATGTTAGGTTCTAACAAATCAACAGAAGAAAGATTAAAATTATTTCCTAGAACTGGTCAAAAATTAGTTGAAGGTATTCAAAGAAGATTAAAAGAAGCAACAGGAAAGAATATTGAAGTAATGGTTTATGGAGATGGAGCTTTTAAAGATCCTGTTGGTAAGATATGGGAATTGGCAGATCCGGTAGTAAGTCCAGCTTATACAAGTGGATTAGAAGGAACACCTAATGAAATAAAATTAAAATTCGTTTCTGATAATAAGTTCCCAGATTTACATGGAGATGAACTTAAAAAAGCTATTCAAGAAGAAATTAGAAATAAAGCTAAAGATTTGAAAGGTCAAATGATTACACAAGGTACAACACCAAGGAGATTAACAGATTTAATAGGTTCTTTATGTGATTTAACTAGTGGTAGTGGAGACAAAGGAACCCCAGTAGTATTTATTCAAGGATACTTTGATAATTTAGCGGATGAATAAAAATGGTATTTTACCATTTTTTTTATTGTAATTATGATATAATTATAGAGTAAGAAGGTGACCCTGATGAAAAAAGTATTAATTAGTTTAATATTATTTTTTACTTCTTTAACAACGGTAATGGCTATTGATGGTGTTAAAGTAACGATAGCTATTGATGAAGAAAATCATATTAAAAAGCAAATAGTTATAGAAAATGAGGATAAAGAATTAATATTAAAAGTTCCTAGTAGTGGTAAAATACCTGGTAATATTTATGGGTATCACGTGAATTTAAATGGTATTAGTAGTAATACTATGTATAAAGATAAAAATACAGAAATAGTTCTAGAGTCACTTGATAATCAAGATAGAGTAGTAGTTAATTCTGAATATGATATAAGTTATAAACAAAATGACGGTTATGAGTATTTTGATATATTAGAAGGAATTAATAAAGATATTAAATATTTAAATGTTCAAGTTAAGTTCGAAGAAGATTATAAAATTGAAGATTTAAAAATGTTTGTGAATGGTAAAGAAACGGAAGATTATAGTGATTATATAACTGATAATATTGCTTCTTTAAAAGTTAATAATGTTAAAGCAAATGATGTAGTTTCTTTTCAAGTTAAAAGAAATATAAAGAGTAATTATAGTGTTTTAACAATAATATCTTTTGTATTTCCTGTCTTATGTTTAATATTTAGTTTTACTCTTTGGTACTATTATGGTAAAGATAGAAGTGAAGATATTGAAAAGAGAATGAATCCTGCTAGGCAATTAACGCTTTTAGATGTTGCAAGGCTATACAATGAAAAAATAACTAGATCTGATGTAATAAGTTTAATATTTTCACTATGCAGTAAGGGATTTATGAAAATTGTTGAAACAAGGGATGATTTGAAGCTTGTTAGACTAAAGAATTATTCTGGACATTCATATAGTGAAGGATTATTATTTGATGCTATTTTTATTAAGAGTTTTGTAGGAACTTTTGAAGAAGCATTAAATAGAAAGAAAAAAGAATATAATGATGAAGTTAGCGTTAAAGATGTTAAAGTTATAAGAACTGTAGATAGGATATTAGCTAATGAAAATATGAGTGATAAAAGGTTTGAGTATTTTGAAAAGGATACGGGAACTAAAAAGCATTTGATAATGGGTATGGCAATAACTAGTTTAGTTTTAGTAACAATTAATCCATTTATAACTATTAATAATCCTTTATTTTTTATACTTGCTTTATTAATAGAAATAATTAGTTTTTATATTATTTATAAGTTTATTGGTTATATAGATTTAACAAAGTTAAAGGCATATCTTGTTCCTGTTTTATTAGCGATTTTATTTTTTATATTAATATTTGCATTTATATTTGGTACTAATAGTGTTTATGAAATAGCATATTTACTTGGTATTGTTAGCGTAATAGGAATGATGATATTAGCTAAGTATATGCCAAAGAGAAATGTTTATGGTGATAAACTATTCCATAATATGGAAGGATTTAAAAAGTTACTTGAAGAAGGAACTAAGGAAGAATATAGAAGTGTATTAAACACTAATGATTCGTACTATTATGATGTTATTTGTTATATGTATATATTTGGTGATAAGGATATAGTAAGTAAAAGATTTAAAAATATAGTAACAAAAGAATGTGAATGGTTTGAATCGTATAAGAAGTTTGATTATACTAGTTTTAATAAAACTTGTGATGTAATATTTGAGGTAATAAGAGAAAATAATTAATATTTTCTCTTTTACATTTTAAGTTATGAAAAGATATACAATTTTGTAGAAAATAGGTTATAATAGAAATGATAGAGTAGGAGGTGTTAGTAATATGAACATAGTTATTCCTAAACCAGTTAATGAGATACTTTTAATATTATATGATAATAACTATGATGGATATCTTGTTGGTGGAACCGTTAGAAATTTAGTACTTGATCAAAAACCAAAAAGGTATACTATTGCTACTAACGCCACTTTAGAAGATGTACAAAAAAAGTTAAAAATATATAATCCATATATAATTGGAGATGAAAAGAAGACTTTAGTAGTACCTAATTCCAAGTTTCCTATGGAAATAATTAAATATGGTACGAAAGAGAATAATATTGAAAGTTATTTATTAACCAAAGATTTTACTATGAATGCATTAGCATATTCAGATGATGATGGTTTATTAGATTATTCTTCGGGATTAGTTGATATAAAGAGTTCAGTTATACGTTTAAATGGTAATGAAGATGAAAACTTTATAAAAGATCCATTAAAAATTCTTAGAGCGATAAGATTAGCTGGCGAATATAAAATGAAAATTGATGCTCAAACGGCTGAGTATATGTTTGATAATAAAGAGTTGTTAAAGCAAGTACCAGTAGAGAGAATAAGAGATGAATTTTCTAAAATAATGGTATTAGATAGAATTTCATTTTATCTAAAAAAATATTTTGATATTTTTTTGGTATTTTTACCAGAATTAACATTGATGGAGAATTTTGAACAAAATAGTCCTTTCCATATTTATGATGCATGGGAACATACTTTAATTTGTTTAAAATCATGTGAAAGTGATTTAGAATTACGATTAGCTGCACTATTTCATGATATAGCTAAACCTTTAACTTATGAACAAGATGCTGATGGAGTAGGTTGGTTCCCTAATCATGCTATTAAGGGTGCAACTATGGCCAGAGACATAATGAACAGGTTGAAATATAGTAAAAAACAAATTCAAGTAGTTACAAAGTTGGTTGAATATCATAATAGAGATTTCCCATTAAAGGAAGTAGATTTAAAAAGATTTTTATCTAACTTTAATAGTGAAGAGTTAGAAAAATTATTTAAATTAAAATATGCAAATGTAATGGCTAAGAACCCAGATTATATGAGTGATAATGATCGTCTTAGTGATGATTTTGAAAGAATTAGATCTTTAATTAGAAGAAATGAAGTAATTAAGAAGAGCTCATTAAAAATAAGTGGTAAAGATTTAATTAATTTAGGTATTACTCAAGATAAAGTAGGTAATACTTTAGAAGCCGTTTATAGAGCGGTGTTAGACGGAAAAGTAAAAAACGATAAAGAAATACTTGTTAATTATGTTATAAAGAATCATTTGCCTAGTAATTTAGATGAATAAAGACAGAAATGTCTTTATTTTTTGGATAAAAAACAGTATAATACAGAAAAGGAGGATAATTATGATAAAGAAGTTTATATCTGAAGTTGTAGGTACTATGTTATTAGTATTATTCGGATGTGGAACTGCTGTTGCAGCTAATAAGTATGTTGCAAGTGCTTTTGGAGGATCTGCTATTGGTTTAGCGTTTAATATGTTGTTAATTGCATTAGCTTTTGGTTTGATTTTAATGGCATTAGCATATACTATTGGTAAAGTGTCTGGTGCACATGTTAACCCAGCTGTTTCAGTTGCTATGCTAATTGATGGTAGAATTAGTGTATTCGAATGTATTTATTACATCGTAGGACAAGTTTTAGGATCAGTTGCAGGTGCTGCTTTATTAGGTTTCTTTATGGGCTCTTATGAATCTTTAGGAGCAAATGGATTTGATACAGCTTCTGCATTAGGTGCTTCTGTTGTAACTTTACCTGTTGCATTAGTACTAGAAGCTATCTTAACTTTTGTTTTCGTATTAGTTGTTCTTACAGTATCAGCTGATTCAGAAAATAAAGGTGCTGGTTTAATTATAGGCTTAGCTTTAACAGTTGTTCATATTCTTGGATTACCATTTACTGGAACTAGTGTTAACCCAGCAAGAAGTATTGGACCTGCAATACTTACTAATGCTGCTGGTACTCTAGCTAGAAATCAGTTATGGGTATTCATAGTTGGTCCACTTATTGGTGGAGTTTTGGCAGCTTTATTCTATAAGTTTATAATTGTAGAAAAAGAAGTTAAAAGAAGAAAAAAATAGCTATTTAATAGCTATTTTTAATTGATAGAAATTATTTTCTTTGTTTCTTCTTTATTCTTTTTTGGAACTGTTAATAATAAAGTACCATCTTCGAATTTAGCATCTATTCTATCTTCATCTATATCTGTAAAACTGAAGCTTCTTGATACTTTACCATAAAAACGTTCTTTCCTAAGATATTTTTTCTTTTTGTCTTCCTCTTTGTTTTCAACGTGCTTTTCAGCAGTAATAGTTAACAATCCATCATTACTTTCAATTTTAATTTCACTTTTTTTATAACCTGGAATATCTAGTTCTATATGATATTCCTTTTCATCTTCATAGATATCACATTTCATCTGGCTTAACGAACGATTACTTTCTTTATTTATGTCATCAAATATATCGTCTAGATAAAAACCTCTTGGCATTAAATTTAACATATTAATTCCTTCTTTCTATATGTATAATATCACTATAATTAGCACTTGTCAATATGGAGTGCTAATTATAGCGTTTTTAAACTCATTTTACTTATGATAGTATATGATATATAATACTAATGTTGTTTTGAGGGATGCTTATGGAATTTAAAATTGGTAATGTTGTTATTAAAAATCAAGTTGTTTTGGCTCCTATGGCTGGTATTTCAAATACATCTTTTCGTAAGATTATTAAGGAGATGGGAGCAGGATTAATATATGCGGAAATGGTTTCTGATAAGGCTATAATGTATGGTAATGAAAAAACATTTGATTTGTTAAAAATGGATGATTTTGAAAGACCTATTGCTCAACAGATATTTGGAAGTGATAAAGAATCGTTTGTTAAAGCAGCTAAAGAGATAGAAGAAAGAATGCATCCTGATATTATTGACATTAATATGGGTTGTCCTGTCCCTAAGGTTGCTATTAGAGCTCAAGCTGGAAGTGCCTTGTTAAAGAATCCCGATAAGATTAAGGATATAGTTAGCGCAGTTGTTAATAGTGTTAGTGTTCCAGTGACTGTAAAGATTAGATGTGGTTGGGATAGTAAGCATATTAATGCTGTTGAAGTAGCAAAGGTTTGTGAAGAAGCAGGTGCTGCAGCTATTACTGTTCATGGAAGAACTAGAGATCAAGGGTATAGTGGAAAAGCTGATTGGGATATAATTAAAAAAGTAAAACAAAGTGTAAACATACCTGTTATTGGTAACGGGGATGTAACCAGTTGTTATTTGGCTAAGGAAATGTTAATTCAAACTGGTTGTGATGCTGTTATGATTGGTCGTGGGGTTTTAGGTAATCCCTGGCTAATTAAACAGTGTGTTGATTATCTTGAAGGTGGTAAAGAACCAGAGAATGTTTCTTTTGAAGAAAAAGTTTTAATGATGAAAAGGCATTACCAGTTGTTGTGTAAAGATAAAAACGAAAAAGTGGCATTGTTAGAGATACGAAGTCATATTCTTTGGTATTTGAAGGGAATGCCTAATTCAAAGGAAATGAAGAATAAAATAATGAGTTGTAAAACTAGCGATGATATTTTTGCTACTTTGGATGAATATTTAGAAAAAATAAAGGAATTAGTGTAGTTTTTTACTAATTCCTTTTACATTTAAATATTGTGCATAGAAAGCAGCAAGATTCTTTCCTGGTGAGATATTATATGAAGCTAAACAATTCAATATATCATCTTTATCTTTTGCCCTTTTTAACATCCTTTATATTGTTCAAGTTTGTTCTTTAAAAGTTTAATATCCCATGTCTTTGCATCCATAATAATCCCCCTGTTTGACTGACTTTCGATATATTAACACAATGTTGAATAATTATCAATTATAGGTATATTTTTCATTGACTAAATCTTGTAATAAGTATATACTTATTATAGTAAGGAGGTATACAGAGGATGACTTCATTATTGTCATAAGATGTATATAGGGCATAAACTTGAGATAAAGTGAGAGATAATTGAAATATTATTCCAATTGTGAAATTGCATTTTATGGTGATATAGGTGTAGGTTAAGAATGCAAACTTAGCTGAAGCCGAATTCAAGGGATTGAAAAATGAGTTATATTTGCAGTGTAACAAGTTTGATATTCCGTAGCTTGTAACATGTACGTTCGCAAAGCGTATTTGTATATTAGTAATTGTTTACTAAGCCCCCAAGTTACATTCCAGCATACCGCAATATGTCTGAAGAGAATGAGTCACTACGGCGCATTCTGGTTGTCCGAAGTGGATAATTGGTCGGTTTTTATTATTCATCACCGACTGTTTATTTCTTGAGAAATCAAGGTGCTAAATTACCATTATTATTTTACCAATAGTTAGCATTTTCTATTTACCTTATATGGGGTGGTAATATGATAGTGAAAATGATGGATGGCTTTCGTATTAGCTTGGTTAGTTATTTGTGAATTAACCACGTATACGTTATGCATTTAAAGATCATTTTAAGAATTTTATTATAACTATCTTATAGGAATTATTATGTAAGTTTCTGAATTTTATTAGATGATAGAACTTTATAATCTGGGAATATAAGGCAAGTGTAATAACTGGATTAATCTGACTGCGTTTAATAATTGCGGAGTCTTAAACTTGTTTCGAAATTGGTCAAGCAATCCAAGCGTTGAGTATTGAATTCGATGGTTGATCCCCTTGAAAGAGATACAACAAACTATATCGTGGGAGCTCGTATAATAAGAATATTAGCGATGAATTGGAGAACTCTTATACAACAGTATAGTTAAACGTCTATGTAATAAATATATGAATATAGATGAGTGATGTCGTCGATTGTTAATGAATAACTATCAAACAGTATGTCATATTCGTCTTGCTATGCGGAAGTTTATTGTTAAACTATAAATGCAAAAATGATCGGTCAAATCACTTGTGTTTGACACAGGTGATTTGGTCAAATGAAGAGAATGATTTATATTCTCTTTTTTTTGGGCTCTTTTTTGGAGTTATATATGTATCAACCACTAGTTAACCTAGTGTTTTTTTATTGCGATTATTATATGGTGAGGGTATAATTATAATAGAGGACTAGTGAATAGTTCAATAATTGCTGAGAATAAGGAGGATGTTTATGAAAGCAATGGTTGGTTCTAGTATACTTGCTAATAGTTATGAAGCAGGTGTAGAAACTGCGAAAAACGCTATGAAAGGAATTAAAAAACCTAAATTAGGCTTGCTATTTACTTCAATTAAGTATGACCAAGATGAAGTTATTAAAGGAATTAAATCTGTTAATAAGGATATTAAGGTAGTTGGTTGTACTTCATCTGGGGCTATTATGACACCTGAAGGTATTATTTCTTCAGAAAATGGATTCGCTGGTATGATGTTATTTGAAGACAATGAATTGATGGTAGGTGTTGCTGGTGCTCCTAGAGGTAATGACCCTAGAGAGACAGGTAAGAAGATAGCTAAAGAAGCAATGGCTGACGCTGGCAAAAAATTTGCTCCTGTAGCATTCGCTATGTTTGCATCTCCTGCTGAAGAAGAATACTATTTGAAGGGAATTCAAGATGTAATTGGAGAAGTCCCAATGTTTGGCGGAAGTGCTGCAGATGATGCGGTTGCTGGTGATTGGAAACTATTCTGCGAAAATAAAAGCTTTGCTGATGGTTGTGTAGTTGCTTTCTTCTATACTACTAAAGATATAAAGAATGTCTTTACTGGTGCTTATGAAGAAACTGACAAAGTTGGAATTGTTACTAAAGTTGAAAATGATAGAAAGATTTGTGAAATAGATCATGTTCCAGCATTAAAGAAATTTGCTGAATGGAATGGTTTAAATGCTGATGATCTGATGGGACAAAACTTGCTTGTTGCTTCTATACCTTGTGCATTAGGTGTTAAGACAATACAAGGAGATTTAACAGCAGTTCGTCACCCAATGATTGGTAATCCAGACTATTCATTTAATGTTGGTGCTAAAGTTGCTCCTAAAACTGCTATTATTCAGTTAAAGAATGATGTAGATGGATTAATTAATGGCGCTGCTCAAACAATTAAGGAAGTTAAAAACGGATTTGATCCTGCAGCATTATTCTTAGTACATTGTGGAGGAAGAAAATTACACATTGGTGATAGAGTTGACGAAGACTTTGTTGCTATTAAAAATGCTTGTGGTAATGTACCATTTATCGTAGCATTTACATTTGGAGAATATGGTCAAGCTAACCATTCTGGAGCTACAATTTGTGGATTATCATTATCATTTACAGGATTTTCAAAGTAGGTGATTAGATGGCTAAAAATTTAATAGGAAGTGATTGGACAGATGCTTCTGATGGAGGATTAATTAGAATTACTAATCCTGCTACTGGAGCACTAATTGATACAGTACCTGAAAGTACTAAAAAAGATTGTGATATGGCTGTTCAAGCTGCTAAAAAAGCTCAAAAGATATGGGTAAAAAAACCTATCCACGAAAGAGCTAGTATACTAATGAAATTTGTAGAGTTGGTAGAAAAGAATAAAGATGAATTAGCCAAATTGTTAAGTGATGAAACTGGTAAAACTATTACTGAGGCTTATGGGGAAATTGCTAATGTTTCTATTGGTATTCCAGCGTTTTGTGAAAAAGCTAAACACATGTATGGAAATATGATTCCTGCCGGACAAGAAGCTGGACAGGAAGCTACATTACAATATACGGTACAAGAACCATTGGGAGTAGTAGTGGCTATAATACCATTTAATTTCCCAAGTGACTTGTTCTGTCAAAAAATACCACCAGCATTGTTGATGGGTAATTCTGTAATTATGAAACCCTCTCCTCATAATCCATTAACATTAAATAAATATGCAGAGTTATTATTAGAAGCTGGTGTTACACCTGGAGCAATTGGTGTTATTAATGGTACTGCAGGTGATGCGGCTCAAGCTTTAGCTGCTAATCCTGGTGTTGCTCTTGTAAGTTTAACTGGAGCAACTAAGTCTGGTATGGAAACTATGAAGACTTGTAGTGCTAATTTAACGCATGTAATGCTTGAATTAGGCGGAAACGATGCGTTTATTCTTGATAGAGATGGAGATGTGGATTTAGCTGTAGAAGAAACTATTTGGGGCAGATTCTATAATACTGGTCAAGTATGTTGTGCTTCTAAAAGATTCTTAATTCATAATTCTGTTAAGAAGGAATATATTAAGAAGTTAAAAGAGAGAATATCTAAAATTAAAAGAGGAATGCCAAGTGATCCAACTGTTCAACTAGGATGCTTAGTTTCAGTTGATGCTGCTAAGAGAGTAGAAGAACAGGTAAATAAAACTGTTTCTGAAGGCGCTACTATAGTATTAGGTGGTAAAAGAGAAGGTGCTTTCTATGATCCAACTATACTAGATGGTGTAACTAAGAATATGGATGTAGCTAAAGACATGGAAATATTTGGACCAGTAGTTTCAATTATTGGATTTGATGATATTAACGAAGCTATTAAGATAGCTAATCAATCATCATTTGGACTATGTGGTTGTATAATATCTAAAAATGTTAATAACGCTATTAAGATAGCTAATCAATTAGAATGTGGAGGAGCTATTATTAATGGGGCATCATTCTTTAGATCGTTTGAAATGCCTTTTGGTGGTTGGAAATACTCTGGAATAGGTAATGAAGGAGTTATGACAACCTTAAAAGAAATGTCTCGTACTAAGACAGTTATATTAAAAAATATATTAAAGTAATAAATAATAAAATTTTTAAAAAAAATATGATAAAAAACTTGACTTTTCAAGTTTTTTATTTTTTGAAAAAACTTGAAAATCGAAAAAATGAAAAAATGACAATTTTTCAAAAACTTGATTTTTGACAAAAAAGTAAAAAAATGTAAAGAGATGAAAAAAAGTGGAAAAAGCCCATACTTATGCGGAAAGATCAACTAAAAAACACACTGTTTATTATCTTTAAAACCAAGTAAAAAAGGGCGAAAATGGAATAATGACATTTTTTCAAAAATTGAATTTTTGAAAAAAATATTTTTTTCTTATTTACTTTTTATAACGCTATGGTAGAATGGAATTAGGAGAAGGTAGAAGGAGAGTTTGAGATGGTAAAGGAAAAAGAAGTTTCATTAGATGAATTAACAGTTATAAAGAGAAATGGCAAGAAGGTAGATTTTAATGAAACTAAAATTGCTCTTGCTATTAAGAAAGCTTTCGACGGAATTATTGAAATAAACGAAAATGACGAAGAGGCTCCAAAGTATAGTGAGAAAGATATGCAAAAAGTTTTTCATGATGTTTTAGATAGAATCAAGAAAAACTATACAGAAAAAATTAAAATAGAAGAAATTCAAGATTTGATTGAAAAATCTTTACAAGCAAATAAATATAATGATGTGTATGAAGGCTTTAATAGTTATAGAGAAAGAAGAGCACAATCAAGAGCTTTTTTTACCGATGATAAAAGAAGTCATAAATTTTTAAAGACTTTAGAAGGACTAGCTCTTAAGAGCGCTTCTGAAGATGACACAAAAAGAGAAAATGGTAATATCGATGGTAACTCAGCAATGGGTACTATGTTACAGTTTGGATCAAATGTATCTAAGGAGTTTGCAAAAGCTTATTTAATGAAGAAAAAGTTTGCGGACGCTCATGATGAAGGAGACATACATATTCATGATTTGGATTTTGCAGCAATGGGTACTACCACTTGTTTACAGATAGACTTATCTAAATTGTTTAAAGGTGGTTTCTCTACTGGACATGGTTTCTTAAGAGAACCTAATGATATTATGAGTTATTCTGCACTAGCTGCAATAGCTATTCAGTCTAACCAAAATGATCAACATGGTGGACAAAGTATTCCATTATTCGATTATTATCTTGCTCCTGGTGTTTTGAAAACTTACAAGAAGCAATTAAAGATGACTATTCAAGATTTACTTGATTATTCAGATTTTGCTAGTTTTGTTCCTCAGAAATCATTAGAAGCAGATATAATGAAATTAACAACAATTGATAATGATATAGATGTATTTGAAAAGTTCTACAAAGATAATGAATCATTAAAAAGATTGTTTAAGATGGCTATGGATAAAGCGGTAAGTAAAACTGACAGAATTACTTATCAAGCGATGGAAGCTTTTGTTCATAACTTAAACACAATGCATTCAAGAGCTGGTGCCCAAGTACCTTTCAGTTCTGTTAACTTTGGTACTGACATTTCTCCTGAAGGTAGAATGGTAATGAAAAATTACTTATTAGCTGTAGATGCTGGATTGGGACATAGCGAAACACCTATCTTCCCAATATCTATATTTAAAGTAAAAGAAGGTGTTAACTATAATCCAGAAGATCCTAACTATGATTTGTTTAAATTATCTTGTAAGGTATCAGCTAAAAGATTATTCCCTAACTTTGAATTTATCGATGCACCATATAATTTAAAATTTTATGTTCCTGGTAAACCAGAAACGGAAGTCGCTACTATGGGATGTCGTACAAGAGTTATGGCTAATGTAGCTGATCCTGACAAACAAGGAACAGTAGCTAGAGGTAATTTATCATTTACTACAATTAACTTAGTTCGTCTAGGTATTAAACATGGAATAGTTGGAGATACTACTCGTAAGAAAGCCGATATGGTAGGATTCTATCAAGAATTAGATGAGATGTTGGATTTATGTAAAGATCAATTATTAGAAAGATTTGAGATTCAATGTTCTAAGAGAGTATATAATTTCCCATTCTTGATGGGACAAGGTAACTGGCTAGATTCAGAAAAATTAAAACCAAATGATAAACTAAAGAAAGTCTTAAAACATGGTACTTTATCAATTGGATTTATTGGTCTAGCTGAGACTTTAGTGGCATTAATCGGTGAACATCATGGAGAAAGTGCTAAAGCTCAAAAATTAGGATTGGAAATAATTGGCCATATGAGAGAAAGAATCGATGGTTATTGTCAACAATATAAATTGAACTTTACTTGCTTAGCAACACCTGCTGAAGGATTAAGTGGAAGATTTACTAAGATTGATAAAGCTATATATGGAAAGATTAAAGGAGTTACAGATCGTCCATATTATACAAATTCATTCCATGTACCAGTATATTACAATACAACAATAGCTAAAAAGATTAAAACTGAAGCACCATATCATGCATTAACAAATGCAGGACACATTAGTTATATTGAACTAGATGGAGATGCTACAGAAAATGTTGAAGCATTTGAATCAGTCGTAAGAATGATGAAAGAAGCAGGAATTGGTTATGGAGCTATTAACCATCCTGTAGATAGAGATCCAGTTTGTGGATACGTAGGAGTAATTAAGGATGTATGTCCAGGCTGTGGAAGAAGAGAAGGAGATCCAATTCCAGCAGAATTACTTAAAACATTAAATATAAAATAAGAACAAAATAATATAATAGAAGGAAAGAGGTAGAGATTATGAAAAAGGAAAATATTGAAAAGGTAGCTGAAACTAAAGTTGAAAGCAAAAAAATGGTTGGTGAAGGAGTAGGATTCGAAAGAATCAGAAGAATCACTGGTTATCTAGTTGGAACTGTTGAAAGATTCAACGATGGTAAAAGAGCCGAAGAACATGATCGTGTAAAACATACTTTTAAGTAAGAATAGAAAATAGTGAGTAATCACTATTTTTTTTGTGATATAATGCTCTAGAAAGGGAATAACTATGAAAATATTTGAAAATAATAAACTATTTAAATATATATATGGCATTTTAATAGTACTAGGTTTAGCTTTAATAGTTTTTACATATAATAATCATAATCTTTATAAAGAAACGATAGTAAAAATAATTAAAGTGGATGATAAGTATTTAAGTACAGAAGATGTAACCTTTGGATATAAAGAAGATATATATGAACAAGTAATAAAAGCAAGAATACTAAATGGAGAAGATAAGAATAAGATAGTAAGTATCACCAATGAGTATCATAAAGGTGAAGCGTATGATCAACGTTTTGTTGTTGGTGATGAATTATTTGTTACAACTTATAAAAAAGATAAGAAAATAAGTTCAGTGAGTATAAATGGGTATAAAAGGGATAAATATGTTGTAATACTTATAGTTTCTTTTGTTTTAATTATAGGACTGGTAGGAAAATTTAAGGGCTTATTATCAGTAGTTAGTGTCTTTATTAATATAGTAATCTTTTATTTGTTAATTCATTTAAATGCTATTAAAGATATTAATTTAGTATTATTATCTTTTATTGGTTCGATTATATTTAGTGTTATTTGTTTAACACTGGTATCGGGTGTTAATAAAAAGACTTTTTCGGCGATTATTAGTAGCGTTATATCAATATTTTTAATAACATTCATTAGTTTAATTGTAATAAAAATAACCCAGTATAGTGGTATTAGATTTGAACAGATGGAATTGTTAACTAGACCTTATGAAGGGATATTTATTTCAGAAATTATACTAGGTGGATTGGGAGCTATAATGGATGTTTCTATAAGTATTTCCTCATCATTGAATGAACTTATGGAAAAGAATAAAAAAATTAGTGTGAAGAAATTAACCAAATCAGGATTTAATATAGGTCAAGATATTATGGGAACAATGGTTAATGTTTTATTCTTTACTTATGTATGTATGGGAATAGCTAATTTAACTATTTATTTTAGAAATGGTATTACAATAGCTAATCTACTTTCAGAATATATAAGTTTAGAAATGACGAGGGCTTTAACTGGAGCTATTGGAATAGTATTAACTATACCTATTTCAATATTTATAACCCTTTTATTGTATAAAAGGGGGTTAAATAATGATTAATTTATTGTCAGGTATACTTTTATTACTATTATTAATAATTGGTGGTAAAAGGGGATTAAAAACGTTTTTAACTATATATATAAATTTATTATTAGTTTTATTACTAGTTGTTCTTTGTGGGTGGGGTTTTAATCCTTTAATTGTTACTTTATTAATTAGTTTGTTGATAATATTATTAGTTTTATTTTTCTTAAATGGTATAAATTTAAAGACGATTTGTTCTTTAATCTCGGTATCTATTATTGTTACTATATTTTTACTTGTTACAGTATTAATAAATAATAGAATATATATACAAGGGTATACAGAGGAGAATATAGAAGCTATAAGTTACGTTGCTTATGATACTGGCTTGGATATGATGAAAGTTGCTACATCAATAGTTCTTATCGGACTAATAGGGAACGTAATAGATACTTCAATAGCAATATCATCAGCGTTATATGAAGTACATGTAAATAATCCAAAACTAAGTAAAAAAGAATTATTTATTTCGGGAATGAATATAGGTAAAGATATATTAGGTACAACTACTAACACTTTATTCTTTGCTTATTTGGGTAGTTGTATGACTCTATTTATATATTTCTTGGATTACAAATATAGTTTTGCAACTATTATTAATTCTAAGATATTTGCTACTGAGTTTACTAGAATTATAATTAGTGGAATAGCTTCATTCTTGATTATTCCTTTAACAGCATTAATAGTTTCTATTGCTTGTAAAAGAGAGGGTAAATATGAAAAAATTAAAAATCGTATATGAAGATAAAAAAATAATAGTAGTTAATAAAGAAGCAGGTTTATTAACAATAGGTACTAGTAAAGAGAGAAATAGAACTTTATATAATGAAGTAAAAGAATATGTTAAGAAACAATCTCCAAAGAATAAAATATTTATTGTTCATAGATTAGATAAAGATACGAGTGGGTTAGTATTGTTTGCTAAAAGTGAAGAAGAGAAATATAAATGGCAGAATAATTGGCAAGATGTAAAAAGAGAATATTATGCTATTGTAGAAGGTAAATTACCTAGTAATCAGGGAACAATAAAGTTAAAGCTATATGAAACTAAAAGTTTAGATGTAGTAGTTAATGAGAAATTAGGTAAGGAAGCTGTTACTAACTATGAAGTTATTAACAGCAATAAATCATATAGTTTATTAAAGATTAATATTTTAACGGGTAGAAGGAATCAAATAAGAGCTAGTTTAGATTATATTGGTCATCCTGTAATTGGCGATAAAAAGTATAATAGTAAGAAAAATCCCATTAAAAGACTGGGATTACATGCTTACTTATTAGAGTATGGTGATAAAAGGTTTGAAACTGATTTGCCTAAAGAATTTGATAGGTTATTTTCTAGATAAGTGTTATAATAAATACAGAATAAGGTGGTTGTTATGACAATTAGTGGTAGACTGTCTAATTTAATATTTGGTAATTTTATTCCTATATTAATAGTAATTGGTATATTGTATATTGCATCTCAAATAAAAAAAATGGGAGATTATAGAAAAGAATTACAAAAGAGATTTGATCAAGTATTAACAGAATATCTAAATAAAAAAATTAATAATGCTAAAGATGTTATGAATAGTATTTTAGAGGAATATGGCCGTGAAGATGCTGTTAGTACGGAAATAAATAGGTTGATGGTAGCTATTGAAAAAGGTGCATCTGGAGATATAAATGATAAGGTGGTTACAAGCAATTCTATTAATAAGTTTAGACTTAGTAAACAAGTTGACTTGGAAAAGTATCCTTCTATGGCAAAGTTAAATGATATTGGGGTATTTAATGAAAGTGAAATGACCTCTTTGGATAATGGTGTGGCTTTAGCTAGAAAAGAGTATAATACATATGCTTTTAGATATAATCAAATTGCTTCTGGGTTCCCAATGCAATATTTAGCTAGGTTTTTTGGGTTTAAAAGTCATTATGTAATATTTGGTAATCCAAAAAGTATAAGCTATCATGCTAATTATGAGGCTTTAGAAAATGGGGAAGAAGAAATTAATTCCTTGTCTTCGTTAAATAGAGTAAAGGAAAGTGTTGAAGCGGTTGCGAAAGAACAGGAAGAAGTTCAAGAACAAGTTAAAGAAGTAGAAATTGAACATAGTGATGTTATTTTAAAACCTACTCAAGATTTAAATAATTTAAGTGAAAATAAAAATGCTAATCCAAGTGATTAGCGATTTTTATTAATTTGTCATGTTGTTTGTACATATATTGAATAGCGTTTTCTAGGTAGTAATAATGAAATATATAAAACAATAAAATAACGTAAAATAATAAAGATACTATAATAAATAAACAATCTAATGCTATACAAAAACTAAATATTACAGCAAAGAAAGCAAAAGCTAAAGTAACAAGTAAATGAACAAGTCTTTCGTGTTGAAAAAATTTAATTTTTCTTAAATGTTCTCTTATTATTTCGTTTATATCTCTGTATCTTCTCTGTAGTATGTATTGGTCAATCCCTTTTATATAGGCTTCTATGTATTTTTTCATACTATCACCATATATATTATATGATAAATTGTTAAAAAAATAAATACTTGGTATAATACATATGAGATGATATCATGAAACATAAAACAAGAGAAAATATAATTATCTATGGTTCGTTATTATTAGCTGTTATTTTAGTTATATATGTTGCTAAGACATATTATGATAATCGAGATAATAGTGAAGAAGTATTTAAAGAATTAAATGAAGTCTTTTATAAGGAAGAAGTTACTACTGATAAAAGTGTTAAGGAAGAAGTGGAACCAGACAATATTAGGTTCATTGATAAAAAAACAATTATTAATAAATATTTTGAAGATATATTAAATAGAAAGATAAGGGATGAATTATTATCATACGATAAAGTAATTAGTTGGGGAGACTTTGAAATAGAGGAGATTAAGTATTATAAAGAAATAACAGATACTTATTATTCTTACATAGTTAAGATTAAGATAAACAATAAAGATGCTGATGTAAGTGGATTAAAAGATGAGAAACTAAGTACTAGTGAATACTCTATTGTTAAGATTAAGTTCTACTTTGTATATGAAAATGAAAATTTATCTGTAAAGAATGTTGAATTATAAAAATAAAAACACTAACTATTAAGTTAGTGTTCTTTTTTAAAATGGCGCCTCCTGTAGGACTCGAACCTACGACCTAACGGTTAACAGCCGTGCGCTCTACCGACTGAGCTAA
>CAMZCT010000021.1 GCA_947305065.1 uncultured Mycoplasmatota bacterium | reverse complement strand
CTAAAAATATGAATGATATTTATTCAAGTATGATTGAATTATCTAGACAAGAAAAGCATTTAACTGAATCTCTTGTTAGATCTAAAAATAGATTCAAGCAAATAATTGCTAATGCTTTTCCGGAATATCTAAAATGTTTTACTGCTAGTGATATTTATGGTGAAACATCGCTTAATTTTATTAAAGAGTTTCCACATGCTGATATCATTAAATCTAAAAGAATAGATGCTTTAACTAATAATATTTATAAAAGTACCAAAAGATACTTACCTTATTCAAAATGTTTAAATAAAGCAAAAAAGATTAAAGAACTTGCTAATAATTCTTATCCAGGAATTGATGTTAATTCATGTGAAGTTAAAAACTTAATTAATATTATAGAAATTATTTCTTATAGTGATGCTAAATTATCTGAAGTCAAACAAGATATAATTAAACTTGCTAAACAAACTCCATATTTTAATATTATTAATTCTATTTATGGTGTTGGTGAAACTTCTACAGCTCAAATTATTGCTGAGCTTGGTGATATCAATAGATTTGAAAATATCAAACAATTAAATGCTTTTTGTGGACTTGATCCAACAATAGTTCAATCAGGTAAATCTATTAATTATAATGGTCCAATATCAAAACGTGGCAATAGAAATGCCAGAAAAATATTATTTATTACTTGCTGTAGTATTATAAGATCATCTGTTCTTCATAACGTTGATAATGAAATTCTAATTTATTACAGAAAAAAACAAGCCGAGAATAAACATTTCAAAGAATGTATTATAGCTTGTTCTACTAAATTACTAAGGACTATTTTCGCAATGTGTAAAAATAATTCCTTATATGTGCAAAAGTAATATAACATAATATTTCAAAAAAATCTACTATCGTAGATATTTTTGTTATGCAATAATACTATTAAAAATAGTACTTGACTTTATTTAGATTGTCATATTAAAACAGTCTTACGACTGTTTATCAATTATATATTCCCAACCTGGTTGCCAAGCTTTAGTTTTACGCCAATCTTTTTCAATAGCTTCTTCCCAAGTAATTCCTTTTGTAATTACTTCAAAAGCAAATTGAGGAGCTTTATGAGCAACTATTGCTATAGTTTTTCCATCATAGTTTTCTAATAAATAATTACAAAAGTCATTAACTCTTTTTTCTACATCTTTTAGTGATTCTCCGTTAGGGAATGGATTATTAATATGTTCTTCATATTTAACCAAAGATGAGTCTTGGCCATTTAGATCACCATAATTACATTCTCTAATTCTTTCGTCGTAATAAATCTCTTTACTTCCTTTAAATGTATAATCGGCTGAATCAATAGCTCTTTTTAAATCAGATGATATTACTAAATCTATTTCATCTAAGTTAATCTGATTTTTTAAATCTATACTTTGTTGGATTCCTTTTTCTGTTAATTCACCAGGAATCCAGCCTGTAGATTTATGTTCAGTATTATCAGTTGTGGTCCCATGAACAAAATATATTATTTTAACTGCCATAATATACCTCCTAAATCTATTTTATTATAGCATGATACTATATCAATATCAATTATCTCCAAGTACTATTATTTCTTATGGCTTGATACTTCATCACTTTGTTCTAAGTCTTTTCCTAATTCAAATATTATTCTATTACTAGATATATCTATAAAAGGAATTTGTATTTGATATACTCTCATTAAATTTATTATAGCATCTATAAGATAATTATTGTTTTTAGATATAAAGCGATAATCTATGCCTATTGCTACTACATCATCTAATGATATATGGTCTATAACTAGGTATTCTGAGTGAGCATAACTATATAGATTTTTGGTTTTAACTCTACTTTTTCTTAGTATATTATATTCGTCATAACTAATATAAAAAGTTTCTCTTGCTTCAATACAGCCTTTTATAATGAAGAAGGGATTTTCTCTAATAAAGTTATTAAATTCTTGGGATTCAATGCTCGGGGAAAAAATATCAAGTTCTTCATAGGGAGTTACACTTACATATTCACCTTTATTACAGTTTTCACTACCAAAATCACCAATTATTATACTTTTACAAGTATTATCATAGGATATTAGTTCTTTCTTAACTTTTTTTCCACATCTTATTTCTTTATCTTGAAAAATAGATTCTATTGTAGTTAAAGGAGTATATCTTATTCCGTGATATAGATAAGCATAATGACTAAAGACATCTATTTCAGGTCTTTTGTAGACACTTTCATTTAAGTGATATAACTCTCTAAAAGTCAGTTGTTCTTTTTGCTCGTAGTTATCAATTTTCTCTTTTAAATATAAATCAAAAACACATTTATAGCGTTCTATCATAGCATTCTCCAATTATTTTTCCCCTCTTTTTAATTGCTTGTCTATTATAAGCGAATCTATAATAATGTCAATTTTTTTAGATTCATATATTTCTATATTACTTGTTCTCCTAGATATTCTACAAAAAACTTTTTTTCGTTATTATCATAGATTATTTTAGTTATACTAGCATTATCTAGATTTCCTATTTTATCTTTTGTTTCTTCAAAGGGGATGTTCATTATTTTACATAAAAAAGCCCTAATTGCTGCTAGATGAGATGTAACAATAATTGTTTTATCAAGATTTTCTTCAGCTACTTTTAGTATATTATCATACATTCTATTTGCTACATCTATAGTCTCTTCTTGACCTATAATACCTGTGTAATACTCTGTTTTAGTAATGTATTCAGTCTCTTTAGGATGTTTTTCTTTTAGTTCATAGATCAGCCTGTCTTCCCATTCTCCCATATTTATTTCTTTCAGACCATCTATTATATTTATATCTATTTTTTTCATATTTGCTGTTGGTCTAATTGTATTAAATGCTCTTTTAAGAGGTGATGAATAAATCTTATCAACCTCAACATCTTTTAATCTTGTTGCTAAAACGTCTGCTTGAGAAAAGCCTTCTTGAGATAGTTCATAATCTGTTATTCCCCCAAACATTCCAGTATTATTAGCAACGCTTTGGGCATGTCTAATTATTAAAATATTTGTTTTCATATAATCTCCCTTTGATGCTATATTTTTTCAATATTAATTAATCACAATCAAATATTGTTTTATTTTGAATGTATTTACCATATTCTTCTTTCCATTTAGCATGAATCCAAGAATTATCAAAAGCTTTTAACCCTTCAGTAGTCAAATACATCTTTATCATCAAATCGTATCTATTAGTTAGTTTTGAATTAGATTTAAATATCTCAATTTTTTCAACTCCAGCAAGCGCTAAAGATTCATTAAATAATTCTTTTATCTCCTCAATTTTACTTATATAATCATAATCTTCTAGAAATTTAACTATAATATAATGATTCATAACATATTACTACTTTATTTTTTTAAATTTATAATACTTTAATATTAAAAAATCTATTAATAATAGTAATAGTAAATCAGCAATTGTTCCAATATATACTACTATATTTTGTTTAGAAGTAAATATATATAAAGACCAACTTATTATTGATACTAATTGAAGTGCAGTCTTACCTAAACTATAATCATTACTTGATTTTGTTTTTAATAGTTTTATTATTTGAGGAACTGTTGATACATAACTTAAAATATAATATATTGTGCAAAAAATTGTCATTATATCACTCTCTTTATTATCTTCCTATGTAATTATATCACGATATATATAATTATTAGCTATTATTTTATATATTATTCTTGCATCTTAATAATTAGAATTTTTCAAATTTGACAGTTTTTATATTATTAGTTATTGTTTAAAAAATATTAAAACAAAAATGGTTATTGGAATGGATGTGTTAATATGCTTTAAAAAAGTATCAAAAAGAACTTATTGAAGATGGCTATTATGATAGTTTATGTGAAGACATAAAAAAACTAGAAGACAATTTAGATAATTATGAACACTTAATTAAACTATATGATAGAATATTAGTTGATAATGGTATTGATATCGAGACTTTGACAGCAGAATTGGGTACAAGTGTTTCTATATAAATTAAAAGGCGAAACTTGAATAGTTTCGTCTTATTTTATTAATTATATTATTATATACTAATTTAATCCACCTGACATAATTCTATATTTTAATTTACTTTCCCATATTTTATTTAACTTATTAAAATTGGTATCAGGATCTAACATTAGACTAGCTAATTCTTCTAATTCTATTAGTTCATCTTCTGTTAAATTAAAATTTTTTTCTAATACATATCTAGGTACAAAATCAAGAATAATTTCATCGTTCATTAAACAATGGAAATCATAAAATAATCCTCTTATTGCAGCAGGTAATCCTATTGTTATTGGATCAGATTGGTATATTATTTTTTCTTTTTCTATCTTATTATTTCTTAAAGTCAAATAGGCATTTGCACCAAACATAAACTTATTTCTAGGTATGTCATTTAAATCGAAATCTATTTTAGAATCTCCCCATTGATTATCTGCATCAACAGAAATCCATCTTTTTTCTATATCACTATAATACTCAGTAATCCAGTGATCATAATATATTCCATCGTGTTTTAGATATTCAGCAAATCCACTTCTTACACGCGAAGGTATTCCTTTAGCTTTCAATATTGCTGTAAGAAGAATTGCTTCTCCTCTACATGTAACATGTATTTTATCTTCTACTTTCCTATTAATACTATAATTATTATCTCTTCTTAACAATTCTGATAACATAGATATTGCTGTTGGATATATATCATCTTCATAAACAAGACTTGTTTTAGGAACTTTATCTAAATCATCCCACCAAATCTCTTGAAGATTATTCCATATTACAGCTGGATGAATTATTTGCATTCTTTGAAGTCTTGCTAACTCTCTTATTTCATCAGGTAATCTTCTAGCGAAATCTGTATATAAACCTAAATCAGTATATGAACTAGTTTGTTTATAAAAATCTAATATTTTATCCATATTATACCTCACATTTTATTAATTATTATTTAGCAAAACTTTTTCTATATCTTTCCAATTGTTTACTCTTACTATATTCTTTTCTTTTAACTCATTTGTAGGAATGCTTCTATTGTGCCAAGCAGTAAATAATAGTTTTGTAGTCGCTCCATTTAGATTATTAATTCTATCATCTATTCTAATATCAAAATTCAATAAGTCTTTGTTGGTTGTAAATATATATTTTTCAGGTTTAATAAACGGAAGCATTTTTTGTAAATAATAATACTTATTAGATAAATTATTTCCACTTATATCAATAGTTTCATTCCACAAATATGAAGTTACAATGTAAACATCATATTTCTCTTTTAGCTTTTTTAACACTTCAAAGCAGCCATCTAAAAGAGGAGCATCGGTATAAAAATTTTTATTTTTTACATAGTTCCAAAATCCTTTGACATCAGCTTTAGTCATTTCTTGAACATAAGCATATTCTGTTAAATCATCTAACTCGAAACTAATATCAAAAAATTCTTCTATATATTTTTTAAAAGATCCATCTGTTATAACATTATCCATATCTACCATTATTGTTTTCATTTATACACTTCCTTTATCTGTTTTTATTTTTTACTTGATTCTTTTCTATCAAAACTATCACTAAATAT
This sequence comes from uncultured Mycoplasmatota bacterium, assembly GCA_947305065.1. Taxonomy (GTDB): domain Bacteria; phylum Bacillota_I; class Bacilli_A; order RF39; family UBA660; genus Coprovivens. The sequence continues at coordinate 23,870 of CAMZCT010000021.1, read as the reverse complement.
TTTTAAATTATGTAGCATAAAGCCACCGCTTTTCCCAAATAATTATAGCATATCTTATACTTATTATGTGTTTATTTATATCATTTTGTTTATTTAGGTAGACCATTAAACTTATCTATAAATCTAACTAAAAAAGACTCATGAGAGTCTTTTTCTATACTCATTTATAAAATCTAGTACTTTTTCTAATACTTTATAATGGGATTTATGTATTAAGCCATTATCTAATAGTTCTTTTATTTTTTCTACGCTCATATATGAAACTTGTTCTACTTCATCTTTTTGTAAATCTATATTATTTAAATCTATATTCTTTTTTAAATAAAATATAAATCTAACTGGAAAGTCAACACATATATGCCCTAAATCAATTATATCATCATTACTAATATCAATACCTAGTTCTTCTTTTACTTCTCTTATTACAGTACTAAGAGCTTCTTCTCCGTGGTTAAAATGACCTCCCGTTGGTGAATAATGGCCTCCTTTTTTCTTCTGATGTTTTTTGAACTAAGAATTCACCATTATCATTTTCAATATAAATATTAGCGACAGCGATATGTTCATTATCAGCAAATTCTTCCGCGTTCTACTACTTTTCCTGTTTTATTTCCTAAACTATCATACACGTCTAGTAATTCCATTTATTATACCTCATTTTTCTTCATTAATAATGATTTGTTAATGTTCTATGATATGGTTTTGTCATTTTACTTTTATCTTGACCTAGTAACCAAATAAAATCATTGATATCCATACGAGAATACTTATGATTTAGTTTTTCATAAATATAGTTTATTACTTTTAAAGCATTAGCTCTTATTTCTATTTCTTCTAAAGAATCTTCTTCAATCTCTATTTTATTATCAATTTTATTTATTAAACTATCACTATATTCCAACATTCCATAACATCTCATAACTTGTGGTATCTTATAATCAGCACATCCAATTAAATGAGAATAATCAACTTTTATATTTTCTTTCTTTTCTCTTACATGAAGAATATCAGAAGTTAATAATTGGGCTCTTTTATAAAATAATATACTCTTTCCTTCATAATTTGAAATATCTTTAAAATAATCAAAATGATTAACAATATACTCAAATAGATCACTATCTATTGTATATTCTTTAATAAGATCATAAAAAGTCTTATCTATAGATTGAATGAACTCATTCATTTTAACTAGATTTTGGTATCTATCTTCTATTAAAGGAATCTCTACATTTCCTTTTAAGAGTTCTTTAAACTCGTCAAAAGACATTTCAAAATTCTTATTCAGTTTAAATCGATTTAATACTAAATACATTATTGCAAAAGAGCCATCCATCTTTCCAATATCTGTCTCTATTTCCCATTTAGGTTCACCCCAAAAACAATAATCACCTATAGTATGATGTATTAACAAAAAGTTAATAATATCACTGGTACTCATGTCCATTATATTATATGGATTAGAATCTAACCAATAATTTACTTTAGATTTATTAATTTGTTCAATCATTTCATCAATTTTATTATAATTAATTCGAACACTTTTAGAATGTTCACAAACATAATTATAACTTGAATTTAGTTTATTTATTTTTTTCATAGTAATCTCCTTAAAATGTTTAATTAAAAATTAATTTGCATACTTTTTCATTTCTAAGAGTAAGTCCGTACTCTATTCCTTTTTCTATTTCTTCACTTGTTAATGGATTTTGTAATTTTTTACCAAGTATTATTAAATCTTTTGGGGAAATATTATTAGTCAATTCTATTCTTAATCTTTCGATGTATTCATCCAGATTAATCGATATAGAATCTCTTGCTGCTATAAGTTTTAAGTTTTTATATATACTATCTTGAGTTAATTCTTCCTCTTCATAGCCTTTAAGAAGCATGAAATCTCCACAATCTAATCGAACTTTTGATAGTCCTTGATTATTTTCTTCATCATACAATGTTATTAAGGCCGCTACCATTGATGAATTAATAACTCTTTTTTCTTCTTGACTAAATGGTTTAAAACGATAATATGGTTCAGGTATCCAAATGCCCCAATCTGTCGTTTCGATGCCAACACATCTAGATTGATAATAGTATGGTGTTAAATATAATTCATTGCTTTGTTCTTTAGCTATGTGAAGAATTGGTTCTACTACTAAGTTAGGATTTCTTTGACTAAGCCTCTTTAAGTTGTTAAACTCTCTTTTACCAATTCCATATTCTACAGAAGGTTGATTTACTAATAAAGTATATTTTGTCTCATCTATCATGGTAATAACCAATACTAATTGAGTGTAGCCATAATTAAGAAATTGAATATCAACTATTCCACCTAATTCTTTATGAATTATAAATAATGAATCATTAATGAACCAATCTATTTTGATTATTTCTTCTAATAAATCTTGGTCTTGAGAAATAAATACATATTGCGTATTAATAATAGGAATTCCTAATTGATTATTTTTAAATAATTCACTTATTCTAAATAATTCTTTAAATGAGTTTGCCATGTTTTCCCCCCCCTAATTATTAAGTATTATTTACTTTTTTCAATTTCTATACTTAAGAATTTATCTACAGCTGATTTTATTTTATCTAATTCTAAACCTGTTGCATGGCAAGTGTTCCATCCTATTTTTTTTGCTGATTCTATATTGTCTTTTCTATCATCTATAAATAGGATATTGTTTGGAGTGAATGGTAATTGCTTTTGAACAGCATTAAAGATTTCTATACCAGGCTTTTTCAGTCCCATCTCATATGATAAGAATACATAATCATATAAAGGTAGATTTACTTGTTTGTCTAGTCTTTCTTTATCAAAAATATTTAAGTCAGATAGTATTCCAATGTAGCATTTGTCTTTTAAAGAAATTTCATAATCTGCAACTTCTTTATAATAGTCTATTCTAGAAAATACTCTTTTATATATTTTGACAAATTCATCATAACTTTTATTTAAGTTAAATTCTTTTGCCATTAATTTATATGTTTTAGAAAATTCTTCATTAGTTTTTATACAACTTAGATTATACTTTCCTAAGACATTATAGATTGTTTCTTCTCCTTTGTATCCACACTCATTAAATAAATCATTATAAGCATCATAGCAAGTATATCCTGTTGTGTGTGAGTCAACTATATTTCCCCAATCAAATAGAATTAGTTTTTTCTTCATATCTTACTCCTTATAAGTTATTAAAACTTCTTTTTAATTAACTGTTATATTATAACATACTAGTTTTATATGGTTAAATCAAAAAGAAATATATTTCTTTTATATTAGTGATTATGTTATAATTTTCACAGGTGATAATATGAAATTAGTTGCTGCTAAGTGTCCATCTTGTGGAGCTAAGATAAATGTTGATAGAAGTTTAAAATTTACAAAATGTGAGTATTGTAATACGGAAATTATAGTTCAAGAAGCTGTAGAAAATTTATTAAAAGTGGAACTAAAAGATTCGCCTACTCTTGATAATTATATAAAAATAGGAAATAGATATTTTGATAATTATGAATATGAAGAAGCATATAAAGCTTATAGTAAAGCAGAAGAGATTGATCCAGATAATCCTTTTGTTGTACTACGTAGAGGGTTATGTCGTTCACTGGCTAGCGATTATAATCACTTAGATATTCATTCTGCTGTTAAAGCAATGGAAACTTCTTATGATTTGATGAAGAAGATGAAAATGTCTAAAGAAGAAATAGATAAAAGTATTAATGATACTGGTACTACTTTATTTTTAACTTATCAATATATTGTTGATGTTTATAAGAAAAGTGAATTTAATAAAGAACAATCTAAAGGGTATGTTGAAAAATTAGAAGATTGTCTTAAAGGATATCAATATTTAGATAAAATAATAAATAATAATCAGGATTTAACTGATAGAGTTTTAAACTCTATGATAATGATTATTGATACTATTCTTGGGAAAACTGATAGTTCTAATTATAAATTAAGTAGCTCCTATGTAAAAGAATTAAATAATATAAGAAAAGATTGTATGGCTAGAAGAACAAAAGTTATATCTAAACCATCTTTATCTAAAGGAGAAAAAGTCGTAGGAGTCCAAAAGAAAGAATCAATTATAGGAAATATACTTTGTTATTGTATGGTAATATTCTTATTCTTTTGGGTTATAGGAGCTATGTTTTCAGAAGAGAACATTTTATTAACTATAACATCTTTACTAGCTCTTATAAGTTTTATACCACAAGTAAAAAGATTGCTAGTAAAAAAATTTGGAGGTAATACAGGAGGATTAGTTGTTGCCGCAAGAATCATTTTAATAATTCTTTCCTTTGTTATTTTGGCTAGTTTACCTGTAGAGTTTGAAAATACTTATATAAGTGATGATGGTACTATAATATCTTTGGAAAATGGAAATATTTCTATTATTTCGGGAGATAATAAAATATCAGGAACTTATACTTGGGATTCTAAAGATAATGATTATTATATTCATGCTCAAGGCGATGCTTTGAATGGGAAGATAGAATATCATTATCATTCTAATGAAGATGGTGGAAGTTTATGTTTATTAGAAAATAATAAGTGTACAACTATCTATTTACCTAAAAAACCTAACTTAGAAATTAGTTAGGTTTTTAGTTTGTAATTATAGATTTTTCATTTATTGATTATAATCGTTGTTTAAAAAAAAGAATAAATCTTATTCTTTTTCAAATTCTTTATATATTTTACTAGTTTTTATCTTTTTCTTAGAATTATTATAATGTCCTTTGTATTTAATACCGTTGCTACCTATTAGAGGAAAGAAGTATATTTGTCCTATTTCCATTCCTTTATATACTTTTGTTGGAGTAACACAAGTAATTTGGAAAGTCCATTTACCTTTATATCCAACAGAGCCACTACAAGCACACATATGTACAGAAAGGCCAATACGTCCTACAGAACTTCTTCCACTTATTTGAGGAACATAAATGTCACTTGCTATACTTTCATTAGATGATGCTAAATAGAATGTATTAGGTGCTAAAATATATCCTTCATCTGGAATTTTTATCGTTTTTGTTTTATTTTCTTTTTTACAGTCTAAAACATTATCAGTATATACTAATAATTCATCTCCTAGAGTTAAATTATAGCTATTAGGATTAACATTTTTTTCTTCAAACGGTTTGATTTCTATGCCACCATTTTTTATTGCGTTAATAATTTCTTCTCCACTTAACATAGTATCACCTTAGTTTTTGAAGAATTCATCTTCGTAAATTCTACTTGCTGTAGTATCTATTTGTCCTAAATATTTTCCTTTATATTTAATATTTTCTGGTCCTACTACAGGGAAATAACAAAGTTCTCCAACTTTCATATTTGGATATATTTTTACTGGTTTAACACAACATATTTCTAGTGTCCAGGTACCTTTAAAGCCATTATCTCCAAAGCCAGCCGTTATATGAATCATTACACCTAAAGATGCAAGTGAGAATCTTCCACATAATAGTGGAACGAAATGATTTGATTCAGTATATTCTACTGTTCTTGATAAATATAACTCCCCAGGTCTTAAGATATATCCATCTTCGGGAATAATTATTTTCCTTGTTTTAGACTTTTTTTTGCACTCTAATACATCATTTTCATATATTAGTAATTCGTTTCCTATGTGGACACTATAACTATTTGGCCCAACACTTTCTTTATCAAAAGGTTTTATTACAATATTACCTTTTTCAATTTCTTCAATTATCGCCTCTCCCGACAACATTTTTCTCTACCTCCCAATAAACAAAAAAATTTTATAGTATTCTACTTGATATTGCTCAAAGTAAGGAAACTATATCCTTGAAAATTATAACAAAAAAGATAGTGTTTGAAAAGTATAACAACTTATATAAAAAAAGATTTTTCTTTATAAAAGCTTTGATGTTTTATAAGAAAAATCTTTTTATTTAGATATATTTTACAAAGATTTTTATATTCCCGTGTCTTTTTATTATTTTTGTCTTTCTTTAAATACTTTAATAGCTTTATCTCTATGTAGTTCAGGAATAATTTTAATTTGACAATTAGATCTTTTTACAATTTCCTCTAGAGATACAGGATATTCATGAATAAAATAATTATTACTATCTTCTATAGTAGCTGCATATACAACTCTACTTATACCTTCAGCCAATATAGCTTCACTGCACATCATACATGGTTCACAAGAAGTATATAATGTACATTCATGAAGGTTACCTCTTGATAGATAGTCCTTAATATTATTTACTGCTGACTCTATAGCTATTAATTCAGCGTGTGTATATATTGTTTCTTTAATAGGAACTTTATCACTACTTTTACCTATTATTTGCCCATTTCTTACTACAATGGCACCAAATGGATAAAATGATTTAGAACTTAAATCTATAGCAACATCTATAAACTTTTCATCTTCTTTTTTTATTTTATCATTATGATCCATAATTACTTTTAGGGCCTCATCTTTTAATAATCCTCCTATAATTTGCAAATCTGGTTTTATTTTTTTTACAAGATCTAGTACCGAGAAGTCTTCTATATGGTGATAGTATATACTACTAAAAGGTATGTCTACGCCATATACTATTTTATCTATTTCTGAATACAATATATTTTCCAAACACATCATACATGGTTCACATGATGAATATAAAGTACAACCTTTTAATCCTCCATATAAGGATTTCCCTTCTAAGGCATCTTCTATAGCAATCATTTCAGCATGATCAAAAATAGATTTAGTTATTTTTGTTTTGGCATCGCTTCTACCTATTACTTTACCATCTTTTACAACAATTGCTCCATATGGAAAATCTGCTTTTTTACTCAAATCAATTGCTATTTTCATAAATTTTTCATCATTCATGTTTTTCACTTCCTTTAGAAATAATTACTTTTCAGCTTTCTTTTTTTCTACTAGATCTTTGTGATAGAAATAGTTTATATACTTAATTTTATTATTATCACAATATTTATTTATTTCTTTTGCTAGATTTTGCCAGTAACTATTATTATGTTTTTCATAAATATCTATGTAATCAGAATATATATTTATATAATTATTTTTAATATAATCTAAGATATCTTTTTTATAATCACCTCTTAGATTAAGATTTTCAAACCAATACTCATTTATATAATCTTTTGTACATTCAATTATTTCTTTCCAATCAGTTATATGAGGAAAAATTGGTGACAAAAATAAGACTGTATATATTCCATTATTATGTAATTCTTTTAATGTTTCCATTCTTTCTTTTATAGTACTTGCGTTATCCATATCATTTCTAAACTTTTCATCTAATGTATTAATAGACATGCATACAACTAAATGCTTCATTTTTTTAAATAAATCAATATCTCTTAGAATTAGTTTTGATTTTGTAGAAATAGATAAATAGCAATCTGAATCAACAAGTTGTTCTAAAATATTTCTTGTAATCTTATACTTTTCTTCAAATTTATTATAACAATCTGTTACTGATGATAAAAAAACATTTTTTCCAGATATTTTCTTTAAGTCAATTTTTTTATCACATAGTTTTATATCTATGAATTCTCCCCATTTTTCTTTATGAGATGTAAATCTCTTCATGAATGATGCATAACAATATCTACATCCATGTGTACATCCAACATATGGATTTATTACATAATCACTTGCTGGTAAATTAGATTTTGTTAAATAGTCATTTGTTTGTATTTCTTTTATTATCATTATTAATCACTCTTTCTAGTATAAACATATCTTATAAAATCTAGTGTTTTTTCTATTATTATTAAAGTTTAGATATCCTATCTAGTTTCTTTGATTAGATATCATTTCATATACTTCTTGCCAATTATTAACTATAGATATATTACTATTAGTGTATCCTTTAGTTTTAGGAGTGCTCATCATTATTACCTTACAATTGGTTTTTTCTATAGCTTGTTCACAATTGATAATATTATCATCTATAAAATATTCACATTTTTGTAAATAGGTATATTTATCGGTTACTCTAGTAATTATTCTATCATAGGGAATATTATTTTTCTTTAAATAATCAGGGATTATTAAATCTGAGTGATCTTCTTCTTTAGTTCCTCTATAGGTAATAAAGATTATTTCAAACCCCAGTTCTTTGAGTTTATTTATATATAATGAAGCTCCTTCTTTAACTGGAACATTTATTACTTCTTTATTAAAATAGTTTTTTACAAAAGACATATATTCTTCTTTTGTCCAATCATCACTTCTTACAATAATCTTATCATAGCTCATAACGTTGTTTTTATGTAATACTTCCTTATCGTACTTCTTTGCTAAAGGAGCAAAGAAAGCTGAAGTATCACAAAGAGTATTATCTATATCTATGGCTATTTTACTCATTTTTTCACCTCTTTATTTATTCATCATATTTATATTCCTTATACTTTTTTATAGCTCTTGGAAGATTGGCTTCTTTAGCTATATTTAAATAGTAATTAGCTTTGTTTAAATCTTTTATAGTACCTATTCCATTATAATAGAAATTAGCACCTAAATCATATATAGCTGCTATATGACCATTATCGGCACATTCTTTTATAACCTTAAAGGCTTTATTATAATCTTTTTTAATATTACCTAAGCCAAAATAATAATAAGCTCCCGTTACAAATTTAGCATATAATCTTTCTGCAAAAGATGTCTTTGGATTATTAATCAAATCTAATATTCTAGGATAAGCATTTATTAGGAGTTTATTAGCTTTATATTCATCTTTTTCTAGGATATCTTCTAAACCAAATAATAAGGAGATACCTAGAGAGTATTCACATAATGGATGATTATAAGATATACCTTTTTGATAGTAAGATAAAGCTTTCTTATAATCCTTAGTAACATCATTTTCTTCTAAATCATAACTTCTACCTAATATATAACAAGAAAAACCATTTAAGTCTTTCTTTAGGTCTTCTAAATTAAATTTAATTAGATTCATAAGCACTCCTTTTATAAAATATCTTTTAGTTCTTCTAGATTATATATTTCTAGATATTTATCTTGTTTTATATGTTTTCTATTTAATAATATTGTATTCATTCCTAATTCATTAGGAAGTTTTAAATCTATTTCTATACTATCACCAATAAAAGTATATTCTTCTATATTATTATTTTTAACTATACTCTTTATCCCCTTTATTGAAGGTTTAATAGGTAGTATATCTCCACCATATACTATTTTAAAAAACTGATATAAATTATGTTTTTTAAGTCTATTAATTTGATTATCGGTAAACCAATTACTATAAGCAATTAGTTCATAAGATTTAGATAAATAAGATAATGTATCATAGGTAGTATCAATATTTAATAAGGGTATATTTAGATAAAAAGTATGAAAATCATCTAACATTTCTTCAGTAAATGTGATTGCTAAACTATTACTTACAAATTCGATTAATACTTTTTTTGTCATTCTTTTATTAGCTATCTTTTTCTCAATTTTTCCAATGGTAGTAAATAAATCATTGGGGGTAATACTGAGTTTGTATTTATCTATAAAGTCTTGATAATAATTTGTCCATTCTTCAGATAGAAATAATAAAGTATTATCAAGATCAAAGATTATTTTCTTCATTTATCCTCTTCATAATTGTCGCTACATATTTCTAAAGTATTACCATCTGGGTCAATAATATTAAAATAATAGTAAGGTTCAATTATATTTACATACATTATTTCTGATATATTATCTATATTTAATTTTTTAATTCTTTCATATTCTTTTTTTAGATTATCAGTATAGAAGTTAAGTATAATAATATTATTCTTTTTATCTTTTTCTACCTTATTAAAATTACTTATATAAGCTTCATTAAAGTTTTTATAATTATTTTCTTTAATTATTTTTTCATCATATTTTTTATTATAAATAGCTATTTTATTACCACATTCAAATTCTACCCATCTATTCTCACAGTATATAATAGGTTCTATTTGTAAAATATTCTTATAAAACTCAACAGATTTATTAAAATCTTCTGTTTCAATATATGTAGATATTAATTCCATATACATTCTCCTATAATTATATTTTTTTTAAATCTAATTGCTACTACTCCGTATTGTTCTATTTCTTTTTTAGAATAGAATCTTTTTAATAGTTTAATAAAGTCTTCTTTATCAATATCTTTTAAATATAATTCCTCCATATTATAGTCTTTAACTAAATCATTAAAATTTTTATAATAAACTAAGTCTTCAACTATTGCTTCTATTTTTTCTATTTCATCTGGTCTTTTTAAGAAGATGATTTTATCGCCGATTTTTATTTTTTTTCTTTTTTCATCATTAACTCTTGCTTCAATGGTTTTAGAGTTATTGTTAACTACTTCAAATATGTCTGAATCTAAGTGAATAATCATCTTTATATTCCTCTTATATCCTTATAATTATTTATATATTTATCATGTAATTCTTTATACTCTTCTGTCTTTTTTAGTTCACTTACTGACTTAGCTAGATTATCATAATATATATCTTCGTGATTGTGAGAGAAGACTATTTCTTTTATTGGTTGTTGTTCTAATAAATCTTTTAGTATAGGATTATTATCTAGAACATAATATAATTGAGGAGGCATAAAACCTGGTATAGTGTTTCTTATATCATCTAATTCTATAGGTTTTTCAAATAAACTTAATGATTTTATAGGAATAGCATTAATCATCTTTTTAGCAATATATTCATCTACTCTCTTAAGAGTATCTGGATGATCTAAATAGTTATTTCTTGTTAAATCTAAACGAATTGGTTTTCCTAATTCTAATATACCAATAACTTGTCTTGATTTACCACTCAAATATAGATAGGCTTTTGTTTCTTCATCACAAAATCTTTTTCTATATTCATATTTTTTTATTCCATATAGTAAAGGCCGAAAATATTCGGCTTTAAAACTTAATAGTATTTCTTTCATTTTAGCACCTCTTCTATTTTTCATAAGTAAAAATATTATCTTTAGATATAATTTTATAAGGATTTTTATTTCGATACTCTCTCATTTGGTCTAAAGTTTTCAAATAAGTTTCTTCTACTCTATCCATATGAAGTATACCATTTAAATGATCAAATTCATGGCAAAATATAGTAGCTTCAAATCCTTCTATTGTTTTTAAATGTTTTTCTTTGTTAATATCGTAATACTCTATTTCTATTTGATAAGGACGATCAATTACTCCAGTAACAAATTCACCGGTAGATATTTTACAACTTTCACAGCCTTCTAAGAATCTAGTATGACCTTTCATTTTCTTTATTACAGGATTAATATAAACTATATCTTCATTATAATTATTGTCATTATTTTTTGCCATATCAGATGAAGTGTTTCTAATATATATTATTCTTTTAGGGATACCTATTTGAACTGGAGCCATAGCATAAACTACATTGTTAGTACAGTATTCTTTTAAATCAGTAATATACTTTTTATAATCATCTTTTTCAAAATCTATTTCAGTAGATACTTGTCTTAAGTATTCTTCATTATCTTCTATTGTGATTCTTTTTATCATGAGTTATTCTCCTTTTGAATTCTTATAAATCTATTTCCGTTCCTATATTCTTTTTATTAGATTCATCAATAAGTTCTAGTGACATAGCTAAATCTTGCAAAAACAAACCCGTTGAGTCAAAAATAGTAATATCCGAATCGCTAGTTCTTCCTTCTATCTTATTAGTTAATAAGTCCCCTATTTCTCCATCAAAAGATGAAATCAAGCCATTTTTATAGGCATATTGGGCTTCACCTTGATCAAAGCATTGCTTTTGATCATCAGCAAAAAATCTAGCTTTAGTAAATAATCTTTCATCAATTTCTTGCTTACCAGGTGTTCCTGCTCCCATACAACTAAAGTGTGTTCCTGTCTTGACCCATTCTTCTTTAATTAAGGCTTTTTCAGAAGGAGTAGCAGTAATAATAATATCACTCATTGCTGTTATTTCTTTTATATCCTTTACACTATTCATTTTGGCAGTAAGAGACGAGTTGGATTCCTTTAATAGGCTTTCAACTTCTTTTTTAAATTGTGATAGTTCTTTTTTTTCTAGTATTCTTTTGGAATTATAAATATAAACATTTTCAATTTTGGGAAATAATAATAAGGTTGCGGCAGTAGAATACTTAGCAACATTACCTGAACCAACTATAAGTAATGTTTTAGAATTTTTTCTTGCCAAAAGCTTTGCTCCTATAGCTGCAGCTGCACCGGTTCTATAGGAAGTTATAGTTTCAGCATTTAAAAGTGCTAAAGGCTCACCTGTTCGGTCATTAAAAATCAAAGCTGTTGCATTGATGACAGGAATACTTATTTTCGAGTTGTTTTCGTTATAAGAAATCATCTTTAATCCATAAGCATTACTATCCTTTAAGTTGCCTGATCTAATATCTAAATCAAATACATTATGTTCATATTCATAGAATACTAATGGCCAAACTTCACCTTTATTATCACTTTTTTGTTTGTATGCCTCCTCTACTGCTTTGATAGCCATTTTTAAATTTATTATTTTTTTTATATTCGATTTACTTAGTACTTTTATTTTTGTCATACGATTACCATCTTTTCTATTTATCTAAGTCTAATTTACCATCATATATAGCAATATATAATCTACCACTTGGGCGACCATATTTTTCTTCTAGATGTTCTACTTCTTGGTCATAGTTTTGTATAGCTAGATAATCTTTAAAAGAACTATCTCCTTCTATTAATGAATTAGTATATTCTATAAATAGTTTTTTTATTTCTTCTTTATATTCATATCCTTCTTTAATCTCTAATTTCATCTTAATATCTCCTTTTAATTAAATTAATGTTTTTTCGAGTTTATTAATTAAATCTTTTTCATCATTATATTTTATTACTTTAAAATTTCTTTTAACTGAAGAACTACATTTATATCCTTTTTTTATAACACATATAATAGGTATGTTGTTACTTTCTGCTCTACCTAATTCTAAACCAATACCTGTACCCGGATAAGATACTTCAGCAACTAAATAATTAGAATTTAATAGTATATTTTTTGTATCGATATCTTTATATTCTTTACTATGAGGAAGTATTAATTTGAACTCTTTTGAAATATTAGAATTTAAAAGTGGTTCATATAATTCTTTCTCATAATTCATATTACTAGAATGACTTATATAAATTGTTTTCATACTATTTTATCATCTTCTTACATTCTTCTAATATTTCTTTTAATTCATATACATTGTCATCTTGACTAATATGTCCTTTATTATTAACTATTATTGTTTTGACGTTTAATAGCTCTTCAAATTTATCTTTTTGATCTAAAGATACAAAATAATCATTATCTGAAAATATACAACTAATGTTATTAGTAAATTTTTTTATTTTTTCAAAATTTATTGGTATTGTAAGCCAAGGTTTGGCTGTATTGTAAGAATCTTCATCTTCTATGGCATAATCTAATAAATCTAACCATGGGGCTACGAATAGGATACCTCCTACTTTACATATATCTTTTGTTTGTAAATATCTTAGAATAGTTTGACATCCTATACTATGACCTATAAAGTATGTCTTATCATCTAGAGTTTCTATCTGTTTATCTAAAAATGATACCCATTCTTCTATTTTAGGATTTGCTGTATTAGGCATATTAAACCTATATACTTTATTATTTTCATTAGATAATTCTTTATCTAACCAGGGATACCATCCATCTTCTTTGGTTCCATCCCAACAATGTATTATATATATTTTATTCATTTAAACACCTCTTAGTTATTATATGTTATTTCCTTAGCTGTTTCTCCATGAGATAAATGCCCGCCTACTGGGACAAATTCTTCATCAGTATTTTTGCAGATTCTTCTATTAAGAACTCGCCTTTTTCATTTTCAATATAGATTTGTGCTATGGCAACATATTCATTATTATTTAAGAATTGATTTTGTTTTCCTCTTTCTATGGTTTTGTCGGTTGGATTATCTTTTTGATTATATACATTTAATAGCTCCATATTTTCTCCCCATAATATTTCAATTACTTATTAATGGAATATGTATAAAAAATGATAAGAACAATCCAATAATTAAACTTATTGTTATTATTCTTGGATTCTTATAAATTATAATTATTGATAGAATAAAAATGATTGTATATAGAATACTTCTAAAGTCGAAATACCACAATCCTATACTAAAGCAGGATGAAACCATTACCAATATTATTATGCTATTAATAATTATAGAAAGATTATTATCACTTTTAGCATACCAAGAAATATATGCTAATAATGGAGAAATTATAGTAAGAATATACCAGGTTTTCATATAAGATATTGGATTAAAACCAATAAATAATACTGTATATAAATGATATGAAATATTCATTCCTAAAAAGAATAGAAAAACATTAATACTTGCTCTTATTGGAGTATAACTATATATAGAAATTATTAAAGCTATAAATAACCATATTGCCATATTAGAGAAGAAGTTACCTAAGTCAAGGTACCCTATTATATTATGCCACCATATATTACTATTAATACTTATACTATCAAGCCATTTTGAGAATAATCCTAATATTATTCCTAATAATAGTATTAGAAATGTATTAATGATTTTTTTCTTCATATTAATAGTAGTATTCTTTTTTCTAAGATTATCTAAAAATGATTGCAAGTTATCACTTCCTAATAAAGTAATTATAACACATAAAAAGCGGATTTTTAATCCGTCTTAACGCTTTGTTCTATTCATTTCTTTATATAACGTATCTTTATATCTTGGATCTGGAGAAATACGATTAATAACTCCTTCTTCATTCGTCATAATTTCTGGAATGTAAATTCCCGTTTCAGCTTCAATATAATCCGCTATTATTCTTCTATCTATTATGTCATTTGATAATAGTATTATGTTGTTACCAAATTTTTCTTGAAGGTCATAAGGAAAATATGCTGGATTAAAATTTTTTAGTACACTTTCATAATAACTTTTTATATATTTTCTAATAGCTATCTCTTTTATTTTTTTTAAATTTCCTCTTATACTTGCTATTTCAGCCATTTTTCTTTTATATTCTTCTTTTATTTCTTGGGGAGGAACTAATTCTGTAAAGGCACAACCATTATAGCCAAAATCTCTACCACCATTTCTATCAATAGAAAGGGTATTGCCTGATTTTATATTTTCATAACTACCAGTTCCAAGAATTGGTTCTTCTTCAGTATTTCTACTCATGTTTATCGCCTCATTTACTTTTCGTGCTTCAATTTCATGATTATAACATAAAAAACAAGCTTAAGCTTGCTTTTTTATCTTTTTATCCATTTTAGCTATTTTTTTCTTCTAATTCAGCTATTTTTTCTTCATATTCTACATTTTTCTCTCTATATTCATTTAATTCTTCTTCTAAAGAAGATATTCTTTCTTCATATTCTTCTATTTCATTATTATTGTGTTCAACTTTTTTTAGATATTCATTATAATTATTTTTTAATTTCTTAATGTTATCTTTAGAGGCATAGACTGTAACTTCTACTGGTCTATCATTAATACCAATTATTTTTTTATTATTTAACTCTTTTAATACTTCTCTTGCTGCCTTATCAGGATTAGAACAAGTAGTAGTTAAATGGATACCATTTTCTCCACTACTATATTGTAATAATTCACAATACTTATTAATTTGGTATTCTATTTCAATGTTCTTAATATTTTTTTCAACATATTCTACATCCCAGTTGATAAATGAATCTTCTTTCATATTGAATTCTAATTTTTTTGTTTCTAACATACTTGTTCCATCAAAATCTACAGTAAAATCTAAGGCTCCATTAATTACTAAGCCAATACCTGCTCCTAGAGTAATAAGGGAGATTATAAAACCCCAAATCATTTTCTTTTTATCATTTTGTCTATTAAAGATAAAGTTTAATAATAGTAATAGTATTATTATGGTGATTATAATAGCTGATAGTATTGTTAATAAGATACCTATAAAGAACAAACCTGTTTTAGCAATTAAGAATGAGGATACAAAAGCTACAAATAAACCGATTAAAACACAACTTGTAGAAATAGCAAAAATAGCACAGAAGAATTTAATAATAAATAATATAATTTTAAATAAACCATTAATAAATCTATATTCACTGTGTTTTGGATCTCTAATTATTATTTTCTTATTATCCTTTTTTAGTTCTTTCTTTTCTTCATTAATCTCTTCTTTAACATCAGGAGTTTCTTCATTAATTATTTCTTCTTTATCATTTTTTAGAGTACTGTAATAATCTAAGTATCTGGTTTTAAAGATATGAATTACTATTATTATAGAAGCAATTACACAAACTATAGCAAGTATAGCTCCTAAAACATTTTCAACAATGACATTGGCATGAGATGGTAAGAAGTTAAATAATTGAAATATTAGATTTCTAAATACTTCAAGTATTAAATTAGAAACGATAAACAAAACAAATATTATTATTAATTGTTCGATTAAGCATTTAATCTTTTCTTTAAAAGTCATATTGCTAAACATATCAACAGCATTAGTAATAAAGTTCAAACAATCATCTATGCCTTTATTAATTTTTGTTTTACTTTCTTCTTCACTTTTTACTTCTTTAATATCTCGATGTAATAAATCATCTATATTTAAATCAAATTTATTACATAAAGCAATTATTTTATCCATTTCTGGATAAGCTTGAGATGATTCCCATTTAGATATAGCTTGTCTTGATACTCCAAGTTCATCAGCAAGTTGTTCTTGTGATAGATTATGTTCCTTTCTTATCTTTTTTAAATTTTCTGAAAACTTATTATTCATAATTTTCCCTCCTTCGATGGCAAAATCATACAATTTCTACTGGTTGCATTCTACCAATTTTGGGTTGTTTTTTGTATATTTTCGGTTGCATTTACTATATTTTAGCATAGTTTCATAAAAAAAACGGATAATTCCGTTTTATTTTTCTTCTACTGGTTTAGCTTTACTTCTTTGACATGTACCACCATTATTTTTCACATAAGCATCAACTATGTCTAATGCTTGGTAAGCATCATTATATTTAGCTAAATCGGTAATATTAGCTAAGTATCCATCGCCACCAGCTTCAGTTATTTGACCTGTCTCTTCATAGAATCTAAATTCGTATGAATATGATTCATTATGTAATTCACATTTTATTGAAATGTCTAACAATCTTCCAGAATTATTTCTTCTAATATTTTTAAATATAATGCTACCTACAATTAATAGAATAAAAACTGCTACAACGAATATTACAAAGAACTTAATTAGTTTTAAAATTAGACCAGCTAGTTGTTCAGTATTAGATGTTTTTTCTATTAACACTTCTTTAATATCATTATTTGTTAATTCGTCTAAACTAATTTTAAATAATGATGATAATTCTTTAGCTTGTTTTAGATCTGGTGATGTTTCTCCTAATTCCCATTTAGATATTGTCTGTCTTGCTACACCAATTTTTTCAGCTAGTTCTTCTTGAGACATTCCGTTCTTTTTTCTTAATTCTTGGATTTTATTTCCTATTTCCATTTTTTCCCTTCTTTCATGAAAATAATACAATATTGGCTTTTTTATCTCTACCAATTTTGTTTGGAAACTCCGCCCTTTTTGTTAACATTTTATTAAATTCATAAGTTTTTCAAGTTCTTTAGCTATTTTTTTATTCTCATTATATTTGGCAAATGGTTTTAATTCTTTTTGATGTTTTATACCTCTTTATTAGCTATTTCTTGGATAAACTTATTTGTACTATGATACCAAGTAAAGACAGCTTTTTTTCGTTCAGCAAATTTTAATACTTCTTCTTTACTTGGTTTTGGTTTAGTTTTTTTGTATCTATTTATATTTCTTCTATAGCACGTGTTTATTGATGTTCTAAGGATAATCATTTTACCTTTTAATATATTGATATCTTTAACCTCATGAAATTGAGCACAGTCAATTACTATTGTTTTTTTATACTTTTTACAGTATCTAATTATCTCTTCGTAAATAATATCAAAGTTATCATGAAGATTAGGCATTGTTTTACAACTTTTACGGAAGTATTCTCCCAGTTCTTTATTTATGCCTTTGGTTTCTTTGAATCTTGTATCGGAGAATATGTCATCGGTATCTACTACTAAATATTTATCTTTAGAATAATTCTTTTTAGCATAAGTAGTTTTACCAGCTCCGGTTTGGCCATATAAATTTATTATTTTATCTTTAGTTAGTGTCTTTTTATAAACTGGTTTATCAACACAAATAGAAATTAATAATTTACTTTGTATTTCTTTTAGAATATCGTATATTTCTTTTTCATCTTTACTCAATTTTTTATAATTAAAAGTTTTATGATTAGCAGCATATTTTTCAAAAACTTTAATAGCTGCATTAATATTCCTTTTATTAATCTTAGATATTATTATTTTCTTTACTAAATCTTTGTGATTTTTACGTAACAACGTAACTAAGCATTCATATAATATTTTATTTTTTAACGTACTTTTTTTAAAAAGTTTTAATAGTAAATCTTCTGTTATTGGACGGGGGTTTTTAACTATTATCATATTAGTACGGTAAATACCTTTTTCTGAGTTAACTTTAATAACTTCTGCCCCTTTAGGTATTACAACATCATATATGGTATCTCCACGGTGTATTGCTCTTAGAATTTTGTCTTCTGTAGAAAAATTAAATCCTCCCATTTCTTGAGGTTTTCTAGCTTGAGGATTCCAATTATCAGCAATCATTATTTCATTTATTTTATAAGTAAAACCACTAGCATTGGAAACTACTCCATCAATTACTCTCATGAATTTCATGTATCACACTGCCCCTTCTTCATATTTTAATTTTTTGTTGTAAAAACAACTCTTTTGCATAATTAGTTAAATATATTAATTCTTCAAGATTATGTAAGTATTTTTCTTCTAACTCTTTAAGTGTTTGATAAGCAAGATCATAATCTTCTTTAATGATTATTTTTTCTTGTAAAGCATTTAATAGTTCATCTTCATCTATTACTTTTTCTTCTCCTTTTGGAGTAATAACCATATCTAAGTATAAATCATCTTCGTATGGTATGCCTTTTTCTAAACCAATTTCTTTCGAGATATCAAAATACCATTCAATTAATTCTTTATTATTGTCATACATAATCGTTAGAGCATAATGACCGTTATCAGGATATAATTCATACCATTCGTAATTATTGTTCTTTATACATAATTCTGTTACTCCATTGTTAACAATTAAAGGTTTAGAAACATTTTTTATTTTGACATAACATATATATCCTTGAAAAAAGTCTTCTTCGACTCTTTTTTGAAGATAGTCTCCTTCTACTTTATTAGCAAATCTTCTTTTCATAAGGATTTCTCCCTCAATCAATATAATTTTGCTCCAGCAGGTATATTATCACTAACTATCATTAAATTCAATATCTCTTCACCGTTTTCTTCATGCACAGCTGATAAAAGCATCCCACAAGAATCAATTCCCATCATATTACGTGGTGGAAGATTTAAAATAGCGATTACAGTTTTACCTATTAAATCTTCTGGTTCATAGAAAGCATGTATACCGCTAAGAATGGTTCTATCTGTACCTGTTCCATCATCTAAAGTGAATTGTAATAGTTTTTTGCTTTTAGGAACTGCTATACAGTCTTTTATTTTTACTGTACGAAAGTCAGATTTACTAAATGTTTCAAAATCCACATATTCTGTAAAAAGGGGCTCCGTTGTTATGTTATGTTCTTCCATATGATTAATCCTTCCTAAATAAATTTTTTATTCTTTTAAATATAGTGTTTTCATTTGGATCTTTTAAGACTAAGTTAAGAATTATACCTACTATGGCTGATAAACTCATACCTGTTAAAGATATAGATAAGTTATTAGTTTCTAGGGTAATAATTGCCCCACCTAAGCCAAAAATCAACATTGATGAAACAATTACAATATTGCGTATATTATTGAAATCTGTCTTATTCTCTATTAATACTTTTAAACCATTTACGGATATAAAACCATATAATAATAAAGATACACCGCCAAGGACTTCATCAGGAATAGTTTGGAAGATTGCTGTTACTTTTCCTAGAAAAGCTAAACAAATGGAAATAATTGCAGCTAGTCCAATTACCCATACTGAAGCTACGCGAGACATACCAACTATAGATGTGTTTTCTCCATATGTGGTATTAGCAGGACCACCTATTAAACCTGCGAAAGTAGTAGCTAAACCATCTCCTAGTAAGGTTCTATCTAACCCAGGGTCTTTAGTTAAATCTTTTTCAATTATACTAGATAATGCCATATGGTCACCAATATGTTCGGAAATAGAAACAAGAGCAATTGGTAACATAGTAAGCATTCCTACCAAACTAAAACTATAATCTTTTAGGGGAAGAACAATTCTAGGTAAAGATACATAAGTTGCATCCTTAATTAGAGAAAAATCTATTAAACCTAAACTTGCTGATAGTAAATATCCAGATATTATACCTATTAAGAATGGTATAACTTTGAAAATACCTTTGGCATAGATTGCTACTACAGCTGTAACTAGAAAAGATACTATAGCAATAAAGATACTTTGCCAAGCGATAGCACCATTATCTAAACCTATTTGAGCAATAGCATTTGGTGCTAGAGATAAACCTATTATCATAATCATTGGGCCAACTACAATTGGTGGTAATAGCTTGTGTATCCAACCTTTACCAAATAGTTTTATAAAAAAAGAGAATAAGATATAAACTAAACCAACAGATACAATTCCTGTTGCTACACCAGATATACCATCTTTAACAAATACGGCTGCTACTGGAGCTATAAAGGTAAATGAACTACCTAGATAAACAGGTGATTTCCCTTTTGTAGCTAAAATATATAAAAGTGTTCCTATACCACTACATATTAAAGCAGTAGGAATACTCATTACTTCTGCGTGAGCAGCTTTATTGACTAAAATTGGAACTAATATAGTAGCTCCAAACATAGCTATTACGTGTTGTAAAGCAAGAATTATCCACTCTCCAAGAGGTGGTTTCTCATAAGTATCATATATTAATTTTTTATTTTCTTGATTCATAAAGACACCTTCTATTTATTATTTTTCATATAATATCTGGTTTCTGTCTCATCTATAACATTAAAACCTAATCTTTTATATAATTTTATGGCTTTTTTATTCTTTTTATATACCCATAAGTATATAATATTATTTTCTTTTATTATATTTGTAATAATATCTGTTCCAATTCCCTTATTACGATATTCTTCCTCTAAGTATATTTCATCTAGTAGTATTCCATCTTTCTCCTTAGTAATTAATACACAACCTACTACTTTTTTAGAAACAATAATATTTTGATAATTATTTATCTCTTTAGGAATTGTTTTATTAACATAATTATTAATTTTTTCTTTTTCTTCTTCAGATAAATCATTAGCATATTCATAAATTGTCTTCTTTTTATAATCTATCAATTTATTAATATCTTTTTCAGATGATTTGACCAATTTATATTCCATTACATCACCTATTCTAATATTATTTTAACATAATTGATTAGTCTTTTAAAAAACTTTTTATGGTTTCAATATATCTTTTAGGATCTACTAAATATCCCATACCATGATAAGCATTAGGAAATGTTATTAATTCTTTTTTATCACCTTTATATAGTTGAAAATTCCTTTTTATTCTTTTTTATTAATAAACCATGTAATTTTAAGTTATCAAAAGATTTTATATAAACATCTTCTTTTCCTTTTTTAGCTACCCATTTTTTACCTTTGTCGGTTAACTCTTTATAAGGTTTTAAGGCTTCATCAATGTTAGTAGCTACTGTTCTAAGGGGATAGCAATCATATCTACGACAAATTAAGATAAAGGATATAAAGCTATTAAAACTATTAATATTATTAATAATATTTTCATATAATCCTCCTATTCATCTTTATGTTCTTTTTTCCATTTTTTTATTGCTTCTAAACGATCTTTAAAACGGTATTCATTACCTTGAGTAGTAGGATTATAATAAGTAGTACCAAGTAGACTATCAGGAAGACAATTCATAGTAGTTAATTTATCTTCAGTATTATGTGCATATTCATAACCTTCACCATAGTGAAGTTCTTTCATCAACTTGGTTGGAGCATTTCTAATATTAAGTGGTACTGGCTCTGATAACATCTTTCTAGCATCACTACTAGCTTTTTCATAAGCAACATAACAAGAATTTGATTTAGGAGCTAAAGACATATAAATAACAGCTGCTGTTAGGTGAACATTACATTCTGGAACCCCAATAAAATGACAAGCATGGTAAACGTTAATAGCAACGTTTAGAGCATTGGTATCAGCTAGACCAATATCTTCAGAGGCAAATCTAGTAATTCTTCTAGCTATATATAACGGATCTTCTCCTGCTTCTAGCATTCTGGCTAACCAGTAAACAGCAGCATCTGGATCACTATTACGCATTGATTTGTGTAATGCAGAAATAATATTGTAGTGTTCTTCCCCATCTTTATCATATAGAAGAGTTTTTTTAGTTAAACACTCTTCAATTGTTTCTTTGGTTATGTTTATTACTCCTTTTTTATCAACACTACCATTTATTACAAGCATATCTAAAGTAGCTAGAGCACTTCTAGCATCACCATTAGAAAACTCAGCGATTATTTTTAAATCTTCGGGACTAATTTTTATTTTCTCAGAACCAAAACCGCGTTCATCTTTTAATGCACGTTCTAGCAAAGAGATGATATCATTAATTGTTAATTCATTTAATACGAATACTCGGCAACGAGATAGTAAAGCGTTATTTATTTCAAAAGAAGGATTTTCTGTTGTAGCACCAATAAGTATTATTGAACCTTTTTCAACAAAAGGTAAAAAGGCATCTTGTTGGGCTTTGTTAAAACGATGTATTTCATCAACAAATACAATAGTTTTAACACCTAAATGTTTATTCTTATCAGCATCTTCCATTACTTTTTTAATTTCTTTGATACCAGAGGTAACCGCAGAAAAATTAATAAATTCTGATTCTGTTTTACTAGCTATTATTCTAGCTAGAGTTGTTTTACCTACTCCTGGAGGTCCCCAAAATATCATTGATGATATTTGATCCCCTTCAATCATTTTTCTAAGTAGTTTATTTTCTCCCAATAGGTGTTCTTGACCTACAAATTCTTCTAAAGTACGTGGGCGCATGCGAGATGCTAACGGCTCATTAAAAGGTAGATCAAATAGTGATGATTGCTCCATAATATCACTTCCTTAAATATATTATACTATTATATATAAAAATAAGAGAATATCTAGTCAAAGATACTCTCTTTTGTTACATTACTATCTTTATTCATTTTTTAAAATATCAGTTCCTAAAGATATTAAGTCAATAGCTAAGGAATGTAATTCTATTAAAGCATCATATGGTAAATCTTCACTAAGAACACCTGCTTTAATACTATTGTCAAAATTTTCACAATCAGTATACCAATCATTACTACCGTAATACTTTGATAACTCATATATTTTTTTCTTGTTACTTTTAAATTTTTTTAAATCATTTTTTAATTCTTTGATTAAATCATTGGTTAAATCCAAGTTTTCTTCCATTTTTTTAATTCTGTCTTTATTCATCATTACTACCCTCTTATGGTTATTATAAATTAAAAAGAAAACCATTTAAAGTTTTCTTTTAAAAATGGTTGTATTATAAATAGTGTTGGTGAGATTTTCACTAATACTATTTTTTCATTTAAAAAGACATGAGATTTGTTACAATGTAATTGCTATAAAACATT
>CAMZCT010000020.1 GCA_947305065.1 uncultured Mycoplasmatota bacterium | reverse complement strand
GAAAAAAATAGTATTAGTGAAAATCTCACCAACACTATTTATAATACAACCAAAAGATCTCACTATGAGATCTTTTCTTCTGTCTTTAAACTAGGCATATCTAATTCTTCATCCAATACTTCTTTCTTAGTATATAACTCACACTTATCAAAATTAGTAGCTATATATCCCTTTACAAAGAATGGATTTATTCTAGTATATTCATCGTCAGTATAAACTTTACTATAATATTCTTCTAAAATACTATTATCTTTATCAAAATATACATTTGGCACTTCTAAAACAACTATACCACTATATCTTGGTTCATTAATCTTTAATAGCGATAATACCTCATAAATATTAGTAACATAATGGGTAGTAATACCTTCTTCTAATATATTACTATAATTTATTAAACCATTTTCAAACATATCATTTAAATCATTATCTTCTACTACATGATCATTATCTATATTCCTAATTTTATACAATATTATTCTATTTAATAAACTACCATCTACTTCTCTTTTATTTAATAATTTTTCTATAAAAGATACTAAATGTCTAGAAACTTTTTTTCTGTTATCCATTTCTCTAGCTTTAAGAATTACCGATAAAGTTTTAACAGCACTACCAAAGCTCTTTGTTAATTCATTTTTAAAGTCTTGACTATTAGCATAATAGTAATTAGTTTTATCTTTAAATACTTCTCTTAAATATACATTATATCTTTTATATAACTCTTCTAATTCTTTTATTTCTTCAAGTGATATCTGATTCTTAAGTATTAATCTAATACCTTTAGGTAAATAAGCTTCATTATCCCAAGCTTTAACAAAAAGAAATATTCTATTAACATTTTCATAATTACCAGCATTAGCAATTATAGATGCTATTATAAACTCATTATTAATCAAGGACTCTCTATTATCTTTATTCAAACCTATCAAACGCTTATAATTATAGATTTCATAATATAAAGTCTTTAACTGTTCTTCTTCTTTAGACGACAAAGAAGACAATATACTTCTTACATCGTCACTAACATTAGCATTTATTTGCATCATAAAACGTTCTACATCAGAATAATCTCTTTCCTTTGATCTTCTAAACCATTTAACAATATTAAACTCCATAATAGCCAACTCTATTCTATAATATTTTAACTAGCTAATTTTCTTACTTCTTCCTTTTGTTCCCCCCGTTAAAAATGATATTATTTCATTTTGCTGTTCTATTTGTTCACTATAATCTTCACGATTATATTGTTTAGATACTATCTCTCTTTGTAATGACTGATACTGAAGTACTGCACCATCCACTTCTTCAAAACTAAACCCAGTAATCTTAACCAAGTCACTTCTATTATCAGTAAAAACATCAACATCTAATAACTCTTTAATTTTCGCTCTCTTTTTTTAGGATCTTTATTCATAAATAGATTCATTATTTCCATTTATAACACTCTCCACTATAATTATTATCACACATTTACTAGCAAAAAAAAAGAGTATTTACACTCTTAAAATGAATCAATGTTAATCTTTACTTTTCCCAAACCAAGTATATAAGCCTTAGCTTGTACTAAAGTACGAATAGAATTAACCATCTTTCCACCACGTCCTACAACTACTCCCTTGTCATCTTCATGAACAATTACTTCTAGTATTGTAGAATCATCTTCTCCACCAAACTGAGATACTTTAACCATATCAGGTTCTTTAACTACAGCTTTAACTAAATATTCTGCAAATTCTTTTAATTCCATAATTAATTACCTTCTTTTTTAGAATCAGCATATTTAGCCATAATTCCATATTTACTTAATAAGCTTCTTACTGTATCAGTTGGTTGAGCACCATTTTTTAACCAATATAAAGCCTTTTCTTCATCAATTTTAACTTCATACTTTTCTGGAATTGGATTATAAGTACCTATAGTTTCTATAAATCTTCCATCTCTTGGACTACGTGAATCAGCTGCAACTATTCTATAGACTGGTCTTTGCTTAGCTCCCCCTCTTTTAAGTCTTAATTTAACTGCCATTTTCTTTCCCTCCTTTAAATCGCAAGTATATTATATTAAACAAACACAAAACTGTCAACCATTTTTAGTTGACAGTTCATATTATTCTTGTGATTCTAGCAATTTCTTTTCTATCTCTTTTGAATTATCACCCAAAACTAAATATACATAATTCTCTCCTTTTTTCAAAATTGCTTTATTAAATAACTTAGCTATTTTTTTATCTTCATTATTATTCTCATTTAGATCTATAAAACCTAATAAACTATCATAGTATTTATCCACATCTTTAGTATTAATAATTATTATTAATATTTTAGGTGAAAAAGGCTTTGGTTCTTCTGAATCTTCAACAAAATCAGATAGAAATAATGAAGAAGGAATTTCATTAAAATCAAAGCCAAAATACATTGAGATATCATATTGATCAAAAGTTCTAATATCTAATTCTTTATATTCTTTAAGCATTTCTTTTTCGATTTTATCTAAATCAAATTTTGATTTTCTATTATTATTTATTAGTATTATCATACCAATTATAAAGATTATTAGAAAAGCTATTGATGCTATTAAAGTTATCTTTTTCTTATTACTCATTTTTATCCTCCTTCATTCTTCCTTTAATTACAAAATAACCTAAATTAATTATTATAACTATTATTATTCCTAAATATAAATACAATCTATTATCTTTTAATATTTCATCATTTTTAGTATTACTACGGAAATAATTATATAAGAAGTTATTACCTTCTATTTGAGTATCAACAGACAACACTTTATCTTTTTCTATATCCAAAATATCATTTACATTATATACTTCATAAGTTTTAGTAACACTATCATAATTAGTTATATAATTATTTTTTATTTCATTATTATTAACCATCATATTTGTTGTACCAGTGTTATTGTTATATTCATTATTTCCTTCATCTACCTCTATATTAGATTCGTTATTAATATTGCTATTATTATTATTGTTATTATTACCATTATTATCTTTAGGATTTAATATATCAATTATTTCCTGATTATCAATATTCTCTAAAGATTTTACTAAATCTTTACTAGAATCATATGTTTTATTATTTACAGCCATATCATTATTAGTAAAAGATAAATTAACGAATCTAATCAAAGATATTTTAGGTTTTTCTCCATATTCAAATACCTTTTCGCCACTATGATAATTAAATGCTAAAACACTGCCATTATCATATTTAACTAATAATATCGGATCTTCACTATTAAAATCACTACATATCTCTACTATATTACTATTAATAAATGTATCATCAGTATTTAATTTTGTTTTATAAGAATATATTTGTGAATCATCACCTAATACTATTTGATATTCACTATTATTATAACTATTTACTATTAGTGAATCATTCTTCATACCATTACTAGAGCTATATAAATAGATATTTTTATCTTTATATATTATTTGATTATCTCTATATTTAACATTGCCATCTAAATCAGTAACAACACTGAAATTATAATAAGATTCAATTAACTTATCACTAATAGAAGTTTGATATAATGGTATTTCTTTTGCTAACAATCCATCTTCATTTAATGGTACTTGATATTCTTTAGTTTTTAAATTATAAATAAATCCTTCACTAGATAAAGCTAAATCTTTATATATGTGAACAACATTATCTATTAGTTTATTATTATCTTCATATAAAGAACCATCTTCTATGTGATAATATTTACCATCATACATAGATATATTCTTCGCTATCTCTTCCTTCTTTATAACCAAATCTTCTGCTTCACTAATATTTTCTAAATGTATTTTAATATCACTGTTATAATCATAATTGAAAGAATATACTCTCTTTTTAACTGGAATATCATTTTCCTCTTTATCTCCTATTTTATAAGATAGTTTTAAATCTGAAGATATTTTATCAAATTCCAAATTAACAGTATTAATACCTGATGAATATACATGATAATTACTATTTAAAACCGCATTAAACATTGAACTACTACTTCCATATAAAACTGGAATATAGCCAATAATTGAATTATCCATAGGTAATTCTACATTAGCTTGATTACTAACCTGGAATTTTGATGTAGACCACTTATGAATAGGATAATAACCAGGATTACTATAAGTATTATCAGTATATACTTGTCTAACTGTTAAACCATTATTATTAGTAATACCTGATGAATTATAATTCGCCGCAACTTCTTCAGGAGATAAAGCTCTATTAAATACCGCTAAATCCTTTATAAATCCTACGAATTTATTAGAAGTAGAATTATAACGCATATTATGTCCCACAAAAGTCTTAGCATCTGCCGCAAAACCGATAGTCTTATTAACATTATTATTAGTATATACTAAATTTCCATTAGCATATACCTTCAAATACTTATTTCCATCATAAGTGGCAGTCATATTTACTTCTCTATATAATGGTACATAATAACCACTATTATAAGCCGATCCATTAATTACTACATGTAAGGCTTTACCACTTATAAAGACACCAAAATAGTTATTAGCTGTATTACCATATGAGAATAGCAACTGCCAACTTCTACTAGCATAAGAAGTAAATGTTGTAGATACCGTTATATTACTACTAGGTACATAATTAGATATTATAATATTATCATCTACTCCATCAAAGAAGATTCCTTTATCACCATGTAATAAACTTACATTAGCAATTCCTGTATTACCATTATTAGATTTATCTGGTATTTCTAAATCTGTTACTTCACTACTTAATGGTGTCGTATCCCAATAATCTTCATCAAACCATAAATTCGTTTTTTGATACATATCTACTCCACCAAGGGCATATCTAGTCCAAACCAATTTATCCCTAATATCAGAAGAATTCAACAATTTGTTTTCAGGAATAATATTATACGAAGTATTAATCTCATACAATGAAGCCGTCACACTATAATAGAATACTACTCTAATATAACAGTCATGATTAACCGTAAAGTTATATTCATCAACATTTCCAAACGAAGTATAATGACTCAAATAATACCAAGTATTAGAAGTCCATCCTGTACTACTAATATATTTTTTATTAGCATCATATAATCTTACTCTAAAAATATCTCCACTATTATGAGCTGTATTTTCAGTCTTCAAATAATAGTTTTTACCTTTTTCTAATTTTATAAAATCAGTAAATCCCGCATTTGGATAATTAAGATTTTCTTCAGGTTCACCTGTACTATTATTAACAAATCCCGGATTAATATGTTTGATTAAATCTTCAGAATTAGATGCTATATTATTATTAATTTGAACTCCATTTATTAGTGATTTATTATAGAATCCAGCATGACCAAGGTTTAATATCTCAGCATTTGAATTATCACCAGAACCTACTCCAGATGTTAAACCATCTTCCGTAGAAACAACCCCTTCAAAATATACTTCATAATCATTATTCTTATTATATATTTCGTAATTCTTTCCACCTAGTAATCCACCAGCATAACTTCTACTTGAAATATCAGTACCTGCCACCATAATTTGTCTAAACAAACCTTCTCTAAATGTTGTATCACTATTAATATTATTGAAGTAACCTATCGCTCCACCAGCATAATTACCAACTGAATGAACAACACTATTTGTAACTTTAGTTAATGTAACACTACCATTAGATAAATTACCTACAATTCCCCCAGTATTTGTTTGACCAGTAATAGTACTATTATGACATGAAAGAGTATGTAATGTTCCTCCTACCATATCACCAGCTATACAACCTGTATTATTACCGTTGTTAATAACTTTACTGTCTTGAACAACACTTCTTCTTAGTGTATAACCATTCATATAGCCTATGAAACCTCCAACACCATAAGTAGAAGTATTCAATCCTTTAACAACTGTTTTATCAACTAAACAGTCCGTTAAATTACGACTATTACCAACTAATCCACCAATATAACTATCCGTACCTTGAACTGTTGAATTTTTAACAGTTACATTATAAACATAGGACTCATAAGAGTAACCAAAAGCTCCGCCTACATATTTATTACCATTAACAGTTACATGATCTACAACAGAGTCATTAGCACCTGCATAAGCACCAATACCTCCCGCATAGTTTCCACCAGTCATTGTTATAGTTGAATCACTAATCTTTATATTCCTAATATTATTCAAAGCTGGATCTAAATCTGGATCTCCTTCAATATTAGTCTTTGGTTTTGCATCAACACCATGTACAGTACTAAAACTAGAGAAGACACCTCCAGCATAGCCGCTAGAAGCAGTTACTGTTATATTCTTTGCATCTATATTAGAAATATGATTATTAACACCATTATCATAATAAGATAAGAAACTTGCCACATAAGTTCTACCAGTAACTTTAATATTATCTAAAGTAACATTACTAATATTATTAGTTAAACCTTGACCAATTATAGCAATTCTACTCTTATATGGTGCATTTATTTCAATATCTTTAAAACTAACATCACTAATTGAACCATAATTATAATTTATTAAATTAATATAACTATTATTAGTACCTTGTGTATTACTAATTTTAATATCTTCAAAATTAATATTTCTAAGCGAAGTAACTACTTTATTGATAATAGCTTTATTATTACCACTAACGTTACTATTATATCTAAATCCTTTTAATGTATAATGTTCTGTTTTAGAAGGTGTTTCTAAACGATTGAAAACTACTCCTTTTTTAAAATCTAAACCAGTAAAATCAATATCATTTGTTAAAACATAGTTTTCTGCATCGCTAGTACTAACTTGTTGCCAATCATCATATGTAGATAAGTTTTTATAAAAAGTCATTGGAACTCTTACATTTTTTAATTCTGTCTGTTCCTCATCTTGTTCAGTAACTTTATATTTAATTTGACTAATCATATAAGAATCATAATATTTTTTTGGCGTAGCCATAAAATTAATAATAGTTGTTCCATCATGATTATTAACATCGTTAATTACTACATTAGTATCATCCATAATAATATCACTTATTAAATAATTATCAGGATTTTCAACATACAATACCAAATTAGCGTGATCAACGTGTTTATCAATTACTATATTAGTTACCCTAAATAATTGTTGTTTTATTATATTATCTCTTTGATTAGGTAATAACTCATCAGAATCTAAATAATATAACTTAGGTAATATACCTTGAGTAACTTCTGAATAATCAAAAGCTTCTCCAAGTTTTAATTTATCCCCATCAGTATAAGTAGATTTATCAATTAATTCTTCGTAACTAATAAATGTTTCTCCTCTATTAATAGGTGTTTTAACGCCATATAATAACTCACCATCATTATCATTATCGAATTCAGTTGTTTTAATACCATTTATTAACGAATTATCATAAGCAAAGTTATTACTTTCAGCAACTAAATTATTATTACTTATTATTCTACCAAAAATAGCTCCATCTATTTTGGAATACATATTACCTAAATATAGATTATTAAGAATGTCAGCAGGTGTAGCTGCATAACCAGCAATACCTCCAGCATTATCTATATCACTTTGAATATTTACTAAAGAATAACTATTCTCAACAAATCCACTAGTCGCTCCAATTATTCCTCCTGTACGATATCCATTAGATATTAAGGTACCTGTTGAATAAGAGTTAGTAATACTTGATATAGTACTAACATCTCTACCAATTATACCTCCAACACCATTAACACTTTTAGCATTTTTAATATTAATATTTACATCTTGGCAGAATACATTATTATAACCACCAGCATTACTATATCCTACCATTCCACCAGCATTAACATCAGTAATTTCTGGAGTTGATATTATTGTTACATCTGTTACAGTCGAATTTGTTATTTTAGAATAATATACTTGACCAATTAATCCTCCAACATATAAAGTATCAGCTGTTCTTGTTTGAGGAACGGTAATCTTAATATTTTTAACATGGACATTATTAAAACTAGCGAATTGATTTGAATAACCAATCAAACCACTATTAGTAGAATTAGAAGTCTTAGTTACATTTTCAAAATAAATATTTTGTAATCTACCATTCATTTGATTAAACAATCCCGAAACTGTTCCTGTTAAATTTATATTTTTTAATACATGATTGTTTCCTTCCATCTTACCAGTAAAATTATCTAGATAATATCCGGTATATTCTCTAAAATCTAAATCTTTCATAATAGCAAAATTCTGATTAAGATTTCTATTAATTAATATCCAATCTTCAACAGTATTTACTTCTTGATAAAAGTCAACATATAAATATTTTTCACCAGCTGAATAGAATTTGGTAGATACTAATCCATTATAGCTTTTTGAAGAGACACTTCTAACAGCATACTTCGAAACAAAAGTATCAGGATCATATACTTCTAATTGGATATAACTCTTACCATCTTCAAATACTTGTGATACTACTCGTGTTTTAACATCAGATATAGCTATAGATTGAATTTCATCACCATTAGGATTATCAATTACAACATCAACTACAGCCGAAGAATTTGTATTTTCTTTTACTTCCATAGTTATTATATCTACTAAGCTAGAATCTGCCACATATGGTAGAGGGTTATATTCCTGTTTAGGCATTTTATTATAAGAAAATTTAACTTGTGGATAATAACCAAGTTTTACCATCTCTTCGACATTAAAACCCGATCCTAAAACTTTTTCTTGGAATGTAACATCATTTAAATTCAAAGCAGTTATTTTATTTTGATTAGCTGTAGTATAAATATAATCACTCATATAATAAATATTATCATAATTAGCTGTAGCTCTTACATATCCAACTACTGGTCCAACTGCTTGATTTGAATTATTAGCATTACCAACGGTATAAGAATTTTTTAAAGTTCCATAAGTTTCATAAGCAATCAACCCAGTTATATCGTAAGTAAAATTATTAGGAAATTCATAATTATTTATTACATATATATGATCAACTAATGATTTAACTCCACCATATCTTTGAATAAGTCCAACTGTTCTAGCTGAAGCACTAGTATTTTCATTAGAGATTACTGCATTTTCACCATATACATAGCCATTTCTAATAGTTCCATAATTATATCTAGTCAATAAACCAACTTCCGAATATAAATTAACTTTAGTATTTAATTTCATTACAAAGTTTTGTATTACTCCACTTGACTGATTAACATCTACTAAAGTATTAAAATAAGTATCATTGAATTTTGTATCTCTTTCATCAAAAATATTTATTTCTACATTTTCTATTGTCCCATAATTTGATGAAACAAATCCCTTTATACCAGTATTAGCAATCGTATTATTCAAATGAACATTCAATACCATATTTTTTAAGGCGCCACTTTTTTCTATACGTCCTAATCTTTGATAATTATTTCTATCCGTAAACGAATAAACATTAGCACTATATCCTTGAAAATCTATAATTCCATAGAAATATTTATATCCATATCCTAATGTTTGGGCAGAAAACTCATAAAAATCCAAATCATTTAAAACTATATAATTTCCATTCGGCTGCATAAATACCCAATCATTAGTACTAGCAACACCTTTTACTTCACTATCAGTAGAAATATCAAAACTATCTAATAAATATTCTCTATCTCTAATTAAAATTACTAATGAAACAGTATATTTTTTATTTTCTTCTAAGTCTAAAGCTTTAATAGAATCTTTTATTATATTTTCATTTAATAACTCATTATATTCATTATTTAATACCATATTATTATTTTCATCTTTAACTTGAATATAATAAGAATTATTACTAATTTCATCACGTAAATCTTTAAGATTTACCCTGACACGAGTTACAAAATCATATTTAAACCTTTCATATGACTTACTAGGTCGATCTATATATTCCGTAATTGAAAGATTAACTTTACTTGGATCAATATTAGTATTACCACTATTATTTCTAAATGTAATCCAAGTCTTACATCCACTAGGTACATACACTGTTCTACCAGATTCAAACCATCCATAAGCCGATCTATATTTATTACTCATATCAGTAAAATAGATATAGGCCGTATAATCATTATCAGGATCAGCAAAATCAAAAGTATATACTCTATTACCTTCTAATACTAAAGCTTCACTTAGTCTAGCTCTCATATCAAAATTAGAACCAGATACATTAATCGTACCATTACTATTATAAGCACCATTTACTATCGAATAAGAACCTGTATCAATATTATTCTTATCTTTAGCTTTATAAACCATAAAGTCTCTAACTTCATATTCTGCCGTATATTTTGAACCATTCGTAAACCAAAAACCAACAAAATCGGTACGATATTTCCCATAATACATACTTTTATTATTTACATAATTACTACCACTCTTATAACTACCAACCTTAAAAGTATACGAATACGTAGACCATTTATCAGTCGATATATTTGTCAGTTCAATACCATAACTAAGATTAGTAGTATTGCTGAGATAGTTTTCAAAAAACAAACGATGCCCTGGACTCAAAGGATTAATAGCTCTAATTTTAAACGTAGCTGTAACAATTTCGCCATGATACTCACTCAAATCATACATATAAGATGAAGCACCTGTTTTAGCATAAATATGCATATCTCCTTCGCTGTCCACAGTTTTAGGTATAGTATAATAATCATAAGTTTGAATCCATTTAGTTTCTGATTCTAAATCTACTAAGTTTTCTCCATTAGCATAACGTAACGAAGAATTTAATTCTATCTTTCCGCTAATACTCTCTTCAGTATATTTACTTATTCTCTTTAATTCATGTTTAGAAATAAATGTCGAATTACTATTAGTTTCATTATATTCATCAGCTATAAAAATTAAAACATAGTTATTATTTACTTTAAGATTATTATAAGTTATTCTTTCATAATCACGATTAGTTTTAACTATTCTAGCATCAATTAATGTATCATTAATATCTCTCAATTCTAATCTAACTTCTTTAGTTAATATAGAATCATTAGGATCATCTATTTTAACATCCAAATCAATCATATTATTATTAACAAAACTATTAGCTATAATAACTTCAGCAGGTTTTTTCCTTGTAACAAAAGGTTTCAAATCATGTATACATTCCAAGTTATATGTAGTTTCACCTTGTTGAACAACTGAATCCATTTCAATGTAATAAGAAGTATTATACTCTAAATCCTTAAGCATTAATGTCAAAGTATTATAGTCTTTAATCTTACTTATCTCTTGTTCTGATAAAGAATAAGTATATATTAATGATTTATCATCAGACTTATATAGTTTAATATTTAAATGTCTTAATAATTTTAAAAGTTTATCATCAGTTTTAAAACTATTAATTCCATAATCAATAGTAATAGAATCTTTTGTTAAATCAGTTTGTTGAATATTGAAGTTTAAGAATCCCAAACTAGTTATAGGTAAAGAAGTAAATTCCATACTACCAAGTTCATAATCTCCTCTTAATCCAAATCCATCATTCAAATCAATATTTCCATATACTTTAATAGTAAACATTTGATTTGGATCCAAATTATATAGTCTAAAATTATCATCTTCTATTAAACCGGATTGTACCATAACTCCTGCTGAATTTATAACAGCATAATGATAATTTTCAATATCAATGTTATCATCATTTTTTAGATTAACACTAATATCAATATAATCTGTTTCATTTTTTACAACTCTCATAACAACAGTTGGAACTTTTCTTGAAGTACGAGTATGGCCTTTATTATTATTAGTTACTAATTTATTACCTTTACCATCATAAAAATTAATTTCAAAATCATATTCTTTATCCGATTCTAAACTTTCATTAGTCGATATATCCGTTATCTCTTTACCACCAACTAATTTACTTAAATTAGATTTGCTAAAGAAATAATCAACATTATCTATTGTCAAAGAAAAATTCTTAACTCCTCTTAATACTTCACTCTCTAAATTACTAACAATTTTCATCTTAGCTATTTCAATTTTATTAGGGTAAATAGCACCTGTTTCAAATTTGATATCAATCGGATCTAATTCTTCTAAACCTAAAGTAGTAATAGTATCAGAATAGAACGTAACTATCTTTCTAGTTTTTAAATCTTCATCCAAATATGTATACTGTCCAACTATTTTATACTCTGTATCAGCATACAAACCAGATATTAAAATAGGTCCATTAGAATAGAAAGATCTTCTAACAAATGTTTTTCCTCCTGACATTATAGTAAATGTTGGTGCCTTAACTATAACCCCAGAAGGGTCTTTAATTATTAAATTTGAAGTAATAGAATAAACATTTGGCGTAAATCTTTGTACTGAAACAGAAGGTTTAACATAAACAAAACCTGGTTTTTGTGTTTCAACAACTACAGAATTAGGAATTGGTGTATCTTCTTCTTCAATTTCTTCTATAGCTTCTTCAGGAAGTATAATTTGTTTATCAGGAAAATTATCTATAGTTTTAAATGAAATACCAATTACTTTTAATAAATCTTCATAACTATATATATATTCTTCATTATTACTATCAAAATAGAATTTTAAAACAGTTGCATAATCTACATCTATACTCTTCTTAACAAAAGAATCTTCTCTTCTTTCATAATAATTAATTTTATCTTTAGAAAAATAAACAAAACTATTAGTTGGAATTGTAATCTCTTGTGTTTCCGTCTTTATATCCAAATCAAAAAGATTTAAATAAATACCATTTTCATAATTTAATAAAATATATTTCTCACTTTCAAGACTCACAAAAGAAACTAAATCATATACACTACCATATGATAAAGCCACATTATCTAATCCTGTTAAGCGTTTTAAATCAGTACTAATAAGATTAGTTTTTTCATTATAATTGACTATAGCCAAACCATCATTAATAAATAATGGATAACTAATATTTATTTTAGCTTTTTTAGAATTATCAACATAATGATTCAAAGGAGTCTTATATATATAATCATTTTCATCTATTTTTGCAATTTTTAATTTATCAACTGCCTTATCATAACTATTACTTTTTAAATTATCTGGTAACGTATCAGAATTTAAAAAATATCCCTTATCATCGACAACCATTACTAAACTATATGTATTAAATAGGTAATTAAAAAGAAAGACTATGAAAATAAAAATAACCACAATAAAAACAGGAATTATTTTATCTAACTTAGAATCTTTATACTTATTCAATTTGAATTTTTTTATCAAATCTTTTATCCTTCTCTTCATAGTAAAACATCCTTTTTAACTATCTATAAATTAGAACTATTTAGAAGTTCCAAATAGTTCTAACTTATCAACATTCTTTATCAATATACGAGTATCATTGTCATATAAAATCATATCTTTACCAAGATCAATTTTATACTTTTTACAATAAGCCATTATATCAGTATTAACTTCTTCAACAATAGTATATTTATCAGTCTTTTTGTCATATATCTCTATTGTATCATCAGAACCTACTAAAACATAGGATAAAGGAGATAATTCGTATTTTTCTCCATTAACTTCTACTGTAGTTGAATAAGGGAACAAATAAAGATTATCACCGTCATAGATAATAGAGTCTACTAGAAACATTTTTTTATTTTGATAATAAACAAAAGCACTTTCTTCATCATTTATTACTTCACTTTCTACTTTAGTAAAATAATTAATTCTATAAGCTTGAGTCTTATTATTCAAATAAACTACTGACATATTAACCGGAAACATAACTTGATTAGCTATTTTTTGAAAATAAATAGGAATAATATCTAAATCCATTTCTTCATCTTTGTTTTTTATACTAGTAATTTCATTATTTCTTTTAATTGTTATTTTACCAGTATATTCCACTTTTACCCCAGCAAAATATTGATATAATTCATAATTATCAAATTCAACTTTATTTATATCAGAATAATATTTCTTGATAAGAATAAAACCAACAAAAACACTTACTATTACTAGTACCGATATTATACCTATACCAATACTTATAGCAACTTTATTTTTTTTCTTTTTATTATCAATACTCTTCTGGTATATATTTTCACCTTCGTTATTCATTATGTCCTCCCTAATCTTTTATAAGACTTCATAGTAACTTCCATCTTTCTAATACTTATATATAAAATATATATAAAAATCATTATCATAAATATTATTTTCAATAAACTAATTTTATTATCATAAAAAACATATAACAAATAGTTATTTACAAGTCTTAACAATAAAAATAATGATGATGAAATTATAGTGTATGCTACATCCATAATTATTATATGAAATTTAAATGCTATTGTACAAGATAACAAATTAATAAATATTATCATATATAGACCATAGGTATAAAAATATTTAATATTAAATAAAAAATACAATAATATTAGAAAATTAAGTAAATTAGTAACATGAATAAACATTTCTCTTTTTGTTGCCCCTAAAAAAATAGCATAAAAACCTCTATATCTATTTTTATATTTATAAGTAAGAAAAATACTTATTAAAAATAATATTAAAACGACAACAGCTATATAACAAAAAATAGAAAATGTTAATCTCATAGTACTAATCATTATTATTTTCCTTCTCTCTAATGATCAAATGAAAAACATTATGACTTAATGAATAAAAACCCTTAATACCATTTAAAATTAAGCTTTCCTCAGCTTCAATTTGTACGGAGCCATCCACTTCTCCTAATACAGGCCAATAATCTTTCATAATTAATATATTATAATTTTTATCTTTTATTCTTATTATTTTAGCATTATTTATCTCGCTCATTTTAACACTATCATTTTCTAAAATAATAACTTTCATTCCATTATTGTTTTCTTCCATAACTACCTATATACAAGAATTTACTCTCATCTACATCATCATAAGTACCATTTAAGATGTTTTCAACATCATCTAACACATCATTTATATCAACAAGTACTCCTGGAACTCCTGTATATTGCTCCGATACAAACATTGGTTGAGAAAAATAATTTCTAAGTTTTCTTGAGCGATAGAAAACTTTTTTATCCTCATCACTTAATTCTTCAATACCCAAAACGACAATTATCTCTTCTAATTCTGTATATCTCACTAAATAACTAAGTGTTTTTTCAATCAAATTAAAATGTCTTTCCCCAATTACTTCAGAATCAACAAATACACTACTAGTTTTAAATACATCAATAGCAGGGTATATTCCCTTTTCAGCCACAGATCTATCTAAAACAATTTGCCCATCCAAATGAGAAGATATAGTTTGTACAGCTTCATCTGTATAATCATCAGCTGGAATATAAATAGCTTGAAAAGAAGTAATAGAACCTTCCTTAGTTGAATTAATACGTTCCTCAACCTCTGAAATATCACTTATCATGGTTGTTGGATAACCATTTTCAATTGGTGTTCTTCCTAATTCAGCTGACAATTCTGATTGAGCCTGTACATAACGATAGATATTATCAATAAATAATAAAACATCTTGTTTCTTTTGATCACGTAGATATTCAGCTAGTGTTAAACCACTATAAATAGCTTTACTTCTACTAGTAGCATTATCACCCATCTGGCCAAAAACCATAGCAATTTTATCAGAAAGATTAGCTTCTTTCATCTCATCGTATAATTCTTTACCTTCTCTACTACGTTCACCAACACCAATGAATACTGAATTAGACTGGAACTTTTTAAAAATATTATTCATTAATTCTTTAATAATAACCGTTTTACCAACTCCAGCTCCACCTAGAAGACCTAATTTAGATCCTTTTTGAATCGGTGCAAAAAAATCTATTGCTTTGATACCAGTTAATAATAAACCGCTATCAATATCTAACTCTTGTAAAGA
This sequence comes from uncultured Mycoplasmatota bacterium, assembly GCA_947305065.1. Classification (GTDB taxonomy): domain Bacteria; phylum Bacillota_I; class Bacilli_A; order RF39; family UBA660; genus Coprovivens. The sequence goes on along the minus strand of CAMZCT010000020.1, from coordinate 14,528 downwards.
AATATTTCTTTCATAAACACATTTTTTACTTACACTATTATAGTTTGCATTGCTTATTACATTTCCATAAGAATCGAAGACTTTACCTAATATTTGATCAGAATATTCAATAGCTAATTGACCATTCTTTTTACCTACAGGCAAACCTTTTTTTAAATACATTGTATTATCAAAAGCTATAGTCTTTGCTATATTAGCATTTACTTCTACTACTTCAAATTGATAAACTTTATTATTTAATGTAGTAAATAAAATATCTTTTATAGCTACATTAGATGTATCAGTAAGTAATACTTGTACACTTAAATCTGATACAGCAATTATTTTTCCAATCATACTATTCCTCCTTATTCTTATTAGCAATTTTTTTATTATTATTTTGTACTATAATAGCAAATTTCTTCTTCTTTACTTCTTTACGATCCTTTCTCATTTTTTCTTCTTCACGTTCTTCTATTTTTTTAAGGGATTCACTGGTAAAAGCTTGTCTCTTAACATTTTCACTTGCCCAGCTCCATGCTTCGGCAATCTTTATCTCTGTTGAAACATATGTCGTTACTAAACTCCATATAATATACATTATATCTCCTTCTACCACATAATCATCTTCAACAGATTTTTTTCTATTCTGATCATCAGACAATTCATCTTTAAAATCAACAGGTAATATCGTTCTCTTTATTACCTTTTGAGTATTTAAGTTATAATAATGAATATATATGACATTTATTTTAGAATATTTTTTATTTAATACACCATCTAATACTATTTCAAATATCTTATTATATTCTTTTGGAAAGCTTTCTTTATCCATATACAATACAATATTTTCAAAATTAGATTTTATCTTCTTACCAATTATTATTTTATCATTTTTAGCATCATCACTTTTTAAATAAGAAATAATATCGGAATTAAAATTATTACAAAAACCCAAATCACTTCCAATATAGATATTTAATTCTTTCTCATTTTTTGGAAATTCTAAAGATAAATGACTTTGAATAAATATTCTATTATTTATGACAGAAGATATAACATATTTTAATTCTCTTTCATATTCATAAGCTTTTTTTACTCGACTTCTAGCATCATTAACTCGTAATAAAGCGTGAAAATTCATTACTTTAACTACATTCTTAACACTCATAATTATTCACCTTTATTAGTATTATCTCCAGGTTTTATAACATTATTACCAGCTGGTGAAAAATTCAATACTCCAGATTGTCCACCTGTCATAGGTGATTGAGTAGTATTATTACTTAAATTTTCATTTAATACTTCTAGTTTTTGAGTATTATCTTCTTCAGAATTTCCTGCAATACTGTTAGGAATAACATTCATACTATTTTCATTAACAGAATTTTCTTTCATACTTTCACTTATATTACTATTGTTAATATATCCAAACATATTAACCAACATTTCTTCACTCATTGGTGAAAATTTAGGTTGCTTTAATAAATCAAGTATTTTTTTGCCTTCTTCTAACTTTTTTCTTAATTCAGCAGACATTGATTCAATATTTACTAATTGATACACATCTGCAGTCTCTAAATAAGAAAGAAGCTCTCTTTTTATATCTGCACCTATCTTTTTTATTGAATCTTTTTGTACTACACTACCTAAACGAGATACACTTAATCCAAAATTAAGAGCCGGTTTTTGTCCTTTTTTAAACATCTTTTCTGATAAAACCAATTGTCCATCTGTAATTGAAATTACGTTAGTAGAGATATAATCTGTAATGTCTCCACCCTTAGTTTCTACTATAGGTAAAATTGTTATTGATCCACCATTTTTATATTGGCATCCTTTTTCTAACAAACGTGAATGTGTATAGAAAATATCTGCTGGATAAGCATCTCTACCAGTATTTTTTTCAGATAACAAAGCAATTTCACGACAAGCATCAGCATGCTTTTTTAAATCATCAATACATACTAGTACATCTTTACCTTCCTTCATATATAGTTCTGCAATTGATAAAGCAACATATGGCGTTAACTTTATTAAAGGAACCATATCATCATTAAAGGAAGCAACAATAATTGTATAAGCATGTGCCTCTTTTTGTACCAACTTAGAATATAATCTTTTTAATTCTTTTTTAGTCTTTCCTATTGCAACATATATACAAATAACACCTTTATTTTTTTGATTTACAATAGTATCTAAACATATTTGTGTTTTACCAGTTTTTTTATCGCCAATTATTAATTGACGTTGTCCTTTACCTATTGGAAACATCAAATCTATACTAGCTATACCTGTTTCAAGAGGTCTATTGACCATCCCTCTATCCATTATTCCAATCTTTTCTGTTTCAATAGGTATAACAACACTATTATTAATTCTTCTTCCTGTTAATTTGTCATTACCGAAAGAATCAATAATCATTCCTATAGAATCTTTTGAGAAAGAAGCATGAAGTACTTCACCAGTTGTAATGACAGAATCTCCAACTGCAACAGTACCATCAGTTTTAACAAGTAAAATTATTACTTTGTTTACTTCTATTTTATCAACATAACCAACATTTGCTTCATTGCCAACAAACACTTTTTCAAAATAGAATGCATCTTCTAAACCGACAACTTCGACAATAAAATTATTAATTCTTGTTATTTTTCCAGAATGATATAAATTATTTTTATTGACTATATTTTCAATTTTTTTGTTTATTACTTCACTTAAAGAATCTTGCATAACAACTGTCTAATAATATATATAATAAAACATGATGGATAATGCCATTTACTTATTATATATAACACTAACTCTCCCTTTTTATTTCCATCTCATTAAATACTATAATCAAAAACTACACCTTTATATTCTATTTTAAAACCTTCCGTTATTTTATCAGAATATATAGTTTCAACGCTTTCATCTATATTATTATATGACTTATTTCTATCCCCCACTAATACTTTGATTTTAGGGTCACTTCTTATAATAAGATTATCTAAATCAGCAACAAACTTATTTATATTAAAATGCTTTTTATGCAAAAAACCTTTTAAATAAGCTTTCTCTTCATCACTAAGTAACTCATTAACAATCACATATTGCTGTTCACTTTGAAAAGTTGATATATTATATAACACTTCAAAAGTAAAATAGCTTCTAATTTTTTTATACATTTTATACAAATTAATACTGTTATTTTCATGGTTATTTTTAACCAATTTTTGTATAGCTGTTTCTACATCAAAATTAAAACTATATTTAATCTTTTTGTAAATTGAAATGATATTTTCATCCTCTAAATCAGCATAAGTAGGTAAAACAACAGAATTACTATTATTTAACAATTCCTGATTAGTAGTCTTTAAATTTTCATCAGACATCTTTTCTACTTGTTCTTTTTTCTTAGAAATTTCATCATTTAATTCATTAACCTTTTTCTCTTTATCTTCTAGTAAAAAATCAAATTCTTGTAATCTATCAACAAATATCTTTTTCACTAATTTATTAACTCTTTTACTTATATAAATTAGTAATAAGGTAAGAGTTAATAGTAATACAATAACTACTATTAAAATAATAACAATCTCATTCATAAACTATGAAACATAAGGATTAAAGAATAATAACATAAAGCAAAATGCAAATACTAATAGAACAAATATTGACGCTACTATTAATAACATCATCATCGAACTGACTATTTCATTTTTAACTTCAGGGTTTCTTCCTACTGCTTCAGCAATTTTAGAACCTAATATTCCGATTCCTATGCCAAAACCAGCCATAGAATAACCAAGTATTGTTCCTACCGAAGCCATTATTGATGAAACTACACTTTCCATATACACACCAACCTTACTATCTAATTATTATAATACCATAAACTAACCTATTATGCATAAATTTATGGCATTGGAATTGCAAAACTTCTAGCAATTTTGTCTTTAACTGCTTTACCATTATAAATAGCATCTTCTATCCTGATTTCATACACATTAGATTGTTCTAATTTTAACTTACCTGAAAATCCTTCCTCTCCTTTTACTGCATATGCATCTAAAGGTAATTCATCTAACAAATTGCCTCCTGCATATAATGTAACACGACCGGATTCAAAAGAATAATCAGAGGACATTTTAAAATTAAAATACACATAACCATTAGATATTTTAACTATTTTTAAAGCATATTTAGTTTTTGTTGTTCTAACATTTATAACATCTTCAATATTATCTACCAAAGTTTTTTCGAATGAATTCTCATCCTTAACCACTTCTATATAACCTAAACTAATAGAATATTCACTATTTATAGATAATCCAACTATTCTATATTTAGTATCATACTTATCTAATATTATTTTTTGCGTAGTTACTACTCCATTTATCTCCCCTGTTACTAACAAATAAACAGCTTGATATTTATTTTCTGGATCAGTAACAATATATGAAACATCGATAAATGTCGGATAAGAAATTGAACCTCTTAAACTAACTTTTTTAATTAAATTAGTCTTATTTTTAGCCTGTACAGCATTATTTGAAGCATTATTATTGTTATTAACAGTTGTTCCCCCGTTATTATTAGTTGTATTATTAACAACTACATTATTATTATTTTGAACAACTTGATTATTGGCAGAAGTTTTAATTCTATGATTACTAGTATACTTATTGAAATCATTAACAAGCTCATTATATGATTCAATCAACTTACTAGAATCATAATCAATTATATCCTCTTTCTTTTCTGGTACTACATATTCATTTGTACTACCAATAACTAATTTTAAATCTATTGTTTTTTCATTAGCAACTAATTTTTCATTAGCTATATCAAATATATAATCTCCAAAATATAAACTCATCGGATTAATAGTTTTTACATTTAGCATGTCATTAAACACCGAAGCATTTCCTTGTTTATCAATATTTACTAATAAATACTTACTTGCAAAAATTGATTTGTCTTCATTATATATTTCATTTGCTACTATCAAATATACTCTATCATTAAGTTTATAAAAGAAAGGAACGGACAAATCATTAAGAGTTACACTATCTTTTAATAAAGAAACATTTCCATCTTTATAAATCTGATAATTATTACCAAATAAAGTAATAGTATCATTAGATGACTCATAAATAACTGGATTTTTTCCTAGTTTATAAGTATCTTGATTACTTGCAAGATAATAATAATCTCCGCTCCATTTCTTCTCTATCTTTCCCCCAACTTTAGTATCAATTTGATTTGAATCATTAGCAAATAAAACTGTATTACTAGTTACTTCATAAACTTTTGAGCCTTTATTTCCAACCAATTTAACAGCATATACTAATATTCCTATTATCGCTAATATAATAAAGGAAAATAATACAATAAACATCTTGTTTTTTACATTTAGTTTTCTCATCAGCCATTATCTCCTTCATAATAATCAAATTCCACGCTCTCAATAAGCTCGCTATCTCTATAAAAATTAAGAGATAATATATAAACATTACCAGGTATATAGTTAGAATCGTTTATCAAAATTGTATAATAATATAAGTCAGTAGATGGTTCATATCGAGCTGAGAAAGTCTCAGAATTCGATAAGAAGTATCCACTTCCCATTGAAGATATACTATATGTAACTGAAGTAAGATCCCCTAAATTATATGAATCAGCAAAGACTAAGTTCAAATGCGTACCATCATCATCAGTCATGTTTTGAAGAATTACAGTTCCTAAAGAAACATCTCCACCATATTTAACTGTTCTCGATTTAATCAAATCGGTAAAATCAAGGCCTTTATTCGTATAATCTGCTTTGGCTGTAACTTCAAATTTATACATTTCCCCAAATACCAAATCATATTCATCAGCAGAATATGTAAAACGACGATAAGAAGTTCCAATAGCAACATTTTGTTTTACATCTATTACTCGATTATTACTATCATATAAAGTAACAGTATAAACATCGCCAACCATTACCTTACTTACATCATTAATACTAACCCTAAAGTAAATCGAATCACTAGTTTTACCTGATGATATTCCAATAAATGGTTTTTCATAATTACCTAACGTAAATTCTCTACTATAAGAACCTAATTTTATAGTCTTCACTTCACCATTTTCAGTATAACTACCCATCGGCGTAATAACTATTTTATAAGTTCCTTCATATTCAATCTCATTATTAGGATTTGGTGCAGCACTAACATAAATATTCATATTTCTAAAGAATGCTCTACTACTAGGAATAGTAATATTCGTAGGTACATAAGTACCACCTTGATATTTATATAATTTGTATTCTATAAAATCAAATCCTACTAATGTATCTAGATTATATGAAATTACTAAGTTTTTATCTGTATATGAAGATGCTTCCAATGAGGCAACAATATTTGTTATACCAACTTCAGATAATGTATAGAAATAATAATTTATTCCCATAGCTTTTTGATTAATATCATACAAATATATTTTTTCATAATCTCCTGTTTGAGAATTATAAACAAAAACATAGAAATTAACATAATAATTTGTTTTAGGTTGTAATCCATCAATTTCAATCGGCTCTTCAAAAGCAGATATATTTCTTGTAAACGTAGAAACAAATGTTGCATTTATTCCATTTCCATCTGTCTCATACAAATCAAAATAAACTAAGTTTTCTCTTATTCTACTATATTCAGTACTATATAAAGTAGCATTTAACTTAACACTCGTTAAAAATGAAGTAACATCTAGTTTATTATTTTTATGTAAAGATATACCAGGAATAATATAATCAAATGTCGTAACCATATTATCTGATGATAATTTTTCAGTCTTTATTTCTTTAAATAAAATATTATTATTTTCATAAACAACACCGGTATGATCTAAATCAAAACCAATAGAATGATTTACACCATCCAATTTTCTAATTTGTAAAGTCTTATTATCAAAATCAACCGCAGCATTTACAATATTACCACTAATTGAAGATGATTGAACCAATTTTGATGAATTTGAAACACCATAATAATTCCCATAACTATCATAAGTTCCTTTTTGAATAACTTTATATTCACTAGCTATGTCAAAACCAGTATTACCACTATCAAAATAAGCTTTAACCTCGATTTTAATAGGTTGGGAAATATATTCTGAAATGTCCATATAGTTAAGAACTATACTACCAGAAGATATGTCCTTTTTTTCAAAAGTCTTAGTACCTAATCGAGCTAATGTTTCAGGATCTGTTGGTGTGACTATTATATCAACTGCTGAAATCCTTGCTACTAACTCAGCATTTGCCGAATAATTATCAATCGCTATCGTAACTCTATTAACATCTTCAATTAAACTATATTTCAAACCTAAAGTGTTCTTATATCCATAAAAGTACTGGCTAGTTAAAGTTTCATATTCTGGAGACTCTCCTTTTAATAGTTGTTCATTCTTTTTAATTGTTAAAATATTAGATTGAGCTAAACCAATAAATGTAACACTTTGGAAATCTTCACTATATGAAATATTTGCTGAAGAAAGTGGGCTTACATCAGCATTCCTAAATCCATATAAATTACCATCATATATAGCATGATCGATATCTTTATACTTATATTTCCAAGTAAATGTAGTATTATCACTTACTGAAGGATATAATACAAAGTCACTATTTTGCTTTAACGGCATTAATTTTTCACTCTTTAATACTACAGTTGGATCAATAGAAGTAGGATAAACAGTATCTACTGAACCATCTTTATCCATATCTAAATGTACTTCATATGAGAAATAATATTGGTTTCCTCTTCTTAACATATCACTATCTAAAGTATCTTTATCTGTTCCATTACCAACACGATAAACAGATGATTTTAGATTTCCATTAGCATCAAAATTAATAGTTCTATCTAAAGAAGGTATCATTTCAAACTCTCCAGTAGTCGGATTTAAACGCCAAATATGATAAATAATATATTTAGCAGTTTTATTAGAATTATCATAATCTGCCATTACATTGTATCCCACCAAAGTATTTGGTAATAATTCTTGATCATATCCAATATCAAAACTATCGGCATTTCTATTATAAATACCATTTACTATCATTTGAGGTTCATTTGGATCTGGTAAACTAGGAATATAATTATTAACTTGGAAATGGAATACATTATTTTTTATAGGTATTATATTTGATTCATAACCAGTATAATCATAAGAACCATCTACTACTAAAGTATAAGTTTTTTGTTTAAAATCAGAGTTTTCTTTATTAAAGAAAGCGGCATCTATAGTAATAGAAGAATCATAAAACATTGATTTTAAAATACTTTCATATTCATTATCATTAGTATCAATAGTTTTCCTATATGTCTCAACTCTACCTTCTGTAGTAGATCCTTGATACAACGTAAATGTTAATGAAGACAAGGTACTAGCTTCAAAACTAGCATCTACACCATCATTTCCTAGAGAGAAACTAAGTGAGAATACATCATCATAAGAACCATTATCTCCATAAATACCAGACAATGAATTCGGTGTTTTTGTTTGTACTTTTACACTACCAATATAAGTTTCTGTAGTTGTTGGATTACCATCTTGTAAATTAATACTTGCATATACATCAAAAGTATAAGTTTCATTTGCTCTTAAATAATTTACATTTATTGGAATAGCATTCCTATCAGTTGTTACTGTAATCGTTTTACTCTCATAAGCATCAACAGAATTCTTATATACTATTCTATAAGTATCACTCATAATTGTACTAGAAGGATCATCAATTACAATCGTACCATTTATTTGTTCCCAAGTAATTGTTGATTCTTGCCAACGTACAGTTGGGAAAGTAACTCCATCAATTTGCATTGTTGTTCCTAAATTAAATGAATATTCTATATCTTTTTCATTATCATTAAATACTACAACTAATTTATAAGTATAAGCTACTCCATGATGAATATTAACATCATCAACCTTAATTTCTACAGGTCCTATATTATCTCTTTCTAAAGAAAGTATTGGGCTCTCATTACTAATATTCTGTCTAGCATCAAATATTTCATATCTATAACTTTTAACTCCATAATCACTATCTTTAATACTTTTAACACTTAGTTCGAAAGCCGACTTACTTTTACTAATTGAATACTCTAAATCTCCAACAATTGGAGCCAACTTTAAAGTCGATACACTTTCTTTTTGTGAGAATCCATCACTAACCATAATTCCAGAAGACAATATATCATATAATTTTACCGTATAAGTTGTATTACTAGTAAGATCACTAAATTGAATTCTATTTGTACTACTAGTAGCAAAATCAATTCTTTGATAATCAATTAAAGTTCCATCTTTATCATATATACCTAAAGTCGCCGCTGAAACACTAGAATAGCTTTCACGATTAACATCAATAACAATAGATGTTGCTGTTACATAAGCTTTTTCAAAAGATACACCTAAAGATTCTGTTCTAAATATCTTAGAAATAAAATACTTATCATACTCAACTTCATCTACTTTGTAAGGAGCTTTAGCAGTTAATGTATATTCCGTATCAGGTTTTAAATCAGGATAAGAAATATGACCCAACAAATCTCCCTCATCAATTGTAGTTTCATAAATAATTTTAGAAGTAGCATTTTCAATAATTGTTATCTGAGTAGGACCAGATATAAGAGCATCTTCATCAAGAATTTCGAATGTCGCATCAATGGATAAAGCATCAACAGTCATTTTTGTAACTGTATATGTAGGTTCTTTAACTCCTTTATCAACATCTTCAGTTTCTTCTACACTACCACTAATTACATTACCATTGCTATCTATTACACCACCCGGACTATTATTTTCAACATTATTAACTTCAGTATTTGTATTAGTGTTACTACTACTTTGTTGTTTTTCTATTTCTTCCTCTTCACTTAAAATTGCTTTAGTATTAGGTTCTTCTATAATTGCTTTTTCTGTTTCTTCCTCTTCTATAGTTAAAACATCAACATTACCATCATGATCTATAACTAAATTAGATAAAGTAATATATGAAACACCAGCTTTACTAATACTTTCTTCTTTTAAATTAATAGTTATATCTCCAACAACAATATTAGCATTATCTGTAATAGTTTGATAATATTTAGAATCATTATATAATCTTATAATTGATCCATCTACATATTCAATATATGCATAAGAACCAAAATCTACTACTTCATCACTTGCTAAAGTGGCTCTTACCATATCTCCAGCAACTAAAAATTTGTTTTCATTAATTCTCAATAACAAAGGTTCAAAAGTAATTTCACCATTATCAACCGTCTTAATAGTATACTTTTTATCAGTATAATTAATCATTGAATTTTTAAAAATATTATAATAAAAAATAATTGGCGAATCGATAGAATTTAAATTAATTCCCACTGTATTTTTTAATACTAATAATGATTTATCTTGAAAATGCATGATAGTTGAATCATCAACTTTAACTTTTTTATCATTAGAAACAAAACTAACTTTATCATCATATTTCTTATAACTATAGACAGTATCTCTATTAAAAGTAAGAATTTCTGATTTAGTAGCTTTATTATTTAAAACCAAAGCATATCCATCAAAAGAAAACTTACCACTTTCAGCATCAAGATTTTTTCTAATAATATTTACACCAAAAATAGTACAGACTACCAAAACTACAATAAACAAGAAAAATGCAAATTTTGTCTTTTTCATATTATTTCCCACTTTCAAACACTACTCCATACTATTATCAGTATATCATACTTTTACTTATTTTAAAAAAAATATTACAAAAGGGCCAAAATAAAATGCAACTCTACGATAAGTTTATTGTTATTTAAAAAAGATAATGCTATTCTCATTATAGGTGATATAAATGAATTATGATAAAATAGGAAAATTTATAAAAAAACAATGAATACAAAGAAACATATAAGAATATATTTAATGACATTAAAGAAGACTATATAATAGAACCTTTTGATTTAAATCAATATAGGACTGACTACTTCTTACAAAATACTATTTATTTCTTCATATTAGAAGGTTTAATAATAATATATAGAAGAATAAACATAGAAAAAACATCTAAACTAAATTAGATGTTTTTTATTCTATTATTAATTCTATCTTTGCCTAATAATTGTAGTATTACATAAAGATCTGGAGTTTGACTTTTACTAGTTACACCTACTCTAATTATATTAGATATATCAGCTACACTACCTTTATATTTATCTGGATTAGTTTTATATTCTTTCATATCAGAACAATAACCTAATTTATCAGTCATCTCTTTCATTTTATTAAACCAAGTATCTTTATCATCTTTTTCATCATAATATTCGTTAAAATATGTTTCTAATACTTTATTTATTTCTTCTTTATCTAAACCTTCGGCAAATTCATAATTAAAATCTTTATATAATTCATCATACATATACCATATTTGCCCTTTTACTTCTGAGAATGATGCATAATCCTTTCTTGGTTTCTTTTGTTCTCTTTCTATATTAAGAATGTTAATAGTATATTCTTTATATTTATTAATTAATTCGTTAAATTCTTTATCATATTCTTTTGACCATTCATCTAACATAGAAAACACTTCTGTAGCTTTTAAGCGAGAAATATAATTCTTAGATATATTATCTAACTTATCTAAATCAAATAGTGCTCCAGATGCACTCATCTTTTTAGGTGAGAATTCAAATTCTGTAAATTCAGCATCAGGATGACTATCTCTCCATGCTTCATAATTAGAATTTGCAATAGTCATAATAGCTTCAATTACTGAATATATTGGATAACCCTTTTCTTCATAATATGTCATTCTAGCTTCTGGATCTAACCTCTTAGATATCTTTCTTATTTTGTCGCCATCTTTCTTTAGTATTAACGGAGTATGAACATATTTAGGTAGTTTAAAACCAAATGTTTTAAACAATTCATAATGAGTAGGAATAGAAGATACCCATTCTTGTCCTCTTACGACATGAGTAGTACGCATTAAATGATCATCTACTAAGTGCGCAAAATGATAAGTTGGAAGTAAATTAGATGATTTCATTATTACTACATCTATATCATTTTCAGGAAATTCCATAGTACCAAATGCCAAATCATCAAATTTAAACTTTTTATTAAAATCTCCTTGTGATTTTAATCTAATAACATAATTTTCTCCATTTTTAATTCTTTCTGCTGCTTCATCTGGACTTAAATTACGATATTTAGCATATCTACCATAGATACCTATTCTTCTCTTATCCTTAGCTTGAGCTTCTCTAATTACATCCATTTCTTCTTGTGTTAAGAAACAAGGATATGCTTTACCTTCTTCAATTAAATATTTAATAAAAGCATGATATATTTCTTTTCTTTCACTTTGAATATATGGTCCATAATTACCTTTAATTTCATTAGTATCACGATATTCATATTCATCTGGATTAAGATTATAATGCTCTAAAACATGTCTTATATACTCTACAGCACCTTCTATTTCTCTAGCTCCATCTGTATCTTCATTACGTAGATAGAATATTCCTTTACTTCTTTTAGCAATTACATAATCTACTAATACTGAATAGAAATTACCAATATGCATAAAACCAGTTGGTGATGGAGCATATCTCGTTACTCTAGCTCCTTCCGGTAAATTTCTTTCAGGATATTCCTTTTCATAATCCTCTATTGTCTTTGTAATATTAGGAAATATTAAATCTGCTAAATCTTTATTTGTCATACCAATCATCCTTTCTAAATAAAAAAGAACCATTCATCCAAAGGACGAATAGTTCGTGGTACCACCTTAATTACTTCTTAAAACTGTAACGTAGTTATACGAAATAGCTTATATACACTATTTAACTCCAAAGCTTCTTCATATACTATATATATTCATTTTCACCAACCATGAACTCTCTACAATATAATCATATATTACTCTTCTTTTTCTTCGTTTGTATCCAAATTATAACATAAGATTATTTAATGTCAAATACTTTCATATCTACTAGAAAATAATTTTTTTCTTACAATAGCACATATAATTATTAAACTAGTAAAAGAAACAAATACAAATATAACCATTTTATCAGAAGTATTAGGATTATCTATTATTTGTTTTACTTTAGATACTATAGGAGTATCACTAGATATAATAAAATCTGTAATTGCTTCATATTGACCATCATTAAGAGTAGCTCTAATACTGTGTTCTCCTAACCTATATTTTTTAGAACATTCATCTTTAAATGTAACCACAGTGCTCCCTTTACTTAATTCATAACAATTACAATCTACTTCTTCATCATCAATAAATATCTTTCCTGTTTTAACAAAATCTTCATATTCCATATTAATCTTAAATTTCATATTATTATTAGAAACAATATTAAAGTCTTGTCCCATACCCTCAATAAATTTATAAGTATATTTAATATTATTATTAGCTATAGTAACAACCGGTCTTGCCCCATTACCTATTGGATAACGAAAATATAAGCAAGCATCCCTTCCTAATGCACATAATATTCCTTCATTAGAAACATAATAATCACTATACACAGTTCCGCTATGATTTACTTCTGGTACAACTGAACCACTTCCCAACCAATAAGTTCTATCATATAACCATTTATATTTTTCAGGTATATACTTTTTTACATCCATCTTACCTAAATAAGGATTATTTTGTTCGGTCATTTCTCCAGACTGAGGATATTCAAGTTCTACCTCTACCTCCTCATTACTAATTGTTTTTAATAATTCTATAAAACCATTAAGAGTTAAAAATGATACGTCTTCAACCTCTATATCCTGATTTTCCAATTCTTGTCCATATCCATTAAAGAACACTTCATAATCTGAACCTTCTACAATCAGATTCCCGTTATCATCATATTCATTATATCCGCTAGTTGGATATATATTCCATTGAGGAAGCATATAGGTAATTCCATATAAAGGCAATTTAGATTTGCCATTTTCCAAGAATGTACCAACAGCTATATCTTTTTGTAAAATAACTGAATCATCAATTCTTTCATATATTCTACAACTACTAATAGTTTCATAATTAGTCATTCCTATTGGAAAAACGCTGTCTGGGTCAAAACCATGTTGTAAACCCAAATTCATACAATATGATACTGGATTTTCAGTCCACCCTGAAGAAGTATATTGAGGAGCATTTTCATCAGCTTCAATAACATTAATAATATCTCCTACATATAGATTATATTTAGTTAATAACTTAGTGTACTCTTCATCACTTTTAACAACATAAAATGATTCTGTACCACATTTTACTTCATCACCTATTGCTTTTCCACTTCCGTTTATTACCTCACATCTTTTAGCACTAACAACTCCCGCGAAAGAAAAAATAACGATAAACAATAATACTTTCTTCATAAAACCATCTCCTACTATAATATAATTATAAAGCATATTATTTATAATTAAAAGATTTTTTACAAATAAAAATCCACTAGTTCAACTAGTGGTTTTTATTCAACCCTATAAGGGTATAT
>CAMZCT010000019.1 GCA_947305065.1 uncultured Mycoplasmatota bacterium | reverse complement strand
GATATCCCCTTCATCCTATTGAAAGGGATATCCCGCAGCATGCAATAATTCTTCCTTGCCTTAAAGAATTAGAACCTTAGCGTCCAAATTGTCATATTAACTCATGGCAAGATAATTAATACATTTTCAACTTATCATATTTATTATGATAAATCAATCGAACAAAGCTATTTTATTAAATATATTTTCTAATATATATGCATATCCTTTATTTACTTTGTTTTCTTTAGTTTTATTTAAAATTTCTTCTTTTGAGTACCAATTGATATTTACCACTTCACTAGTATCGTATTCTATACTATCTATATCTATTTCATCTTCTATTAAATAAACATTAAAGATATAACTATTGTATGGATATATAATTGTATCTACATGTTTAATATTAATATTATCTAATTTTATTCTTCTTTTAACTCTCTTTTTAAACCAGTTAAGCCATCTTCACCAGCAAGTACATGTCCACTTGGAATTGCTAATGTATTATTACTTCTAGCAGTTGCTTGCTCTAAAAGATATTTGTCATTATTCTTTATTAATGCATAACTCATCATTACATAGCAACCTTCCGGTATTTCATCTACTCTTCTTCTAATCTTTTTATTTAATTTGTTAAACTTACTATCATATAAGTCTTCTAATTCCATATTTAACTTTCTTTCTAAAACTATGATAGCTATTTATTTTTTTTAATTTTAACACATGATATTACCAAAAGAATAACATCAATTATTAAAGGTATGCTCCATGTAATTAAAATAAATATTATATCTACAAAAAACTGATGTACCCAATTATTTGCTTCTATGCCCAACATTGGGTGAGGATAAGTCATTTTTATACACATAATAGCATCAATAATTAATCTAATTATAAAAAGCATTAAAATAACTATAGTAATAATTTTTACTATTTTCCATTTCTTAATATTATTTATTCCATCTAATCTTTTTTTCATAATTATCTTCTTTCAAGAACTATGATACTTTCTAAGTGGCTAAATCGTGGGGGGTTGCATAGTTTATTCTATTGTTATATATAATCTAATAATATTTTTCTATATTTCATATTTTTTATATTTTCCACATTTTGATGATAATTTCAAAAAGTCATCATAAATTGTATTAACTGCAAAGTTTTCAAAATATGCACATATCATCCCTGTTGTGCATTTATGTCCTGAAATTAAAATATTGATATCTTGATTTTTATATTTTTCAAGGATTTCATCAATAAAGCTATATATTCTTTTTTTAAAATCTTCAATTGTTTCTACTCCGCTGTATAAAGTCATATCTGGTACTGTCCCTGTATATTTAACATCTGATACTAACATCCCATCTGCTGTTCCTAAATCATATACATCCAGTCTATCATCTATAATTGCTTTAAGACCCGAAGCAATTTCCGCTGTTTGAACAGCTCGTATTTGAGGTGAAGAATATACATAACTAAAATTTATTTTATTATTATTAAATTCATCTCGTAATAATTGAGCTTGAACTTTACCGATTTCATTTAATGGTCCTCCATTTCTGGCTTGAACTCTTTTTTCTAAATTTAAATTAGTTTGGCCATGTCTTACTACATATATTTTCATTAAATCTTATCTCCTCTCAAGTACTATGATTGACTTACGATATCCTGCCCTAGAGTAATAGAACATGTTCTTAAACCACTAAAATTAGTTTTGCTTAATGGTGAAGAAAAAGTCATTTTAATTTCAATTTTCCCTTTATAATTTCTACTACTTGAATTCTTCCATTTACGATTATTTCCATTAAACTTTTTTATTACTAATCTTGGTTCTTTATAGAATTTAATGCTTTTATTTGGAGGTCTTTACCATCTAAGAGAGTATTTTTAGGTATTCCTATAGTATCGGCAATATCCCAAAATAACCATTCGTTTATGTAATCACTTTGTTTAAGTATTTCTAGAAATTGTTGGATAGCTTGTGATTTAGATATTTTGTTTTTCTCAACGATAGTCTCTATACAACCCCTTACAAGTAAGTAAGATGAAATGTAAGATAATCTAAAGGAACAAGATCTATTTGGTAATATAGCTTCTTCACCAAATTTACCTTTTCTTTCGGAGTCCAGCATTTCACGAGCTGTAAGAATTTGGTTTTCATTCATTTTAGTTAAGACATCTTTATGTTCTGTAAATTTTTTTTCATAATCTAAAGCATATAAGGGTATGGTTTCGGCAAAGCCTTCACAAATTGTTTGGTGTAATGAAAAGAATAAACTATGAACCATGTGAGTAAGTTCATGAATATTGTTGACAATTTGTGAGATACTAGATTCTTTTTGAGAATAGTTTTCCAATAAGTTTTGACTTATTCCATAAGCATAGTGAAAACCATCTAAATCATAACAAGGTACCTGTCTTCCTCCGCCATTACCTTTATCAAAATGGTTAGGGATTCTTAAAAGTGGACCATAGTTATCGTCTGGAACAATATATATGTATAAAATAGGACGCGCATTTGCAGGATATTTAATTCCTAAAGTTTCGATTTCTTCTAGGCATTTTTGCATGTTGTTTAAATAATTAGTATAACTGCCAGCATCATATTTTTTAGCTAATTCTTTAGATAGTCTAACTTTTATTTTGTCATTAAATACTCGTAATTCGGATTTACTTATGTATTCTTTTAATATATTCTTTTTATACATTTGCTACACCTCTTCTTTATTATATATTATTATTAGATGCTGGTAAAGACATTCTATTTTTTTGCTTTTTGGCTTTTAGCACAGCTTGTGTATCTGTATTACTCATAACACAAAATTCAAATATAGCAGATGGTATTTTCCTATACAAAAAACTTAATTCGAAAGAATTAAGTTTTATCTCAACGTCGCTTAATGTGACAATTTTTAAATATGGAACGATAAATAAGATCATTTAAAATTTACTTTAAGAAAGGTGCTATTAAACTATTTTCTATAAACATAATAACCCCAAACTTAAAAAAGTTAAAATAATCATTATACTTTTTTTAAAAGAGTTTTGTTGCGACCTGTAACTAACGCAGTAGCGCTTTCCAAATTTTGGATTTGCCCTATAGATGCTATTTTATCTGCAGTAGACATGACTTTTCCTTCTGGATATAAACTTCTACTTAATGAAACTAATCCAATTCTATTTATATTTGAACTTTCTATTAAGTGAGGAAATTAAATTAATATAATTATTGATTGAAAAATTTACTAATAATAAGATAATTACTCTAAATAGCTGCTATTAACAAGATAACAAATACTATCTCTTTTACTTATTTTTCTAAGAACAAGGCATTTTTCTTTTTGTTCTTTAGTAATATTAACCGAAGCTGCAGCAGGGTGACCATTTCCTCCGTGCGCTTCTGCAATTTTACCAACATCAAAGTCAGCAGCAATAGATCTATAAGACTTTTGACCAAATGCTCCTTTTTCTAACGCAATAACAACTAAGTATTTAAGGTCATTAGAATTAATTTCCCTAACATATTCACCTAATTCATTTCTATATTCATAATTAGCAAAAACTCCGGCAAATTTATTTTCATCTTCATCTTCAAAAAATTCTGCATCATTCCATATATTTTGTAATGTTGCTAAATATTCAGCTTTCTTCTCATCAATTACTTTTTTTTCACTCTCTATAAATTCGAATGAGTCTTCATTTTTAATTACTTTGGCATAAATACTATCAATATAGTTATTTAGCCCTATTCCATTTAAAAGAATTGCTAAATCATGTGCTTTTATTCCTTTATCTTCATTTTTTTTCCATTCCCATGTATCTTCTAATCTAGTTAATTCTACAAACTCATCTAACGCTTTTGTTCTAGTTAATAAACCATTCAAATATAGAAATTCATAAAACAAATCAGTTCCACATCTTTTTCTTCCATTTTCATCTATTTCTACTATTTTTGTAAAGTTGTATCTATCGCATCCTTCATTTATTGCTGATCTATGGTGATCAAAAACCAGAACCTTTTTCGAAAGTTCAGAATCTTTGCTAACCATTTCTAAAGATGGATTATATAGTGCAAGGTCTGTCACAAAAATTCTATCATAGTTATGTAATAAACCTTTTTCCAAATAATCTCTAAACTTTGCTTCAAGTATATTGACATTTGATGCCAAAACATACTCTATTTCTTTAAATGCCACCTTTCCTAAAATGATATTACCCAATCCATCAATATCATTTTCATGACTAAATAATATTACTCTCTCTTGTTTTTTCATATTCTACCTTCTCTCTAATATACAGATACTCTCGCAATGGCTAAACCGTGGGTTTTTGCGTAGTCATTTTTTATATGACCATGGGTCTTTGCATGGATATTACCAACAAACTACCAACCTAGTCTATTGGTTTTTGATATGTCATTTCTAGTTATTATCTATTCTAATTAATTTGACTGGACTTATTTTGTTTTCTTTTTTATTTTTAATAGTATTTATGAAATATTCATCAGCTCTTAAATCATTTTTCATATTAAGTATTTCTTCATAAGAAAACCAACCAATATCGGATATTTCCTCGCCATCACTTTGTATTTTTTCTTTAACTAATTCAGCATCAAAAATAAAGAGAAGCAAGTCAACGTTTTCCAAATTTTGATTTATTATTTCTAATATTCCATTTATTTTTGCTTTTTCAACCCATTCTTTAACACTTATTTTATAACTATTTAAACCTCCTTATTCGCATATTACCATACATTTGTTCTGTAGTTAATCATGCATGGGAGATTCTAAAAATATACATTTTATTTTTTATAATTCATAAGTGACATCATATTTATCATCTATCAATATATAATTAAGATTATATTTTTTACACATAGTTAAATTATATTCATTATCTTTTATTAATTCTTCAAGCGAAATACTATTAGACAATCTTTTTTCTATTTCGTTACCATGCGATTCTATATCTTCTAAATGAGATTTTATATATTTTTCCGTCATAACCAAACAAACATATTTTATTTCTTTTAAGTATTCTTTTTCAAAATCTTTTTCCCAATCAAATGGAATATAACATCCTTCTATTATTATATTTTGACCATTTTCAATATTTGTCTTAACTATTTCTTTAACAATATTCCATAAATATTCTGTTAATTTTTCATCATCATTTACTGTTAAATTTGTATTACCACTTCGAATTAATCCCATCTTTAAATGATCAATTGACAAATATGGATATTTATATTTTTCTAATAATTTTTGGGCTAAATAGGTCTTCCCAGTATGAGAACTACCAGCAATAAGTACTACCATATTCTTCTTCTCCTCTCAAGTACTGTGATACTTTCGCAATGCTCACTATAAGGAAACATATCTAAAGCTGTTACTTTTTTAACATCGTATTGATTACTTAATTCCTTAATATCTCTAGCCAAGGTCATCGGATTACAAGATACGTATATTATTTTTTTAGCTCCGCTATTATTAATATATTCTTTTGTCTTCTTATCTAATCCTGCTCTTGGAGGATCAACAATTATTGTATCAATCTTATCATTTATCTTATCAATTGTTTTACCTACATCACCTAATAAATAATAAGCATTATCTACTTTATTAATCTTAGTATTATAAGATGCGTTTATTACAGCATTCTTAACTGTTTCAATACCATATACTTTCTTAGTTTTTTTAGCAACATTAATACCTAATGTACCTACCCCTGAATATAAATCTAATACTATATCTCCCTCATTAACATTATCATTAATTAAATCAAATAACTTACTACATATATATCTATTAACTTGAAAGAATGAGTCATAAGATACTTTAAATAATTTCTTATTTATCATTTCAATAAAGAAATCATCATTATAATACTTTTTATTATTAACTACTATACCTGCTATTTTATATTTATTCTTTAAATAATCGATATTAATATTAATCTTATCTTTAGTATTAATTATTATTAACAACTCATTATTATAATTATTTCTAATTATAACTTCTCCTTTGTTAATATCCAATTTATCTATATCATTAATAAAAGCATTAATATTATCTTCAGCAAGTAAACAACCATTAATAGAAATATGTTCATGAGTATTCCCTTTATAATATCCCCATTTGCCATCTATTATCTTCAAAGATATCTTATTGCGGTAATTATATGGTTTATTATTTTCTATTATTTCTAACTCAGTATCTAAACCAGCATATTTTTTTAATATATCTTCTAATTTTTGTTTTTTAAAATTTATCGTATCCTCATAAGACATATGTAGTAAATCACAACCGCCACACTCCTTATAATATGGACACTTACTTTCTACTCTTCTATCGGAATATTTATAATACTTAGTAACTACTGCTTCATTATATTTACTTTTTTCCAAAACTATTTTAATATCTACTTCTTCTGAAGGAAGAGTATTAGGTACAAAAGTTATCTTATTATTAACATACGTAATTCCTCTACCTTGATTATCTAATTTTTCTATCTTATACATTTTCTTCCTTCTTCATTCTTTTAACTACTAAATAATTTGAAAAATCCACCTTATCTAATACTTCTTTCATCTCTTTAACATTTTCTCTTTTAATATCTTCAATGTTTTCTAAATAATCCAAATCATATGATAAGTAATTATCTAACCAAGAGTCATTTTGAAAACTATTTTGTTCCTGTCTATTAATAAACGTAATTATTAAATTATTCTTTATTAGTTCAAAGCTTTCTTCATCATAATCTATATTATTAATAGTATCTAATATCATATCTTTTACTTTATCAAAATCACTTGTATAAACACTTATTCCAAAATCTAATATTCTATATTGTTTAAGATAATTGCAATATGTATCAATATTATAAATTGTATAATTCTTAGATCTTAAATTCATAAATAATTTAGAATCTATTGAAAAATTAGTTCTTCTTAAATAATACAAATAATTCTCTAGTAAATAAGCTTCTTTATTAGTATATCCCTCTAAATCTATTTTAAATAGAACTCTTAACATCTCTTCATCTTTATCATCTATTAATACCAATTCTTTTTCTTTAGTAGTAACTGGTTCTGGTAATAATTCTACTTTAATATCTTTTTTATTAGCCTTATATTCATTATTTATAATATCTAAAACATCTTTAATATCATATTTACTATAAATAGATAATATTTGATTATTAGTACTATAAAAAGCATTATGGAATTCTTTTAGATCATCTATTGTTAAATTCTCTATAGTTTCTACGTCCCCAAGAGTAATATCTGCTGGATAATTATAATAGAATGCATCATCTGTTTTTCTTCTTTCTCGGTAATATTTATTATCTATAGTTCTTTTTATTTCTTCAATAATTGGTTTTTTTACATCATCTATATCTATCTCCCTAAAATTAGGTTGATTTACCAATTTTATTAATCTAACTAACGCTTCCTTAAAATCATGAACTGTTGAAAAATAAAACTCTGTTCTATCATTATGAGTAGTTCCATTAAAATACATACTTTCAGCAAAAAAGTATTTACCTAAATCCCCATAGATACTTTTTTCTATTAAATAATGTTCTAAAAAATGCGCAATTCCTTTCTTTAAAACCTTCTTATTACCTTTACTATCTATATAGTTTATATTATGTCCACCAGCTTTAACTACTATCTTAGCTCCACACCTATTTTTCTTTTTGTTTTCTACCAAATAAACTCTTAAGCCATTACTTAATACCTTATTATAAGTTTTCTTCATAATGACCACCTTCCATAAATAGATTCCTACTTAATTTAAACCTAGTTAATAGTTCATTCATTTTTTCAAAATCTACTTTTTTAACTTGTTTAATATAGTATTCTATATCATCTTGCCACTTTATTAACTTACTAATTTTTACTAATACATCATGGAAATCATCATCTTCATCATCTAACAAGTCATAACTTAAAGACCTCAAAAGATTATTCTTACATCTATTAAACACTTCTTCATCTCTTAAAGAATATATAGTTTCTTCAATTAATTTATTAATTAATTCTCTATCATTTTTATCCATTAAAGCGTTAATAAATATCAAACCATGAACATGATTATATTTAACAGAGCACTCATAAACTAAGTGATATTTATTTCTTAAAGTACTAAATATTAAAGCGTTCTCTTTACTATATAAGAAGTCGAATAACATTCTCATTGTTATTTCATCTTTTTCCTTTATTCTCTCAACTTGATATATTTGACTGATAACTGATTGATTATACTTAGTTTTAATTTCTTTTTCTTGATAATCAGTATAAGGAATATAATTAAATTCTTCTGCTTTAATATTAAGAAGACATTCTTCTTGTTTAAAATATTTATTAAATGTTTTCAATATTT
Organism: uncultured Mycoplasmatota bacterium; assembly: GCA_947305065.1. Taxonomy (GTDB): domain Bacteria; phylum Bacillota_I; class Bacilli_A; order RF39; family UBA660; genus Coprovivens. The sequence continues at coordinate 26,933 of CAMZCT010000019.1, read as the reverse complement.
TATCTTCATCATTAATCGCTCCAAAAATAAAACTAATAAACTTATTATTCTTTATATTCTTTTCATAGTATTCATAAACATTTTCCGGAGTTGTCTGTTCAACAAGTTTTATAGCTTCATCCTTGTGAATATAATACTTACTTTCTGGATCAAAGAACAAACGTGTCTCTTCTTCAGACAAATCATATATATTATTAATCTCCTGTTTCATCTGATTAAGCATTATATCTTTGCTCCAATTAAAATTCTTACTATTAAACTTTTTAGAACTTACATCCGGATTATATAATAATTCATGTAATAATTTAAAAGCTTCATCTATATCAAAATCATCTATTAATCCTTCTTTAGGAATAGCATATTGAACAGTGATAAATAACTCATTAACAAATCTAAAATAACCTATTTTATATCTAATTACTAAATTCTTATCTAATACCTTATTGAAAATATCTATTTCATTATATTTTTTAGATGACTTACCCATAATATTATTCATAAGTCGTAACTTATAAGTATCTAAATACCTAGGTTCTACTTGAACTGGGTATAATAAATTAACCCTTATAACATTAACATTATCTATTTTATATACATAAGGTTTAGTACTTATTTTAATATTCTTCATAAAAACCACCAAATATAATATACCATAGACCAAAAAAAATAACTAATGTTAATTAGTTATTTTCTACTTCATAATTTCTAAAGCTTCCGTTATTATCCGCTTTACCTACTACCTTATATACATCTTGTACTACTGATGTATCTTTAATAGTAATTGTAAATCCTTTTTTATTCTTCAACCCTTTTTGTTCTAAGATATCTACAACAGCACTAATCATACTTTCAAAATTTTCTGCTTCAGAATAATTACCTCTAATAATAATATTGTATTCAAATTGATACTTATTAAAGAATTCAACCCCTGTTATTCCAATATACTCTTTTAATCTTAACTCATCACTATATTTATGTAAATTATCTAAATTCATCTCTTTATCATAATTCTTATCATTTTCACAATCACCTATGAAATAGCACTTATTACTTGGATAAAGACTTATTTTTACTGATTTAGAACTAACAACTCCTTTAATACTTTCTTCTAATTCTTTAGTTAGAGGAGTTATATAAGTTGTATCAATATAAGAATCTCTAATTATATATTGTTTATTATCTTCATCATAATATAAAGACATTACTTCTAATTCTATATTCCCATCAAGACTACTACAAGTTATAGTTGATGCTCTTCTATGTGTTATATCATCTATAAAATTCTTTTTAGGACCATTACAAGCAAATTTAGTATCATATCTATTAGCAAGTACTTTTTCTATATATTCTTCCTCAGTAGCTGCCCCAACTACTTCAGTCTCCTTAAATACATACTTCATAAAAAGATCTTTATAATTACTATATAAATAGTAAGGACATCCAAATATAGCTGCTATTATTAAAAAATAGAATATTTTTCCTAAAGCTTTTACATTTTTATCAAATAGTAGTTTAACAAGTACTAAAGATAATATATATCCAACAAATGCTACAACAAATAAAGCATAAGCATAGTATATATACTTATCAGAAGTATTCTTATTCCCCATAGCTAGAAGAAAGAATATTAAAGCTCCTATCATACCTGATACTAACAAAGAAACCCCAAACTTAGAATTCTCTTTTTTAGAACTAGTACTAATAATAGTACCTAATACAATATATATAGGAATACCAATTATTAATAATCTATTAAAATGTAACATACCATATAACAAACCAAATACTACGATAAAGCTAAATATGATAAGAATTACTGTTCCTCCACTTTGAACATTTTCTTTATGTTCTTCTTCCTTTTTGGCTAAATCCTGTAATCTCTGCTCTTTTTCTTTCTCTAATTTATCATAATACTCTTGTGGTATTTCTATCTTGTTTAGATTATTTTCTTGTACTACCTGTTCTTCTTTTACTTCCTCTTCTTCATTTTTTAAAGTAGGCATTTCAATATCTTTATTATCCATTAATATCACCCTATTCTTTTTAACTATAATATATAACAAATTTTTCTTCATATTATCATCTACTCTGCTATTATTAATTATACCAAAATAGAAGCAAAATAAAATGAAAGCTTTTAAGTAGTAGTAAAAGTAACACTACCATTTTGTTCTACCGTAAAATTAATCTTTGTTAAATCTAATGTTATTAGCGGAAACAATTTATATCTATTACCAGTTCCATTGGTAGAATTATTCTGTCTAGCATCTGATGTTTTAGTTTGCCCAAAATAATTAACACCACTAGTAGTAAAATATGATTGCGCAAATCCATAGTTAACCCCAACAGCAGTAAGTATATTATTAGTTCTACTTGCCATCCAATAAGCGTTAGTACCGAATAAAAGACTAGCTATTTCTGGATCGACCAAAGAGCTCATATTAGCTAGTGTAAGTTGATATATATTTTGTTTAACTGTAATAGCAGGTTGTTGAGAAACAGTTACACTGTTTGAGGCATAAGGACTAGCAACCAAATCAGATTCCTTATCCATATTAGAAATATCCGTACCTAACATATCTGGAATATAAGGTTGGGAATTGTTAACTAATGTAATAGTTGATACCGTACCATAAGGGACTGTTAGAACGTTATTAGCGGAGATTATATTTGATACATTTGCTTCACTCCAAATCGGATTACCGTTTGCATCAACATATCCTGATCCTCCGTGTTTCATTATCATTTTCTTTTCGACATCTTTTAAATTTAATGCCCTTGCTGATATACCATCTCCGCCGCCACCATACAATTTGCTACAAATCTCATTCATCAAGAAAACCCCATTGATATAACCGACATCTCCTTTTAAAGGAAGTCTTGTTGTGGTTGGAGTAGTAGATATTAATGTCACCGTACTATTAGTTACATCTTTCGACCATACTATCCAAGATAAGTTTTCTTTTGTAAAAGTCGCACTATAACTATTATTACCTGTATAAGTTGTTTTGGCTAGATTATATTGTTGCGTAGAAGCATCATACCCATTAACAGTAACATTATTTGACCATGTACTAGATGAAGTAGATGCTTGAGGAGTATAATTAGCTACAGCATATAATTGAATATCATCCATACTAATAGCACTAACTGAGTTAAATTTAAAATTAATTACCGAATTTAAAACATTAGCATAAGGAGCTGTATTGTTAGCAATATAAGTAGAATCATATTTAAAAGTAATATTAAAAGTTACAGAAGCCCCATCATTAACAACTTGATTATGTATCAAATTACTATCAGTTTCAACAACTATATTAGTATTATCATAAAATGAAGAATCATATACAATTTTATCAAATTTTTTAGGCTCCCCAGAATTATTCTGTATTGTAACACTCATCGTAACAGTAGAACTACTTGAATTAGCATCTAACACCACTCTACTGTTTAATACTGTTTGTTCATAAGCAGTGATTGTTCCACTACCACTGGAAACACTTGCACCACTAATAAATAATCCATTCATTCTTGAAGCTATAACAGTACCTGTGATATATAAGTATTCATCACTTATTGCTGCATAACCTACCGTCATTGCAAGAACACAAATAAATATAATAATAATATATAACATACTTTTTTTCATATTATCATCTACCTATTATAAAAAAATTATATCATAACAATAGTATTTCTATCAATATAACTTACAAATAAAAAGAGATATTATCTCTTAAAAGAATAATATCTCATATACTTAATACCTATTGTTATTAACATACATAATAATGCAATTAATAAAAATGTTTTAATTCCATCAAAAGTATTAGGATTTTCTTTACCAACTATTTCTTTATATGCTTCCTGATCTATTGTTTTTAGTTCTTCTAAGCCAATACTAATTTTATTTAATTCTTTTTCATTCAATTTAGGAGTATTTTCATATTTTTTAGTATAAGCATATAAATGTATGGTATTTATTTCATCATCATTTCCTAAAAACAAATAATCCAAATTATCCATCTTTAATAACTGAACATACTCCTTAGGTAAAGCTTTATTATTAACATCCCCATTTTCATCTTTAATAGCCCAAAATTGATATACCAAATCTTCCTCCGGTAATTCAAAGATTTCAGCTGTATCAAGCAATTTTGATAATTCATAACTGAATGATGAGTACGCTCCTCTTTCCATATCATCTTCATTAAAATGATTATTATCACCAGTTAAATTTAACAATTCTTTATTATTTTCACTATTTACTACATAATTAGAATTACTTGAATTATCATTAATTAATACTTTAGTCACAGTAGGAACATATTTTAAATTATCAGATTTATATAAGACATCATCTAAATAATATTTTAATGTATATTTAGTAGACAAATAAATCTTTACTGTACTTCCACCTTTAACATTATCAAGTACAGCTCCATTTTCATTAGCAGCATTAAACTCCATATATAATCCTTCTTCAGAAGAACCTTGTTGAGCATAAATACCAACTATATACAATTTAAATACTGATGGTTTATTGTTACTTAACGCCATATTAAGAAAACCAATCATACCACTTTCATCCATATTCTCATACTCATAACCAGGATTAAACGAATCAACAAATTTAATTACCAAATCAGCAGCATTATCATTATGATATTTATAATAAACTTTATCTTTATTTAACCATAGTTTACCATCTCTATATACTTCAATATTAATACTACCTTGATTAATATCATATTGATTAAGATTATTTTGATTAGTACCAGTTTGACTATTCTTCCAATCATTTACAGCAAGAATATTTAAATCATCAGCTTTACCAATATATGGTTCTTCCTTTACATCATCATTAAATAATACGGGATATAATTTTACTATACCGTTTTCAACTTTTGCTGCACTTAACTTACTTACAATCGAATACTTTTCCTTAAAACTAGAAGTTACCTCTACTCTCTTATTTTTCTTATTATAATCAATTATATTTTCATTATCTTCTAGTTTTACTACACCAGCTTTACTCGCATCATCAGTAAATCCAACGAATCTATAATTCTTATTTTGATATTGTACATTACCATTACCATCCATATATGTATATAACTTATTATCTATTTTATATAGATTTTGGTCAGTAACAGTTGTTTTTACACTATACCAATCACCATCTGGCGAATACATCCAAACGGTTCTTTTTTCAATTAATTCTTTATTAGCATATAACTCAAATAATACAGCATCATTTATATTATTAACTTTAATAAAATCTTTTGAGATAGGATTCCAACCAATACATCTAACATTATTAGATGAATAGGAATAACTACTAGAAGGATAATAATTACATATTTTAAATTTTGCTGATTCATTAAAAGCAACATTTAAATAATCTTCATCACTAACTGGATTTACATCTCTATCAGTATATAAATTAGTTGTAAAAGGTTCTTTATAATATAAATAAACTCCATCATTATAGTAATAATAATTATCATCTAAAAATAATGATTCTTGATTAACATTTAAATTTAAAAAACTGCCATTATAATAATAAGGATAACCACCATATGTATATAAATAACTTCTCCAACCATATTGTGTATCTTTAATATCATTTATTAATTCTTCATCATTTAGATTACCCCCATTAATAAAACCATCACTAAAATAATTTTCATTAATATCATAAGAATAATAATCCTTAGTAGTTAATGTATCATTAGATATATTAATCTTTTTACTACCATTAGGTGTAATTATATATTTATCATTACCATAGGTATAAACAAACTGAGTTTTATCACTTCTACTACTATAATATAATACATCTTTTGCTGCACCTATAGTCTTAATCTTATTCAAAGTTACTTCTTCATTACTGTGATTTATACCTTCATCATCAGTAAGAACATAAAAATACTGTGTAACAGGACTATCTCCATAATCTAATCCATTATTTAGATTATAAATATAACTAGACGTATAACTATCATATTCAAAAGATTTAGTTAATCCATTAAATGATAAGTATTTTTGATTCCTATAGCTAAGGTTAAATAATATTACACTATTTTGATTATATTGATATTTATTTAATCTAATATCTCCTCCACCGAGATTAAATAATGAACTATTTAAATAGAACGAATACTTTTTACCAGAAGCACTATCTATAATATTAGATCTAAATTTTAAAGAATAATTAGCTGGTTTCTTTGTACCAGTAAAAATATAATTAGATGTTTTTAAATCACTTTGATTAATATCTAATCCATTTTTAGGATTATCTATTTTAACCGATACTGGACTACCTGAATCACCTACTCCAATCGCATACCAACTTGAATCACCAGGACTATATACAGTTATTATATAATGAGAATCTACTTGAAAATCTCCATATCGTTCTACTCCTCTAAATTCTACTTTTTCAGCAAATACCATAATTGGTAATATCATTATTATTAAAAAGAAACTTATTTTCTTCATATACAAACCTCTATTCTAAAAAAATTATATCATTTTATTTTCAAAAAAAAAAGAGATATTATCTCTTAATATCTATAAAGCATTTATGACCATTCAAATCAATTTCTTCTACTAAGCCACTTTCTTTTACGATATCATTTGATAATGTCTCTTTCATAATATAATCTTTGTATTCTGAAATACATTTATCTACTTCTTCATTACTATCATAATATAAAGTAATTCTATCAACTACATTATAATCTCTAGTTTTACGTAATTGTTGAACTTTACTAATTAATTCTCTTACTATTCCTTCATGAATTAAATCCTCTGTTAAATTAGTATTCAAGATAATGAAGTCATTACCCATGTAAGCTGCATCAAAACCTTCTTTAGCATTAATTCTAACATCAACCATTTCTGGAGTAATAGATATATTTTTATCATCAATATCCATTACAATTGAATTACCGTTACGTAATGATTTAATCTCATCATCTGTTAAACTCATCAACTTAGTTTGGAATTCTTTTATTGAAGAACCAAATAATTTACCACATACTTTGAAATTAGGTTTAACTTCAAATGTCATATATACAGATAAATCATCTTCAAATAATACTTCTTTAACATTTAACTCTTCTTTAATTAGTTCAACAGCTTCACCAAGTATTTTCTTACTCTTACCATCCAAGATAGCTTGACTAATAGGTTGTCTAACTTTAATCTTAACTTCTTCACGAGCATTTCTACCTAAAGAAATCAAGTTACGAACTAAATCCATCTTTTCTTCAATCTTATCATTTATCATTTTCTTATCAACTTTCGGATAATCTTCTAAATGAACAGATTCCCCATCAGTTAAACCTCTATACATCTCTTCACTTAAATATGGTACTATTGGAGCAATTAACTTAGATAGACCTAATAATACTTCATAAGTAGTTTGATATACACTCTTCTTAGAGTTATCCAACTTACTTCCCCAGAATCTATCTCTATTACGTCTAATATACCAGTTAGATAAGTCTTCTGATACAAAAGAAGCTAAGAATCTTACTACTTTATTTAAATCATATTCTTCAAAAGAATCAGTTACATTTAATACTAACTTATTATATTTAGATAGTATCCATTTATCTATTTCCTCTAAATCTTTATAATCTACTTTAAACTTCTCTTTACAATCCTCTATTGATACTCCATCAATATTAGCATACATAGTAAAGAATGAATATGTATTCTTAAGTGGATTAAAGAATTTAGAATAAACTTCCTTTAATCCTTCTATATCAAACTTAAGTGGAGTCCATACTGGAGATACATAAGGAAGATAGAATCTAACTGTATCTGCTCCATATTCTTCAATAGTTGTAAATGGCTCAACTATATTACCACGACTCTTACTCATCTTTTTACCTTCAGCATCTAATAACAGGTCATTAACTAAGACATTCTTAAATGGTGCTTTACCAGTAATAAACGTTGAAATAACTAGTAATGTATAGAACCATCCTCTTGTTTGATCTATTCCTTCACAAATAAAATCAGCTGGGAATTGAGTCTTCCAAAATTCTTTATTTTCAAATGGATAATGATATTGAGCAAAAGGCATTGAACCACTATCAAACCAACAATCTAGTACATCAGGTATTCTATTCATTGGTTTACCACATTTAGGACATTTTAAATGTACATTATCAATATATGGTTTATGTAGATCAAAATCATCACTAATTTCTTCGATAGCTTTTTCTTTTAATTCTGCAATACTTCCTAACATTTCTGTATGACCACATTCACAAGTAAAGTATGGAATAGGACTACCCCAATATCTAGTACGAGATACATTCCAATCCTTAGCATTCTCTAACCAGTTAGCAAATCTTTTCTCTCCAACATAATCTGGATACCAATTAACTTTGCTATTAGCTTTAACTAGTTCATCTTTAAATGCTGATACTTTTACATAATATGATGGCATTGAATAATATAGAAGTGGTGTATCACAACGCCAGCAATGAGGATAATCATGTTTAATTCTTTGTTTCTTAAGAAGCTTATCATTCTCTTTTAGATATTTAATAACTTCTTCATTAGCATCAAATACAAACATATCTTTCCATGGACCTTCTGTATAGCATCCATCTTTTCCAACTGGATTTATACCTTCTATTCCATAAGTATCACAAACTCTTTTATCATCTTCACCAAATGCTGGAGCAATATGTACTACACCAGTACCATCATCAGCACTAACATAATCATCACATAATACTTTAAAAGCATTAGCTGGAGCTTCAACTTCTGGTATTAGTTGTTCAAATTCTTTAAATTCTAATTCTTTCCCTCTAAATGAATCAAGAACTTCAACTTCATCCCCTAATACAGAACTTACTAAATCTTTAGCCATAATGAAATTAGTACCACGACTATTAACTTTAACATAAACCATATCTGGATTAACACACAATGCTACATTAGCAAGTAAAGTCCAAGGAGTAGTTGTCCAAGCTAGGAAATAAGTATTCTCTTCACCATTAACTTTAAATGGTACATATACTGTATCTGTATCATCCTCTTGATAATTTTGAGCAACTTCATGTGAAGCTAAACCTGTTCCACAATGAGGACAATATGGTACTATTCTTGTTCCTTCATAAAACATTCCTTTTTCATAGAATTGTTTTAAAATCCACCATTCAGTTTCAATATATTCATTTTTAAATGTTAAATATGGATTATTAGTATCAATGAATTGCCCCATTTTAGATGTTAAATCTGTAAAAGCCGCTTCATTCTCTCTAACACTTTTACGACATTCATCATTGAATTTTTCAACACCCATTGCTTCTACATCTTTTTTAGAAGAGATACCTAATTTCTTTTCAACATGATTTTCTATTGGTAAACCATGTGTATCCCATCCTACTTTTCTTATTACTTTTTCACCTTTCATTACATGATATTTACAAACAATATCTTTTAAGTTCTTAGATACCATATGATGAAGTCCTGGGAATCCATTAGCAAAAGCTGGTCCATCATAGAAAACAAAAGTCTTATTATCTTTTCTATTTTCTATTTGAGCTTCATTAATCTTATTGATTCCACCCCAACTCTTTAAGATATCTTGCTCAACCTCATAAGCACTTCTCTTATCAAGTTCTTTAAATTTTGTCATTTCTATTCCTCCTATCAAAACAAAAAGTTCATAATCTAAGGGCGCAAATATTGCGTGGTACCACCTTAGTTTATGAACTTATTCATACACTCAATCTCTTAACGCGAGTAACGTTTATTTTTACTAAATTCAAAATAACACATCAGAAGTGATCCACTATATTCTTTCGTTTCCCAATCTCACACCAAATGATCAGTTCTCTTTAAACTACTTAAATAAAGCCGTCTTCTTCAATTGCTTTACGTGTTTAAGTATACAATTTTAACATAAGAAAGTCAATTATTTATTTCCAATTAAGTAAATAAATACCTATTATTATCATAATACTATGATAAATAATAACACTTTATATTTTTTGTAAAACTCAATATAACTAACAGATCTATAGGAAAAGAACAAGAAACAAAATCCTGCTCCAAAAATTACAAGTAAAATTACCCCCCTGCAATAATTTCTCCTATACTACTTTTTCTCATATCTTAACTCCATCTATATTTACCAGCTGGTTGATAGTTAGTAGCACAAGGTATAATCTTTGGCGTATTATCATGACAAGCTTCACTACCAACACCAATAGATCTCAAATATAACTCTCCGCCAACATATACCCAAGTACCATCCCATTTAATATAGGACTTTTCGTTAATTGCATGTTCTTCATCTTTAGTAATTGTTTGTGAATCAGAATGATATACTCTATATAAAGCATTACAATCATCTACTCCACCTACACACGTTTTATTAGGATTATTACAACTCCATTCATATAATTGTAATGCGGTATTAGAATCCTTATAAGAAGCATTAGGAGACATTGAAGCATTAATCGTCGTATTTTCTGAAATAGTTATTCTATTTTCCGTTATTTCGGTACTACCCTTTTTCCAAACAAAACTAAACAGCTTATTATAAGAGCTTCCATTACATCTTGATACCTGATTTCCAAAATTATTAATTGTTGGCATATTTATTGTACATGAAGCATTTCCTGAAACAGTACACTCTTTGTAACTATCTACGTTATTTGAATTTATTTTTTTCAAATCACTCGAATATCTATATGTTAATCTTAAAACATGATTTGTGGCGTTACAAACAGGAGCATTAGTATTTTCTGTACCAGCACTATGTTCATAATAAGTATTACATGTTGTTGTATACCTACATGTTCCAGCAGTATTAACATTAAGATTACAAGTACCATTTGAAACTGCTTGACAATTTGGACACCAATTAGCATATAAATTAATAGTTGCACCACAAGTTGATGTCAAATTCTTAACTGTTGCTGAATTAGCATAATTAGTACCTCTCTTATTACTCATTGTATTCCAACCATTAAATGTATAATTATTTAAAGAATAGGCATTAGTTCTAATTTTACAATCAGAATCATAAGTACATGTTGTGTTTGCCATAGTACCAGTAGCCGATTCATTATTCTTATTATATACAAGAGTATATGTACAAGGTACACAAACACCATATAATACCATGTCCCTACTTGGTGTTATTGAAGCTCCACTAGCATAGCTAATTGTTGTAGCTGATGCTGATTTTGACCATCCACATGTATATCCTGGCTTAGTTATAGTAGGTAACGTAATTACAGCAGGTTCCCACTGTGCATAGAAAGTTGCATCTCTAAGTCCTATCCAATTACCACTTGAATTAGTATAACCTGAAACATCTGCTATTAATGCTGGTGTTGCACTATTAGTTATTATTTTATCACCAATTACACTATTCGTATACCAGCCTTTAAATCCATAATCACTAAATATATCAGCAGTAGAACTTACTGTAGCACCAGTAGATTTTCTAGCATCGCTAACCCCAAAACCACTAACCTTATATGTTCTTGAAGGGGCGGTATATGTAGAATATTGTAAATCTGATTGATCATACTTAATACTCATTGCAGAAGGCGTAGCATTAGTTGTTGCTCCACTATTATTTAAATTAATAGTATATGTTTTAGCTTCCCATTTTGCATTTAAATCATGATTATTCTTATCGTTAACTATTGTATCATCCGTTATTTCTATATTTGTATCTGCATAAAGCCATCCACCGAAATTATAACCGGTTCTAGATGGCTCACAAAGAGGTTCTGGCTCACCTGCTACGTTTTTTCCATAAGGACGACTAAATACTACCTTTTTACTAGTAGGACAAGTACCTGAACTACCACCATTTAATTTATAAGTCACCTCTGGTGTAGGAATAAAAGCATATGGTCCAGCTATAGTAGTAGATATTTTATTCTTTTCATCGTCTATCTCCCCGTCACTTTTTATCCATAAATATTTAATATCTTTTAAATTACCTAAATCTATACTAGCTCTAGCTTTTTTAGCTTCATTATCAGTAAACTCCAAAGTTCTCCATTCAGAATCCTTTGGTTTTTTAGTATTGTTATTTGATAAAGCATAGCTCATTGTAAAGCTTGGTTTTAAATTTGTTGCTTCAGTTATTATAGTTATAGTGACCTTCTTATCAGTAGAAAATGAAAAATCAGCAAAAGGTGATATCGTAATAGCTGGTCCTCTTTCTTGTCTTCTATCACTTTTACAAATTCCCTCTTCTTGAACACTATCTAAAAAACCTGCCGTATTTTTAGCATCTGTTCTTCGATATATGAATACCAATGAAGCTTTATTACACATTCCATCGGGATCATTAATTAAACCTTTTTCCATTAATTCCCCAACTGTTATTGTGTTATAACAAGAATAATTGCTTACATTTATATATTCACTTAATTCATATTTTTTTGATGGTTCCCCATTAAGATTAGCTGAATACAGTTTCATTTCATTATATAACTGTTCCCCACTAATACCAGAATATTTGGTTTCTCTAAGATATTTATTAGCATCCTCTACATTCTTCTGACTAATAATTACATATGATCCATCTTCACTACTAGTACATGCTTTAATAAATCTGTTATTCTTACTAGCATAAAAAGACAAAGCTGCTTCCGCAATATTTTGTTCAGCTGTATATGCTAATCTTTGTTTTTGTCCTTGCATAATAGATACAACTGCCATACCTGCAGCTGTAGCAAGTATAGCAAGAATTGCTACTACTGCTAATATTTCTACTAAAGTAAAACCATTTTTATTTTTCATATAAACCACTATCCTGATATTTATTATAACACAACATGTTAATAATAAATAGTACCAAAATTGACGAAAAAACAAATATTACTTTTTATTTCATCTTGTATAAAAACTCTAAAGCAATTATAATTTAGAGGATAGGACTGATTAGATGAAAGAATTTATTAACAACTTAAAAAGAGTTTGGAAATATAGTAAATCTCAAAAAGGAAGATTATTCTTATACTATTTTTGTCTATTAATTAATATAGCTAATGGTATAATCCTTCCTGTCGTAGCTGCTAAGATAATTGTTCTCCTTACAAATAGTAACTTTTATCAAATAGTTATAACGGGTTTTGTTATCTTCTTTATTGAATCACTACAGAGTTTCACTACTTATTCCAATACTATTTTATCAGGACATATTTACCGAGAAACACTTGGTTCTTTAGAAACTGATTTAGGTAAAGAAGTATTAAAATTAGAAAACAAGTCAATCGACGATAATAGTTCTGGTGTTTTCATATCAAGATTTACAAAAGACGCAAGTGAATTATCTGATATATTTAATAGCTTAGGTTATCACGTAGCAGAAGCTTTCAAAAATATAGGTATTTTTATAGCTGTCTTTATCATTAATAAAATTTGTTTTGTTTATCTACTATTTATAGCAATAATTACTTTCCTAATCGATAAAAAAAGATCTAGTGAAAGAACAAAAAATGAAAAACAAGTAAAAATGAAAGATGAAATAAGAACTGGTTTCATTGGTGAAATGATTCGTGGTATAAGAGATATTAAAATGTTAAACTCTGAACAAAGTTTTATAAAAAAATTAGAACTAAGAATAAAAGATGCCAATGAAGAAAGATTCCGCGCCACTAAAATTAATAGAACGATACAATACATAGGTAATATCGTTCGTGATATATCAGAACTAGGATTAATCATCTTATTAGTTTATTTAATGAGTGAAAAACATATGACGCCAACAATCGCTCTAGTAGTATATCATTATTCCGGTAATACAAGTTATGTAACAATGATTATTAGTGAATTCTTAGATTCTATGGTTGATTTTAATGTTTCTTGTTCAAGAGTATTCTCTCTTATCGATAATAAAGAATTTAAAAAAGAAAAATTTGGTAATAAACATTTAGATAACGTAGAAGGTAACTTTGAATTTAAAAACGTTACTTTCAGTTATAAAGAAGAAAACATATTATTAAATAATCTAAGTTTTAAAATTAAAGCTAATGAAACAGTCGCCTTCGTAGGTAAAAGTGGAGCTGGTAAAACTACTATATTTAATTTACTATGTAAAATGTATCCTGAATACCAAGGAAAAATTACTATCGATGGTGTAGATCTTAAAGAATTAGATAAAGACTCTATTCGTAGTAATATAACCATCATCAGTCAAAGTCCTTATATATTTAATGTAAGTATTAAAGAAAATCTTCAATTAGTTAAAGAAGATGTAACCGATGAAGAAATAAAAGAAGCATGTCAAATGGCGTGCTTAGATGAATTTGTCGAAGGATTAAAAGATAAATATGACACTATAGTTGGTGAAGGTGGCATCACTCTATCAGGTGGTCAAAAACAAAGATTAGCAATAGCTAGAGCTTTAATTCAAAAAACCGAAATAATTCTCTTTGATGAAGCAACAAGCGCATTAGATAACGAAACTCAAGATCATATTCAAAAAGCTATTGAAAATATGAAAAACCAATATACTATTTTAATAATCGCTCATCGTTTATCTACTATTATTAATTCAGATCGTATTTTATTCTTAAATAATGGTAGGATTGAAGCGGAAGGGACTCATAAAGATTTATTAAAGAATTGTCCAGAATATAAACAATTATATGAATCAGAAATAGAGAAAAAAAATTAATATAAACAATAAAGGGAAGACCTCAGTCTTCCTTTATTTTATTTACTTCAATATACTTTCTTCTAAACTCTTCTTTATTATTAGCTAGATCAGATATATCTTTTATAAACTTTTTAAATTCCAAATCTTCAACATACATTTTTTCATTTGAATATCCATCTTTACCAAATTTATTAATTAAATGTTGACGAGAATCCTCAATCATTTCTTCTAAAGAAGAATCCGGACTATTTGTTACTCTATATGCATATGTCATTGTTAAAGCGTCTTCTACTCTTGTAACTCTATCTGCTGAAGCCACAATCTTACCGTATATACTTCTAGGCTCTTTAGAAGAACTTGCTCTATGATCATATACAGCTTCAGCCATAATCTTTATCTCATCCTCATTAAAGAACTTCTTAAGATTTTCATCTGCTAATAACATATCACCCGATACTATTTCATGATGTTTAGCATCAATATGATGTCCAATATCATGATAAGCAGCTATGGTATAAACCATATCATAGTTTATGTCTTCAAACTGTTCCGCAAGTCTAAGACTCCTTTCAATAACATGCTTTACCCTATTAACATCATGTCCAGAATCATTTTTACTATATTCTGGGAAAATATGTTCCTCAATATATTTTTTTAGATTTTTATTTATTATCATAATACATCTCCATTCTACTTACTATGTACATCCAATTGATTATATGGTATTTCAATATTATTCTTCTCTAATACTAATAATATAGTTTTTAAAGAATCTCTTCTACTTTGTCTCTTCTTATCATTATCACCTACTTCTATACCAATTAAATAATCTATTGATGAATCATTTAAATTATTAGGTCCTAGATAATTACATTCTTTTATATTATCTAGTTTTTTAATTTCTTCGACGATGTTCTCTAACACCTTATCTACCTTACTTTGTTTCAGTTCATATGACAAAGGTATATTGAAATAGATATTATTTGAGACAACTTCTACTTGTTCAATATTTCTATTAGCAATTGATATAACATTACCAGTTATGATACTTTTAATCTTTGTTGTCTTTATTCCTAATGTTATTACTTTACCTTCAACATCCCCATATTTAACAATATCTCCAACTTTAAAATAAGAATCTGATATTATACTAAATCCTCTAATAATATCTTTTAAAGCATCTTGAACAGCTAAAACAAGACCAGCTCCAACCAATCCTAATCCAGCTATCATAGAAGTAACATTAATATTATTAGCTTGTAATACCATTATAAAAGTTATTACTATAAAAGCATATTTTAAAGCACTATTAGCAAGTTTAACATAAGTTTGACCTTTATTACTTTCTACTACTTTTATCTTTTTAGTTTTATTTAATAAAATATTAGATAATATTTTATATAGTATTAAACTAACTGTAATTATTATTACCGATTTAACCAAATTATTACTTAATACCTTATCTATAGTTTTTATAAAGTCATTCATCAAATCACCTTCTCTTTTTAACTAAATTATATACCATTTCATGAATATCTTCTATACTACTCATTTCATCCCCCTTATTACATTGAATTTTGTCCCAAGAAAGATAATCTGCTATAAACACGGTGCATATAAGAAAACTACATGATCTGGTTTTTGTATTCCTAACTTATTATATTCAAAATCTGTAATATAATCTATAAAGTCTTTCCTTTGTTCAATATCTTCTATAAGAGCAGCTTGATAAATAAGACTACTAGTTGTATATCTATCAAGTACTATAGCTTTACTTTGTTCATAAGCTGGTTTCAAAATTGTATTCCAAGTAACTGCTCTATCCATCATTGGAAAGAAAGAATCATTAAATATCCCTATTGTTAATTTTTTCATTGTATCATCCTTCCTTGTACCAAATATCTATATCAACTTTACCATTTATTCCATCTATTACCCCATCATCACATATTTGCCAAAAAGTATGCCCTTGATAACTAGTCTCATTATTATAATGTGCTACCCAGATAATACCTGGTACATTTAACCATACTTTTTCTAAATAAGTTTTGCTACCATAAGTAGCCCCTTTATAACCATTATCATTAGCAATCCTTATAAATTCTTTAGCTGCTTCTGATAAATCAAACAAACTCATATTAAAGTCATTAAATCCACCCCAGTTTTCCCAGTCAAAAACTAAAGGCAATTCTACTTTATAATTCTTTATCTGTTCTATTACCCATAAAGCTTCTTCTTTAGCTTGATCTTTATTCTTAGCATAAGAAAATATATAAACACCTACAGGTATTCCTACACTATTAAATCCTTCTATATTCCGTATAAACTTAGAATCAACATAATATTCTCCATCTATACCTTTTTCTCCACCTACTTTAATAAAAACAAACTCTACACCAGCATCTTTAACTTTTTGAAAATCTATTTCTCCTTGCCATCCTGATACATCTATACCTATACTAGTATTTTCCTTCTTATAATATTTAACTATATCGCTATAATTAGTTATGCTATCTCCAGAAGTACTCTTTTTTCCTTCTGGATTTGGCTCATAAACATTTAAAACAAATTCTTTACTTGCTTCATTCCCACTATTATCTATTGCTTTCATAACCAGATTATACTTACCTACTGTATTAGGATCATAATCTCCTTCTACATAACAATGTGGTCTAGCTGTTTCATTATCAGCACACATTATTTTATCTTCTAGTTTTTCAGTATCACCTTTTTCAATTGCTAGAGTTCCTCCCATCCATATAAGAGGAGGTACATCATCAAATACATTAATATTATATTTATAAGGTACTTTAATATTTTCATCGTTAACAAACTCAAAACTAACTTCTTTTACTCCCAAAGAAGATGTATTAATTAGCTTATCATTAACTATTTCCCCATTTATACTCTCTATCATATCTGATACTTTTACTTCTTTAGCAAAAGGTATATTAAAATCATCTTTTAATGTTACTTCTATTTTAGCATTCTTAATTAACTCTCTTTGTCTTATCTCTTCTTTTCTTTTAACATTCTTCATATGTACTCTTGGTACTATAACACCAAGTATAAAAAATAAATTCAATATAAGACATACTATAATTATACTTATTATTGCTTTCTTATTCTTCATAATTTAATACTTTCTATATCGACATAATAATCGTCAGTATTCTTTTTGTTAATATAAACATTTATATACTGAATATTGTTTTTACTTACTAAATCCTTCAAATCTGTTTCTTCCTCTTCACTAACAAAGAAATAGTTCTTATTATCTTGAGGATTATTATAACACGCTCTTATTTTATAAGGATTCTTACCTCTATTCTTATTTACTACTAAAACCTCTTGTATTGTCGCTTTAACTAACAAACCTTTCTTTTTTAAATGTTTAATCCTAATATTTATCAAGAATCTTTTCACAACCATTACAAATCCTAATAAGAATATTAATATTCCACATATGAAATACATAAATGCCTTAGTCGCTGTCATTAAACTCAATTTACAAGATTCCGGATTATTTTTTAAATAAAATATCTTCGCTTTATCTCCTACTTCAAAACTTTCTTCCGTAGTTATACTAGTAAAATAATAATTCTCATTTAATAAAAATTCAAAACCTACAATAGTTCTATCACCATTAACTTTTACTTCATTTATAGTAGCTTCAACTACTCCATAAGAATTTTGTTCATTATGATATTTATTATATTCTAAATATCCTAATACTAACAAAATAACTCCTATTAAAGAAATAACTATATTAAGTTTCTTTTTCATTTTTATCACCTATACCAAATTATACTCTATCCCTTTTATTATACCATTTTCAGTTACAAATGTAATACTACTATTATTTAATCTGTATACATATATTCCATTATTATAATCATAATTATACCCATATACATATACCATTTTATCTATGTTATCTCCTATCCTAACCCCTTCATTAGTATTATATTTATTTGAAGTAAACCAAAATCCTAACACTTTCTCTAAACCATCTTTTTTATAAGTTTCAATTTCCATATCATTATAAATATATATTTTCTTATTATCTTCAATTTTTATATCGTTATAATTATCTAAAGAAACACGTAAGTAATCAAACAATAAATCCACTTTAACATCAATATTATCTACCGTTACATAGTATTCATAAATAGTTTTTTCTTTACTGTTACATCCACATAATAACAATAAACTAAAAACTAAAACTAATATTTTCTTAATCATAATCAATACCTATTGGACAATGATCACTACCCATTACATCTGTATATATCACTGCATTCTTTACCTTCTTTATAATACTTTTACTTACTAGAAAATAATCTATTCTCCAACCTATATCTTTTTCTCTAGCATGCCCTAAATAACTCCACCAAGTATATAATTCCTTATCCGGATTATAATATCTATAAGTATCGATAAAGCCACTTTTCAATAACTTAGTCATCTTATCTCTTTCTTCATCAGTAAAACCAGCATTTCCTCTATTAGCTTTAGCATTCTTAATATCTATCTCTTCATGAGCAACATTCATATCCCCGCATATAATTACTGGTTTTTTCTTTTCTAATTTTTTAACATATTTTTTAAAATCATCTTCCCATATCATACGATAATCTAATCTTGATAAATCTCTTTTAACATTAGGTACATATACGGATACTAAATAGAAATCTTCATATTCTAAAGTAATCATTCTACCTTCTTGATCATGTTCTTCTATTCCCATACCATACTTAACACTTAAAGGTTCTATCTTACTATATACTAAAATACCACTATATCCTTTTTTCTTCGCCGGATTTAAATACATCTTATATCCTCTTGGATTAAAATCAAACTGATCTAAATTAACTTTACTTTCATTTATACAAAATATATCAGCATCTATCTTGTGGAAAAACTTTTCAAATCCCTTTTTAAGTACAGCTCTAAAACCTGCTACATTCCATGAAATAATTCTCATTAAAAACCATCCTCCTATAAAAAGTATAACAAAAAAAAGAATAACTTAAAAGTTATTCTATTATCCAAAGATCAACTTTAGAACCAAATCTAGTCTTTATAACACTGTCTGCTCTAAGAAAAATAGCAGGTTTTAGAGCTGCACTTAAATAAGCATATCCTACACTAATAAAAAGCAACATAAAGAATAAAGAAAAGTACATGACTCTTTTTTTATGATTAACGAATTTTCTTCTCTTCATTATTTTCATACATTTCACCTATTATAATAATAACAAAATTATATAAAATCACATCAAAAAAAAGCTCTTAAGAGCTTTATTTTTTTAATTTCCATTCTTGATAATTCCCATCTATAATACCAACAAATTTATCTATGGAATCACCAAATTCATCATAAAGATTTGAAGAACTTTGTCCAAAAGCTTCAGAAGCATCTTCTCCAACCCATCCTCTTATTCTATCTAATAAACCAACAAATTTCTCATCTAGATACAATTTAACAGATGTATATTTATGTCCAAAAGAATCAGTAAATCCAGGGAAGTGTTCATCAAGGAATGAAACTGTACTTTCTATAGTATTCATTACATCCTTTTTACCTTCTTCTGTAAGTTGTTTTCTAGTAAATCCATCTATTTCTCCATCATAGAACAAGAAATCAATACCATCAGTAACTACTTTTTTTGCCTCTCTTTTTAAAGTAGCATAATCTTCACTTTGAGCATATTCTTTTAATCTTTCTCTAGCAGCATCAAAGTAAGAGATTACTTTTTCATCAGCATTATTTAATTTTTCTTCATCGACCTCTTTATTAATCTCCTCTTCTAAATCATCTACCATTTTTTCTGTTTCCGCTTCAGTACTTGGTTCGATATAAGTAGGAGTATATTTTTTTTCTTCTTCTGTTTCAACGGAATCACCATATAACTCTTTTAAAAACTCATCGATTTCTGAAGTCGATAAACTGGTTTCATGCTTACCAATTTCACTAACAATAGGACTTTGAGCAGGACCAATTCTAACAGCTCCTAGTTCTTCTGCTCTAACACTAACAGATAATAACAAACTAGTAACCATACCAGCTATAACAATTCTTTTAACATTTTTATTCATTACAATCACATCCCTTGTTCTAAATCGCTATATATTTTAACTCTATCACCTAATAATTGCAAATATCATAATCTAAACTTCCAACTAATAGTATCTCCTCTTAATTCATAATGTGTTTCATCCATAAATCTATAATATCTACCACGTTGATTATAAATCATCATAAATTTCTTAAATAGCTTTAATAATGCTACATTATCATCTCTTACTGAAGCTACAACAGGTAAATCTTTAATATCACCTAATACCTTTTTTAATAATTGTGTACCATATCCTTTATTTTGATAAGCCTTAGACATTACTATATCCGAAATATAATAGTATTCTTCAAAACCAGTATTATGTTGATCAAAAGAAGAACGACGAATCAAAACAAAGCCCACTATTTTTCCATTTTCTTTTGCGATAAACAAATGTGTCCATTCGTAGTTTAAACTTAATATATTAGATCGTCTCAAGCCATCTAGGTTTTCATTTATTATAGGTTGTAATTTATTAAATATTTTTCTATCATCTGATAATCTTAAATCTATCATGTCTATTTTCATATATACCACCTAACCATTATATTACATACTTTATAATACCAAATATAGCCAAAAAAAGAAATAGATTACTCTATTTCAAAACACCAATTCCATCTATTACAGCTCTTTCACCACTGCTATCAGTAGGATTGTTGATAACTCGGCCGTTAGCATAAAGAGTAACACTGCCACCCTGATCCAGACTCTTAGACCAAAAACATCCTTTGCTTCTTAAGTATTCGGCAGCTGATTTGGTTGTTGTATAACCTGTTAATACATATATTTCTCCACTTGCCGTTTGACCAATAATAGTTCGGTTATACGACTTATTCATTTCGCTTACTTCAGCTGAATTTGCTGCTCGAGTAACTTGACCGTTTTCTAATATTGGCATTTGTAAAGATGAATATGTTTCTATTACACCCATATTTAATAAATCTTGAGCTGATGCTCCCTTAGGTGCCGTAAACCATCTTCCATCTTTACTATAACAAATTTCGTGACCAACAGAACGTCCACCATCATGAACTATCTTACCATTAACAATTGCAATGTTGTTATTTCTATAATCCTGTGTACTGTGATTACTTAAATTAAAATGGCTTCCATTACAAGCCCATACCACACCAGCTTTAGCTGCCATTGATGAAACAGTTTCTGTCCCTCTATTATATCCTCCATTAGCAACTAATTTTTCCATTTGCTCAGGATTATTAACAACTATATGACTAATATAAACATCATTACCATCAATATTATCTTTAACAATAGTCATATATAAATCTTCCGTAATCTTTCTTTCAATAGATTCTCTTATTTCCTTAGAATAATTCACAACAGCTGATTTAACTGGACTACTTAAATATTCATAATCTTTATCATCTGTTGTAGATTCATTTACTTTATCAGAATTATTATTATTCGAATAAGAACACTGAATACTACCATTTTCATTTACAGTTACTCCACTATATAATCCACTTAATCCTTCCGTTACAGGATAAGAACAATTAGAACTTGATAATAATCCTTCTATTTCATTCCCATAACATTTCGTCGAAATTAAAATACTACTAATTAATCCCATAGTAACTAATTTTTTGAGTTTAGGATTCATTTTTATTTACCCCCTCTTTTTTTGCTTCGCCTATTCTAACGCCAACTTTAAAAAATTGCAAATATAAAGAAATAGATTTCTCTATTTCAAGTTATAAAAAGCATCTTTTCCAAGGTATTTAGCCTTATCTCCAAGTTCTTCTTCAATTCTCATTAATTCATTATATTTACAAATTCTATCAGTTCTACTCATAGAACCTGTTTTAATTTGTCCTGCATTAAATGCTACAACTACATGAGCAATAGTAGTATCTTCTGTTTCTCCACTACGATGAGATACTACAGCAGTATAATTATTATCTTTAGCCATTTTCATAGCTTCTATAGTTTCTGTTAATGTACCAATTTGATTTAGTTTAATTAATATTGAATTAGCTATACCCTTATCTATACCTTCTTTAAATATTGTTGGATTAGTAACAAATAAATCATCACCAACTATTTGTATTCTCTTACCTAATCTATCAGTAAGTATTTTCCAACCATCCCAGTCTCTTTCTCCAAGACCATCTTCAATAGATATAATAGGATATTTATTAACTAATTCCTCTAACCAATCTATCATTTCAGCAGTAGTTTTAGTTCCACCCTTAGAATGTGTTAATTCATACATTTTTGTTTCAGTATTATAAAATTCTGATGCTGCTACATCCATTGCTATAGCAACTTGTTCACCTGGTTTATATCCAGCAGCTTCAATAGCTTTTACAATATATTTTAATGGTTCTTCATTATCTTTAAGATTTGGAGCAAAACCACCTTCATCACCAACTGCAGTTACCTGTCCATCAGCTTTTAATAATTTCTTTAAATTATGGAATATTTCTGCTCCCATACGTATAGCTTCATGAATATTCTTTGCCCCAACAGGCATAATCATATATTCTTGGAAATCTACAGATGAGTCGGCATGAGATCCACCATTTAATACATTCATCATAGGTACTGGTAAAGTAACAGCTTCTTCTCCACCTAAATATTTATAAATAGGTAAACCTGCTTCAATAGCAGCTGCATGACAAGCAGCAAGTGATATACCAAGTATTGCATTAGCACCATACTTAGATTTATCTTTAGTACCATCGGCAGCAATCAAAGCTTCGTCTATTTCTCTTTGATTAGATACTTCCATACCAATAACTACGTTAGCTAATGTGTCATTAACATTTGCTACTGCTTTTAAAACTCCTTTACCTAAGAACCTACTTTTATCTCCGTCTCTTAGTTCTAGTGCTTCCCTTTCTCCAGTTGAAGCTCCACTAGGTACACATGCTCTACCTAATACACCATTTTCTGTAATTACATCTACTTCAACAGTAGGATTACCTCTAGAATCTAATATCTCTCTTGCATGTACACTTTTTATTTTTGACATTTTTAATACCTTCTTCCCAATTAACATTGTATCATTTTTCCAATGGGAAACAAACGTTTAAGAATTATTTTTTTAAAATCATATTCTTTAATTTAGCCATTAATTCTTTTTTACTATCCGAATATTTTTCATATTTAATATCAGCAGATTCAATAACTAGTTTTTCTTCCTCAGTTAAAGAATCATCTTTTCTATTATTAACAAATAAATATAAAACAACTAAATCTAACAATCTAAAAGCCATAGCTTTTTTAAATTTAGGATCAGTTTCATCATTAATACGTAATCTTTTAATTCTTGGTGTTTTAGCTACTGTCCAATCATCATTTTCACTATCTCTATACTCATAAGGATCAGTTACATTCTTAAAGAAAGCCATAGTCCAAGATCTAATCATTAAATCATATTCAGCATCTGCAAGAACTTTATTAACAAAATCCATTTCTATCTCTTCATCAAAAGATTCTAAACTAGTAAAACAGATATTTAATTTTATATATCTATCATTATCTATACTATATGCTTTTTTTAACAAATCCATATCACAACTAATAGGTAATCTTCCTATAAAATATATAACTGTCTCCTTTAATAAAAATTTATCTTTATCATCTAAATTCTTAACTTTTTCATATTCTTCATTTAGTTCTTCATCATATAACTTTCCATCATAACAGTAATTCAAAAGTTTATTTAAAAACTTTTTAACTTCCAATAATTCTTCTTCCGATAACTTATTTAAATAATCCTTAACCCCATTTGTTATTTCATCATTATGCTCTACCATAAAACCTTCAATTGCACTATCAACAGTTCTTAAAGTAAAAGCATTTATCATTTCTTTCATATTATCACCATCTTCTAATAGTATATCATTTATCACAATTAATTACAATTGTAACAATAACTATTTTAAACAAAGAATAGTTGTTCTATTCTTTTGCTTTTATTAATTTATAAAGATTTAATAACATTATTTTTATCTTTTAAGTATTACATCTACTACTAAAAATAATATCATTAACCAATCATACTTTACTATTATCTTTCTTTTCTTGTTTTTAGATTTAGTCATTACTTATCGACTTCTTTTTTTATTAATTATCCATATTATTAATATATAAATTATAACTATTAATATATAAATTATAACTATTATTAAAGGAAATATAATTAAACCTAATAGAGCTAAAAAACCTTTAATTCCTCTAAAGCAAAACCAACCACATGGTCGAGTAATATCATAGATAGCATAAATAACTCCTAACAAAAACATAACTCTTGTTAACCACATTACTATTTTACTACCCTTATTATTGTATTTTGCATCTACATATTCTGGTAAAACTAAGGATGAACAATAACTAAGTAACGTTACAAAAAACTTCAAACCTAGTCCCGAACCAGTCTCTTCACTAACAATAACAATTATTGCAAAATATATTATAAAAAAAACTAAACTTAACATACTGTCACAGAAAAGATGTTTAGTTTTCTTTTTCATAATAACACCTCATTCTAATATTATTATAACAAAAAACTTATACTATTCAGTATAAGTTTTTTTACTATTTACACTTTTCTCCGTCCAAACTAAAGCTTTTAGCATCTGTTATTTTAACATCTATTATTTTACCAATATCTTCTTTAGCATTAGATACATTTACTAACTTCATTGTTTCGGTATAACCAAACACTTTATTCTCACCTTTTTCAGATGTTCCCTCAACTAATACTTTAACAATTTTACCTTCTAATTTCTTATTATTTTCTAAAGAATACTTATTTACCAATTCATTTAACTTTTGTAATCTTTCTTCTTTAGTTTTCATATCTATATTATCTTCCATCTTAGCTGCTGGTGTCCCTTCTCTAGGGGAATAAATAAATGTAAAAGCACTATCATACTTACAAGTATTAACTACATCTAAAGTATCATTAAAATCTTCTTCTGTTTCATTAGGAAAACCAACAATTATATCAGTAGTAACAGCTACATCTTCTATTCTATCTTTTATCTTATTAAATAATTCTAGATATTCTTTTTTAGTATACCTTCTACCCATTCTTTTCAAAATATTATCTGATCCAGATTGTAATGGTAAATGAATATAATTCATTATATTATCATTTTTAGCTATTGTATCTATCATATCATCAGTAAAATCCCAAGGATGAGAAGTAACAAATCTTACTCTTTCTATTCCTGTATCTGCTACACTTTGTAATAATTCAGCAAAAGATAATTCATCTTCCAAGTCTTTACCATATGCATTAACATTCTGACCAAGTAAAGTAACTTCTTTATATCCCTTTTTAACTAAATCTTTTACCTCTTTAATTATTTCTTTACTCTTTCTACTTCTTTGCTTACCTCTCGTATAAGGTACTATACAATAAGTACAAAACTTATCACAACCATATTGAATATTTACCCATGCTTTAACACTAGAATCTCTTTTATATTCAATATTTTCATAGACATCTCCTTCACAAGAATAAACTCGAATATTTTGTTTTTTACTTCTTTCAAGTATTAAATCTTGTAATTCATGTATATTATGAGTACCAAAAACAATATCTACATAAGGATGCTTTTTCATTAATTCATTAACAACGCCCTCTTCTTGAGCCATACACCCACATATACCAATTATTTTGTTCTTATCAATACTCTTTGCATGTTTACATCTACCTAAAAAGCCATATAATTTATCATGAGCATTCTCTCTAATTGCACAAGTATTAAGAATAATTATATCAGCATCGTCTAATTCTTCTGTCTCTTTAAATCCAAGTGATTCTAATCGTGCGGCAATTTCTTCAGAATCATGAACATTCATCTGACAACCATAAGTTCTTAAAAAATACTTTTTATTTTTAAAAGTACTATTATCATAGTGTTGATCTAAATAAATATGTTCTACTTCTTTTTTACTTCTTTTTCTTGCTTCTTTTATATCAGGTAAATTCATATCTACCCCTCCACTCGTCCGATAATTATACCATAGATATAAAATAGAATAAATAGTATAGTAAACTATTACAATTTTAGTTTCACCATATAAAAAACTAATTCTTATGAATTAGTTTTGGTTGTATTATAAATAGTGTTGGTGAGATTTTCACTAATACTATTTTTTTC
>CAMZCT010000018.1 GCA_947305065.1 uncultured Mycoplasmatota bacterium | reverse complement strand
CAACTCCTGCAACACCTAAAACAACTTATAGTTGCCCAAGTGGATATAAATTAAACGGAACAAAATGTGATAAATCCACTTCAACTCCTGCAACACCTAAAACAACTTATAGTTGCCCAAGTGGATATAAATTAAATGGAACAAAATGTACAAAAGGAACTTCATCATCTTATGATGCAACTCCTAATAATAAATACAGTTGTCCAAATGATGGAACTTTAGAAGGAACAAAATGTAAAATTACAACTCCTGCAATTTCAACAGTTACTGATGTTTGTCCAAGTGGATATAAATTAGAAGGAACAATATGTAAATTGACTTATGAAGCAACAAAAGAAGAAGGTCAAGGAGCATATACTTGTCCAAATGGTGGAACATTACTTGACCAAACTTGTACTTTAACTGATGAGCCAACTAAAGTACCAGGTGGAGATACATATACTTGTCCAGAAGGACAAAAACTTGAAGGAGATAAGTGTATTGAAAAGATAGATGCTACATCTACAACTATTTATAAATATACTTGTCCAGAAGGTTACACTGCAAATGGTGAAGGAGAATCAATGACATGTTCTAAGACTATACCAGGTGAAGGAACATACTATTGTCCAGACCCAGAAGCAATCTTAAGTGGTAATAAATGTATTAAAAATCTTGACGGTTCTATAATAGGATATACTTGTCCTCCTGATTATAAACAAGAAGATTCATTATGTACAAAAGAAACAACTGTTACTATTTCTGCAACAGCTAGTAAGTATACAACAACTTCTTATAAATATATTTGGAGTGAAAAATCTTATCTAGAGGGATGGGAATTTACAGGTAGAACTAAGACTGTAACTAAGAATTATACAGCTGGTCAAAGGTGATACGAATTTAAAAGGATTAAAGTAATTTAATCCTTTTTTTGTTTTATTAAATATAAATATAATACATATTTTATTATAGAAAAAGTTACTACAAAATATTGATTATTTTAGTATTATAATATTGATGGAGTTTATATATTATAGAAGGTGAATTATGAATAATATTAAGAAGATAAGAGAAAAAAGAAATATTACCCAAATAAGATTAAGTACTGGGATTGACGTTTCACAAGAGACAATAAGTGCTTATGAATCTGGTAGAGCTATGCCTAGTGCAGAGACCTTAGTGAGAATTGCAGATTTCCTTAATACTTCAACCGATTATCTATTAGGACGTATTGATAAAGATATTCCTCTAAAACAAGTTATGAACGATAAAATAGATGAGGATATTAATTACTTGTTAAATAATTACGCTTGTTTAAATTCTGAACAAAAGAAGGATTTATTGTGGTTTAGTGAAGTTTTAAAAAATAAGCAATAAAAAAAGAGCATTAGAACTGGTTTGATAAATTTATACACGAAATAAAAAGTTCTAACTATGACTACATCGATAATTAATCGGTGTAGTTTTTAGTTTATTTTTGATTTTTATGTTATTATTATAGTATACAAATTTGTTTAATACAATTTGTAGTTCATTAAGGGTTTTGGGATTATCGCTCTTAATGAAGTCTTTAAATTGGCCGTTGAGAGTTTCTATCTAAGGATTATGTGTACGTGCAGACATACTTGGTTTTAGATTCATCTCTGCGGTTTTTGTTTTGTATATTCCACTTTTATACATTCCTCCTCGATCTGAATGTAGTATCATATTATTTAATTTATAATTACTATTTTTTAATAATTCCAGATTATATTCAATAAAATCATTGTCTAATGATTTACCAATACAAGCAGATAATATTTCAGAACTATAAACATCTATAAAGAAAGATACATTTTGCTTTCCTTCTTTTTCTAATTTTACTTCTGTAGTATCCGTAGATATTACTTTGTAGATATCATCTATATTTATATTTTCAGCTATATTTTCATAAGTATATCTAGTTTCATTTTCTTTAGTAGTAACTGTATATTTTCCTTTGTTCTTCTTTTTCTTTCTAACTTCAGGTAATTTCATAATCTTACATTTTAATAAGAAAGCCATATAATAAGTAATTACCAATCCTTCATGTTCAGCTAATTGATTTTTAATTTGTCTATATCCGGCAGTACCATTGGATAAATTATAATATTTCTTAATCAATGGTTTTAATGATTCATGATTTAGTACATATCTATTTTTAATATGTTTTCTTTTTGCCCATTTATAATAAGCATCTCTAGATATTTCTAGTTCTTCACACATTATATTTATTGGATAGATTTCTTTGAATTTTTCGATGAATTTGAATTTATAGATATTTCCTCTTTCAGGAAGGCGTCGAATTTTTTTAGGATATCATATCTCATATTTTCTTCAGTACTTTCTCTTTTTTTCAATCCTTTAGTTTTTCTAAAAGCATTATTTTCGCCTTCCTGAATAAATTCTCTAATCCATCGGTTAATTGTCCCAGTACATTTTTTTTTACCTAATACTGAGCGTTCTACTTCCATTTGAGATTTACCATCTTCTAAAATCATCTTTACTGCCTTAATTTTAGTTTCCCTAGAAAAATTTCTATATTCTCTTGCCATATTATTCTCCTTTCTTAAATTTTAACACATAAAAAATCTACACACTTTTTATTTTGTGTAGATTTTTTTCAAATCACTTCTCTTTGCTCTTTTTTTTAATTTAATTTATTTCCACATTGTGAACAGAAGTTTCCGCCATTTGTAGGAGCTCCACAGTTAGGACAGAATTTGCCACCAGTAACTGCACCAGCTACCATACCACCTTGTGCTTGAGCATTTTGGTTTGCAGCATTCATAGCAGCTCCACCAGCACCTTGTGCCATATTTAATCCAGCGAATCCCATCATTGCACCATTTTTATTATCAGCAGCTTTTTTCATAGCATCAGCAGTAGCAGAAGCCATTAAGCCTGATTGTAAGTTTGCATTTGAGAAGATAGTTGCATCATCAATTTTATTAATTCTTTCCATTGATTTTTCTGTAACATTTATATCTCCTAGGGATACATCTGTAATTTTGAATCCGTATTTATCAGTCCAATCTTTTAATAGTTCATTGTTCATTTGATCTGATAAATCAGAACCATATAGTCCCATATCTCCGAATGAAACTTTTTTGATTCTCATAACTTGAGAAATAGCTTTAGTTAACTGTTCAGAGAATTCTGCTTTTAGTTGGTCCCCAACTACTTCAGAGAATGTAACTTCATCTTTTGGATTAGCACCAATAACAGTATTTACCAATTTGATTGGGTCTTCTACTTTGTATGCATATTCTCCAAAGAATGTTACCTCTAATATTCCGTATTTTTCATCTGTAATCTTCTTAGGTTGTGGAGAACCAAATTTGTTACCTGTAACATTTAGTAAGTTAACATAGTAAACTCTTTGATCCCTTGCTGTTTGTCCACCGAAAGTGAAACGGCTTCCTATTGTTTTGAATGTATCAATGATACCTTTTCCTAAACCACCAGTAAAAATACTTGGCTCAGAACTAGTATCATAAATATATTCTCCTGGTTCTGCAGAGAATTCAACAACCTTTCCGTTATCTACTAGCATCATTGCCCATCCTTGTGGGATAGCAATTTTTGAACCGTTTGAAATAACACCAGCACTAGGTTTTTTATTACCTTCACCGTGACTTACGTTTCCTCGTGCTATTATTACGGTTTTGTCATCTACTTCAGGGCAAGAGACGAACTCCTTAAACTGATCGCCTAATGCAGTTGTTGCAGATGATGTTAAAGCTTTTATTAATCCCATAATTTCCCTCCAATTATAATTGTATTTAGCATTAAAAGTATTTTTTCTGCCTAAGCTAATTATATAATTTTATAAAACCATTTTCAAGGCTTCGTTTATATAACTTGATAATGATTTGATAATTTGTTATTATTAAATATAATAAAGGGTGATAATTATGGAGAGGAAGTTGCTTTGGATTTTATGCGTTTTATCAATTTTCACTTTTACTACCTCTTTGTTTTCCTCTTTGTTAATTTATTTTAATGATAATAATCATACGAGAGTTAATTCTAACTCTGTTACCAGTAAGATAACAAAGTATAAGAAGAGTATGATTGTTTATGAAAATGGTAAACATGTTGATATTAGAAATATTGGTGCTGGCTTTGATGCTAATTATTTGGTTAGTATTACAAATGATAATTCTGATGATATTTCTTTTCAAATAAAATGGGATAATGTTAAAAATGATTGGAATCCAATAGATTATCAGAATTTTATCTATTCTGTAAATTGTGATAATGGAGCTGTAATAGATAATCAAAGTATGCCTTTTTCAAGTGAGGAAAAAGTTATTCTTTCCCCATTAGTTGTTAGTTCTAACAAAACTGTTAGTTGTGGAATAAGGGTGAGATATAATAGTAATTATTTAGAGCAGACAAGTAATGTGTTTACTGCTGATATAGATGTTTTAGTAGTCGGTTAGGGTGTGTTGTTATGGAGGAACAAAATGGGCTTTCAAAACAAAACAGAATTTTTTCGATGGTAGAAAAGAACGAAAGGAAAATGAAAAACATTTTGTTGTTTATTGTTATTAGTGTTATAGCCTTTTCTTCTGTTTTGTCTTTGACTTTTTCATATAGGTCTTATACTGAAGTTAAAAATATAATCAATAAAAATACATCTGATTCTTCTGAAAATATTGCTTATGAAACATTAATAGTTTCTTATTCTAATGGAAGTTTATTGAGATGTAATGAATCTGGTTGTAATAATACAGTTGTTCATATAACTAATGATGGAGAATATCTAGTTTTCTGTCATCTTTCGTTTGTAGATATTAGCGGTGATGGATCAAATTATGAGTACACAATTAGTTATGCAAATCAAATTGTTAGAGACGCAGTTCCAGGGAATTTAATAGTTCCTCTTAATGATTTAGAGATTAAACCAGGGGAGTCAAAAGATTTTAATGTTTCGTTATATAGTATAGATGGAGATATACATAATAACTATCAATTAAAAGTACAAGTTAGTCTTGATATGGACAAAAATGCTTTCTTGGAGTAGTTGTATTTTTAAACTAGTTAAATTATAATAAAAAGAGAATAGAAGGGTAGCTTTTCAATGGCTGAAAAAGTGAAAAATAAAAGTAATTTTGTTGGTAAATTTTTCAAAGTACTATTTAATATAGTAATTTTTTTAGTGTGCTTAATTGCTCTTGTTTTAGTCATATATGTTTTTTCGGCTCAGGTTAATAAAAATAATAAAAGTTATAAACCTTTCTTGTCATTCTATACAATTGTTAGTCCTAGTATGAATCCTGTTATAAAAGTATATGATGTTGTTGTTAATACGAAGGTAAATAAACCAGAAGACATAGAGATTGGAGATATAATAACTTATATTTCAACTAATTCTACTTCTGAAGGAATGACTATTACTCATAGAGTAGTTGCTATATCAAAAACTAAGAACGGTAATTATGAGTATCAAACACAGGGAGATAATAACAGTGAACCAGATGGGGTGTTAGTTACTTTTGATAATGTTATAGGTAAAGAAATATTTATTATTCCTAAACTAGGAAAGTTACAATTTTTATTAGCAAATAAAAAAGGTTGGTTTTTGTTATTGTTAATCCCAATTCTTATATTTGTATTTAAAGATCTTTATGATTTAATTGATTTATTTGGTTTAAGAAGAAAAGTTGATGACGTTGCAGGACTTATAGAAGAGCCAGTATATGTTAAAAAGAATAATTTAGAAGTACAGCAAAAAGAGATACTAAAAAGAGAACTGTCTATTCACAATGTAAAAGAAGATGCAGCAGAGAGAAGAGAAGCAGAGGGAGAAGGGTTCTTAGAACCTTATTCAGAAAGTATCGTAGAAGTTGGCAAACCTATAACTGTTAAAAAGAATGTTGACGTAGAGGTTGAACCAATTAAGTTGGTAAAACCAGATAAAATAGAAGGAAAAGAAATTATTCCTGATACTGATGATGATGAAGTAAATGAAAAGATAAGAGAAATAATGCCAGTATTAGCTCCTGTCGAAGTATTAGATACTGATGAATTAACTAGTAAAATTAAAGATTATGACGATAAGATTTCTAAATTAAATGAAATGTTGATAGATTTAGCACAATTGAAGATTAATAAAGAAAAAGAAATAATAGTGGAAAAAGAAAAAGCTAGTAAGGAAATAGCTAAAGAAAAAGAAGAAGCTAGAAAAGAAATTGAAAAGGAAAAGAATA
Source organism: uncultured Mycoplasmatota bacterium (assembly GCA_947305065.1). Taxonomy (GTDB): domain Bacteria; phylum Bacillota_I; class Bacilli_A; order RF39; family UBA660; genus Coprovivens. Next base: position 30,348 of record CAMZCT010000018.1, on the reverse strand, counting down.
GTGCTAGAGAAGAGATAGAAAATATTAAACAGGATGCTCAAGAAGAAGCAGAGAAAAAAGAAGTTAAGACTGATCCTAAAAAAATAATTGATAATTATTTAATTGGAAGAAAAATAAAAGTTGTTAAATCAGTTGAGGCAAAGAAAAGAATAAGTAAAAAACAGGAAGATGATAAAAAAGTCGTATTAGGTAATAAGAAAGAAAACATTAATACTAGACTAGTAATAGAACGCCCTAAGGCTGTGGATTTACCTAAGATTAGAGAAATGGAAAAAGAAGAGGTTGTTGAAAAGCAGAAACCAAAAGCAATTATAGATAACAGAAATCTAAAATTGAAAGATAATAAAGTAAGTAAGAAGAAAAAGACAATATCTTCTGCAGATGTGGTATTAAAAGAATTAAATACTATTAATAAAAAAGAAGACAGTAATTTGATGTTTAATCCAAAAATGGTTAAAAAAGTAGACTCTAAAAAAGATGATAAAAAAAGCAAGCCAAGTACTAAAAAAAGAGGGCTAATTTATATAGAAAAAGAAAAAAATAAGGGAAATTAATGATTTACATTAATTTCTCTTTTTGGTATAATTTATTCATAGTAAACATAGGCGAGGTGTTTTTGACATGGCAGAAAAAATAGTGGATGGAAGTTACAAAGAAAATATATATTATCTTTTATGTAATCTTGCAAACATAGGTAATAGAAGTATTGTTTTGGTTGCTATAGAAGAAGAGATTAATCGTAAACAAGCAGCAAAAGAAGCAAATGAAAAAGAAATTATCGATGTTAATGATAAGCTTAATCTTGCTAAAAGTTTGAAAAACACTATGCAAGATGGTCCTGGAGAATTTTCGAACTATGTAAAAAGATTCAATAATAACAAGTTGTTAGTTGACTATCTTCAGGCTCTAGGTTTTAAAAATTGTTTAGATGATTATATGAAAGCTCATGAAGACGAACAAAAGACTAATAAAGTTAAAAACAGAGTTGATAACGATGTGAAGTTATTGTCAGATAGACTACATAAGTTAGAATCTGAAGGAGCAGTTTTAGAAGGACAATTAAAAAATGATTTAGATATATTAAATAATATTGAAAGAGCTACTAAGGATGTTGAAACTTTAGTAGAAGCATCTGTTACTGGAAATGGATCATTTAATAGGGATTTTGTTGAACAAACTTTTATTCCTTTTCAAAACATTGCTAGAACTTTTGGAATTATATTCCCAGAGAAATTTGTTGAAGACGCTTCTAAGGCAATATTTTTCCCACAAGATGGCTTTGATAAAGTTGTAGAAGAATTTAGAGAAGGTAAAGTAAAAGAAATACTATATTCAAATATTTCTGATAAGATAGATTTAGCTACTATTAATGAAGGTGAAGTTATTAGGGAAGTTCCTATTAACAATGTTAGTGTTGAAGGTTTAAATGTTCCAGAAGTAGATTCTGATGAGACTAAAGATAATGAAGAAATTGAATTAACAACAGATGTAGAAGAACCAAGCGAAGAAGTAGAAGAAGATGTTCAAGCTATCGAAGAAAAAGTGGAAGAGAATGTTCCAGAAGAAACTTCGGTAGAGAAAGTAGAAAACGAAGCTTCTTTTGAAAAAGATAATAATGATGATACATCAAATGTTGCAGATAGAATAATAGAAGAAATGAATGATGAAGTAGCATGTTTAGATATTGTTGTTGATGGAACTAAAAATGAATTAGGTTTGGAAGATGCAAAAATATCTGAAGGATTACGTAAACTAATTGATACTACAGATACTAAATTAGTAGAAAATAATATTGAGACTTTAAAAGCATTAAATGTAAAAGATGATACTTTCTATTACGTAGATGGTAATTATTCATATTTGACTGATGCAGATCTTGCTTTTAAATTAAATTATTTAAGAGGTAAAGGTGTTCCAGAAAAATCAATTGTTTCTGCTGTTGAAGTTCATTATTTGGATTGTAGTTTAGAAAAAATCAAGGAAGATGTAAATGCTTTAGAAAATAGCGAAATTGGTTTTGATAAGAGATATATGGCTATCTTTAAATATGGAGTAGATTTATTCTTTAAGGCTTTGGATGTGCTTAGAGATAATGGAATCGAACCTGATGATGCTGAAATAGCTGCGTACCTATCTATACTTGCTAGATATTCTGATAATATAGATGCAGATACAGATATTCTAAAGGATTATGGAATCAGCTTATTAAGAAAGAATGGTAAGTTTGAGTTGGGAGTATATTCAAAGAAGCCGGCAGATTTAGTTCAATCTGTTGACGCTATAATTGAGAATGGTGAGGATGCTTTGCTTAATAGCACTCCTGAAGTGTTGGCTATGAATACTATTACTATTCTTAAAAGAATATTATATGCTAAGAAAGTGAATGCAGATTATAAAGAGGGAGAGGTTTATGCAGATTATATATACAAACCTTTTTTATTCAAAAAGGAATTTAACAATCCTGAACTTGAAGAAATAGGTTCTTGTAGAGATTGTAATATAGCGTTAGAAAAATCTCTAAATAATGATTTGTGTTCTATATTCATAGAAGTTTTAGATAAGTTCTATGCAGATGATAGAAGTTATAAAGCAGTTGAATTATCTGATGAAGAAAAGAGTGTCTTTGGAGAACTTAAGTCTTTATTAGAAAAAGAATTTGAAGCTAAATTAGTTAATAAAAACGCTTATGAAATGAATGGCGTTATAGTTTCTAGAAATAAGTTTGAAAGGAATTTAAGTTGCCTAGTAAGTGCATTATTATCTAATGGTGAAGATTTATTATCAGAAGCTAGAGAATTATTAATAGTTGCTGCTTTATATAATTCAAGAAGACCTGTGGGAAAGATAATAGATTTTCCTAAAGAAGCGGAAAAGAAAGCTTCTTATTTAGGAGGTATGGCTGCATAATGAAAAATAGGAATAAAAAGGAATTATTATTTGTCAATAATATGGGATTTGATGAAGAACATATAAAAGAAATGGAAGAATTGTTTTCTAATGAAATAATAGATATGTTAAATGATGAGAAGGAAACAGTATTTGCTAATATTTCTTATTTAAGGGATTTAGGTGTTTCTAATTATCAAGATGCTTTCTTAAGATTTTACAATATGTTCTTAATGGAACCGACTTCATTTGAAGAAATATTCTCTAAATATGATAAAGATGATTTGATAGCAAAACTTGAAAAAAATATTGCTATTATGGAACACTTATAAGAAGTACATTTGTACTTCTTTTCTTTTTTATTAAATGTTATAATACCTTAGAGGTGCAACTATGAACTATTTAGAGGAATTAAATGATAAACAATTGGAAGCGGTTGTTCATGTTGATGGACCATGTCTTGTATTAGCGGGAGCTGGTTCTGGTAAAACTAAAGTTTTAACTACTAGAATAGCTAGGCTTATCGATTATGGAATCCCTTCTTATAATATATTAGCTATTACATTTACTAATAAAGCTGCTAAAGAGATGAAAGATAGGTTAGAAAAGTTGGTTCCTGGGAATTATGCCTTTGTGGGAACTTTTCACTCTTTGGGGGTTAGAATATTAAGAGAAAATGCGGATGTAATTGGGTATGACAAGAATTATTCTATTATAGATAGTGATGATGCCTTATCAATTATAAAAAAAATAATGAAGGAAAAAGTATATTCATCTAATGATATAACTCCTTCTTATGTTAGAAATAAGATAAGTAGTATTAAAAATGATATGTTAACTGATGAAGAAATAGATAAGTATTATTCTTCTGGTAGTGATTCTATTATTAAGGATGTTTATCATGAGTATCAAAGTGTTTTAAGGAAGAATAATTCTGTGGATTTTGATGATTTATTATTATTACCTGTAAAAATGTTTATGGAACATAAGGACATTTTGGAGAGTTATCAAGATAAGTTTAAGTATATATTAGTTGATGAGTATCAAGATACTAATGAAGTTCAATATAAACTATCAAAGTTACTTGCTGGTAAGTATAAAAATATTTTTGTAGTTGGTGATCCGGATCAATCTATATATATGTTTAGAGGAGCTAATTTTAGAAATATTTTAAATTTTGAAAGAGATTATAAGAATGCTAAAGTAATCCCTTTAGAAGAAAATTATCGTTCTACTAATAATATTTTAGAAGCAGCTAATTCGGTAATAAAAAACAATAAAGAAAGAAAAGATAAAAAGCTTTGGAGTAGTAAAGGGGAAGGTACTAAGATTAAATACTTACGTGCTTATGATGGTAAACACGAGATACAATTAGTATTAGATGAAATTAAAAAGTTAAATAATGACGGTTATGATTATAATGACATGAGTGTATTGTATAGAACTAATGCACAAGCACGTATAGTTGAAGAGATGTTTTTAAAAAGTAATGTTCCCTATAGAGTAGTTGGTAGTTATTATTTCTATAATAGGAAAGAAATAAAGGATTTGATTTGTTATCTTAGATTGATATTAAATAAAGATGATGAAATAAGTCTTACAAGGGTTATAAATGTTCCTAAAAGAGGAATTGGTGAAGCAACAATAAAAAAATTAGAAGAAACGGCAAGAGATAATAATACTTCTTTGTTTGATGCTATTAGCAAAGGAAAAGAATTGGCTTTTAAGGAACTGATATTAGAATTAATAAAAGATAGTGAAGAATTATCTTTAACAGATTTGATAGAAGAGATACTAAGTAAATCGGGTATTAGAGATGAGTATGAAGCTAATAAGTCGTTAGAGAATGAATTGCGATTAGATAACTTAGAGGAGTTTAAATCTATCACTAAAACATTTGAGGAAAGAACAGGGTCTATTTCTTTAGAGGACTTTTTGGAAGAGGTCTCTTTGGTTGCTGATATTTCTGAGCATCAAGAAGAGAGCGACAGTGTTACTTTAATGACTATGCATAGTGCTAAGGGATTAGAGTTTAAAGTTGTTTTTTTAGTAGGAATGGAAGATGGTATTTTCCCTCATCAGAATTCTTTCTTTGAAGCGCAAGGTCTGGAAGAGGAAAGAAGATTATGTTATGTAGGGATAACTAGAGCTAAAGAAAGATTATATATAAGTAATGCTAAAAGAAGAATGCTTTATGGTAAAGATGTTATTAATCCACCTAGTAGATTTATAAAGGAAATAGATGATAATTTATTAGAAGTAGAAAATAAAAACATGTTTGAGGAAGAAAAAATAGATAAGAAAAAATATTATACCGATGATGATGTTGAATTCAGAGATGGTGATGTAATAGAGCATGATGTATATGGAAAAGGTGTAATAGTAAGTGTAAATGGTGATATAATAACAGTAGCTTTCAATAAATCTTATGGAATTAAAAAACTATTGAAAAATTATAAAGGTATAACTAAAGTATAGGAGGAATAGTATGGAATTAGTTATAATGGCAGCAGGTATGGGGAGTCGTTTTGGAGGTTTAAAACAAATTGCACCAATGGGACCAAATGATGAATTTATTATTGATTACTCTATTTTTGATGCATTAAGGAGTGGTTTTGATAAAGTAGTATTTATCATTAAAGAAGAAAATTATGATACTTTCAAGGAAACTATTGGTAGTAGAGTGGAAAAACACATTCCTGTAGAATATGCTTTTCAAAAACTAGATGATATTCCTAGTTGGGTTAATATACCAAAGGAAAGAGTAAAGCCTTGGGGAACTGCTCAAGCTATATATGCCGCAAGAGACGTAGTTAAAGATAATTTTATTGTTATAAATGCAGATGATTTTTATGGTAGAGAAGCTTTTGAAGTTGCAGCAGAGTATTTAAAGAATAAAAAGGATAAAGAATATGGTATTATTGGGTATAAAGTAAATAATACTTTAACAGAAAATGGTTCTGTAAAAAGAGGATTAATAATTCAAGAAAATGGTAAGTTTAAAGAATTAATTGAGAGTTCTATGGAAAAGGATGAGAAGGGTATTAAATCATCTCCTCTTAGTGGTGCTGATAGTTTTTATATTGAAGATGATGATTTAGTATCGATGAATATGTTAGCTTTTGATACTTCATTATTTGATCTTATAGAGGAAAAGATGGATGCTTTCTTTAAGGATAATGAGGATAATCTTGAAAAATGTGAATTTTTATTACCAGATATATTAGATCTTGCTAATAGAGAGCATAAAGCAGATATAGTAGTATTAGAAACTGATGCTAAGTGGTATGGAGTAACTTATAAAGAAGATACTGATAGTGTAAGAACAGCTATTAAGGAACTAGTAAAAGAAGGAAAATATCCTAATAATTTATGGGAATAAGTCTTTTAAGACTTATTCCTTTTTCTTTATTGAAGAATTATGACTAAAATATTATAATCAATATAGGTGAATAATATGTATAAGAAGGTTGGGAAAACTTTTAATAGTCCATATGGTATTATTGATAAAGCAATAAAAGATTTTAATCGACCTTTTATATTTTTTGCCGTGCCACTTGGAAATAAGAAGGACATTAATGGATATTTAAGTAGTCTTGTTTATTTGTTAAGACTTAGAAAAGGAAAAGAAATTAATATAGGTTTAGATGTTAGTGACGTACCGTTTGATTTATATGCTTCTTCATCAGCTGATATAGATAGCTTTGTTGATGCATTAAATAAAATTGAAGGTAAAGACATTAGTGTATATAAGAGATTGTTTAGAAATATTAATTTTGTGAGTTTTTGTAATGGGAGCCATGATTTGTTAAGTATTATAAAAGCTTTACATAATCAACTGTTAGAGAAACGATTTAACGAGGTAGAAATTAAGAAAATAATGAGTCAGATTTCGGTATTACAAGTAGTCGATAATTTGAATGTTAATGGAAAAAGAATCCCATATGTTACAACAAATACAGTACATATTAAACAGGATGTTGAGAATCGTAAATGGTTTAAAGAAGATACGAAGAGTGAAGAAGGAAGCTTTAGTAAAGTATTTGTAAAAAACGTAGCTAAGAATAAACGAGTAATAGTAGAAGAATCATTTGGAGAGGGTGCCTTACAATTTGGTTGTGATCATGACTATACTTTTCATTACTTGTTGTTTCCTGTTATGAATTCCTTGATGTCTATTTGTTTAGTAAATTCTGTTTATAGTTCCTTAAAGGGTGAAGAGATTGATTTAGATTATTATAGTAAGGGAATTGAGTTCGTATTAGATAAAGCACGTGAGTATGAATTAAGTAAAGGAAAAAAATTAGATGATTATACAACTAGAGAATTAGAAGAATTTAGTAATTACATGATTAATATAATGACGGAATATGTTAAAGAGAAGTTTGCTATTAATAAAATAAATGAAGATGAAATTCAAAGACGAATTAAAGAAGAGGAGTCGGTAAGAGAAATAGCTACTTCTTTAAGTGATTATTATATTAGACGTGTTAGAGATAAGATAAGTGACATTTTGGAATATAAAGATGTTTCGTTGGATGATTTGGCAGAAATAAAATTGGGTAATGCTGGAAGAGTAAAATTACCTGCTCGAGTTATTATATCAACGATGTATAAGGCTTTAATTTCATATGTTGATGAAATTATTAAGGGAATTGACAAAGTAGACTTTGATAGTCCTAAAGATGAAGAAATAAGACTTAAATTAATTGAATGGAAAAAGAATTATATTCGTAATATTTATGATATGTTGAACAGTGAAGAATTAATTGAATTATTGAATAAATGTGATTTAGAAATACAGGATAAAAGAAGGTTGTAGCTTGATTGCTTAATATACAATAATGTAGTATAATTTAAGTACTCATGCAGAGGTGGTATGTGATGAAAAAATTGAAAAGAATATATACTGAGCATAGAATATTTGCAATATTAATGGCTTTAGTTATTGTGTGCTTTGTATTAATTGGAACTGTCCTAATACAATGTTTTTATGTTGGAGGAAATAAAGATAAATATGGTAATCGATTGGACGGTATAGAAAAAGTAAAATTATCGGAATCTTTTATCAAAGATACCGAAAGTAAATTAATTGCTGAAGAGATTGTTAAAAAGGCAGAAATTATAGTTACAGGCAAAATTGTATATATATCAATGAAATTTGATGCACCAACAACTTTAGTAGAAGCTCAAAGTATGGCTCAAAAATCATTAGAATATTTTAAAGATGAGGAAAAGAATTTCTATGATTTTATGTTTACATTAAGAGAGGATTCAACTGAGAATGCAGAAGGCTTTTTAATTAGTGGTTCTAAAAACAATAATGGATCTGGATTGGTTTGGAATAATAATAACCCTATTGTTGAAGAAACTAGTTCTGAAGAAAATGGTAACGGAGAGTAGTTAATATGACAAAAGAGAAAAAAAAGATTATTCTGATAGTCCTTATCTTATTGAGTATTTTTGCTGTAGTAGGTGTAGGAACTTATCTAATATTGCACGATGATAACAAGCTTGATGTTGGAGAAAAGGAATGGATTGCTGATAATTCAAATAATATTCAAAGTGTATATGTTGTAAATAATATTGATATACTTGGTAAGAATGGTACAGGAGTAGTATTTGATTTATTAGATTCTTTAAAAAAGGAATATGGTTTAGATATAAATCCAATTACTTATAATACTGGAGAACAACCTGGAGATAGAGCTTTTAAAATTACTACTGATGTAGCTAAGAATCAAACAGTAGTTTATAAAGAACACTATGTGTTAATAAGTAAGGGTGCTAATTCTATAAGTTCTTTAAAACAATTAAACAATGTAAATGTTGGTATTGTAGCTACAGATGAAAATAGTATAAGAAATTATTTAACAGGTCTTAATATATCTATACTTCCTTATGAATCTTCAACAAAATTGTTTGAAGCATTAGAACAAAGTCAAGACATAGTATATGCTATTGTTCCATTAGAAGAAAATTTATCTTCAATATTAACTTCAAATTATTTTGTTGATTATCATATTAGTGATTTAAATAAGTATTTGGTATATGAACAAATAGAAGGCGATATATTTAGTTCGATTGTTTCTAAGTATATAGCTAAGTATAAGGTGGAAGATTTTAAAGATTCTTACAATAAAAATGAATTAAATACTTTCTTAAATGCTTTATCTGTTTCAGAAAAAGATTTAAAGAAGGTTCAAGGTAAAACTTATCAATATGGATTTTTAAATAATAGTCCATATGAAATATTAACTAGTGGTTCTTATGGTGGAATAGTAAGTGAATATATATCTAAATTTAGTGATTTTAGTGAAACTGAGTTTAACTTTACTAGATATAAAAATTTTGCTAAGTTTACTGAAGCAATAGCTAATAATAAGATTGATGTATATTATAACTATTATAATTTAAATACGGAATATAATAGAATAGAATCTCTAGATTATATATCTTTTGTAGTAGTAGCTCCAGAAGAGAGTAGTTTAGTAATTAACTCTGTGGGAGCACTCGGTAATACGCCAATATACGTCTTAAAAGATAGTATTCTTGAAAAGCATTTAGATAGTGTTGGAGGATTAAATGTTAAGAGTTATGAGAATACTAGTGATTTAAAAAAGATAGTAAATAAAGGCTATGTAATAGCAATAGATAAGACATCTTTTGAATATTATAATAAGGATTTCTTGTCTGGATATAATATAAGATATGAGAATGTACTTAATGATACTTATAATTTCTATATAAGAAAAGATAATGAAATATTTGAATTATTATTCGCTAAATATATTAACACTTTAGATCCAAAGGAAATTCAAATAAAGGGAATATATAACCATTCTATTACTGTTAAATCAGGAACTATTATTGGTAGAATAGCTAGATATGCATTAATTATAATATTCTTAGTAGCTGCCTTATTGTTTCTATTATATAAATCTACTAAGAAGGTTAAAATTGCTAAAAAGATAAAGAAGGAAGATAAGATTAAATATATTGATCAATTAACTTCTTTAAAGAATAGAAATTATTTGAATGATAGTTTGCCTGGTTGGAATAAAAATTCTATTTATCCTCAAGCTACTGTTGTTATAGATTTAAACAGAGTACAAGAAATAAACGATACTGATGGTTATGACAATGGTGATAAACAGATTAAAGCTGCTGCTAATGTATTAGTTAGAACACAATTAGATAATTCGGATATTATTCGTACGGATGGAAATGAGTTCTTATTATATTTAGTTGGTTATTCAGAAAAACAAATAGTTAGTTATATTAGAAAACTTAATAAAGAATTTAAAAAGTTACCATATGATTATGGTGCAGCAGTGGGATATAGTATGGTGTTAAATGATGCTAAAACATTGGAAGATGCAATTAATGAATCTGTCGACGATATGAAAAATAAAAAATTAGAACAAGGTACTATTGGAGATAGTTCAGATGGCAAAGAGGCGTAGAGGAAGGTTTTTTCAAAGGTTTAAAGCATCTATTACTAGACCAGAAATGCTAGTATTACCTGGGCAGATAGCTTTCTTCTTGTTTTTATCCATTGTTCCTACTATTACACTTATTGGTTACTTTTGTTCATATTTGAATATATCAGGAACTTTAATTAATACTTTAATTGGAAATATATTGGGAGAAAGTTATGCTAATCTGTTAGTACCTATTATTAACTCTACTAAGATTACACCTTCTTTCTTTATTTCCTTGGGTGTTGGGTATTTTATAGCTTCCAATGGTATGAGTTCAATGATTGTAGCTTCTAATATGATTTATGGAATAAGTGATTCTGGTTTTATAAAAAGACGATTTAAAGCAATAATTATGGAAATAGTAATTGTTGTATTATTCCTATTCGTATTAGTAGTACCATTATTTGGTAATAATATAATTAGCTTTTTACGTTATTTGAACTTAGATGTTGAAACTACCGAAATGGTTGTTAGCATATTAAGATTTTTAAGAGGACCTTTTTCTTGGTTAGTAATATTTATCTTTGTTAAGTTGTTATATACTATGGCTCCTGACAAAAGAATACCTAGTAGAAGAGTTAATTTTGGAGCTTTGTTTACTAGTGTTGGATGGGTTTTAGGAACGTTAGTATATTCGTTCTATATTAATAATTATGCTAATTATTCTATATTTTATGGAACGTTAGCAAGTTTGGTTGTACTTATGGTCTGGATCTATTATTTATCATATATATTTGTAATTGGGTTAGCTATGAATTATCATGAAGAACTTGAAGTTACTGGTGTTATAGATGTAATCAAGATAATAGAGGAAAGTGCTAATAGCGCTCCGGTACTACCTGAGAAAAAAGAAGAAAAAAAGGTAAAGAAAGAAAAAGAGAAGCCGGTTAAGAAAGTTGAGAAAAAAGAAGAAAAATAGATTCTTCTTTTTTTTAATTGATAATAACTATTCAATATGATATTATTACAATAGAGGGTGAGTGAAAATGGATTACGATATAGTTTTTTCTGAAAAAATAGGTAAGAGATTTTTCTTTACTGATTATCCTGGAAATATATTAATGGTAGGTAAAATAAGTTTAAAAAATGCAATTGCTAGATTAGCTAAGAATGAGTATTATGTTTTAGTTACATATAGCAAGGGAGAAAGTTTACCAAAAGAATATGTTCCTTACGATGGGATAACCAGTGATGATGGAACATTGTTTGCTACTGTCAGTCCTAAAATAATGGTTAATTATATCTATAGAAATGACGTTCTTCAATTAATTAGAAGTTCGCGAGGGTCAGAAAATAGTGAACGACGTTATCTTTCAGGAGAAGAACTAGATGAAGTTAAATTATATGATCTTGTTGATGAAGTTGTAGAAGCTACTATTGGAAGTCATAGAATGAGTATTTAAAAAAATAGTAATTAGTAAAATTACTATTTTTTTTATTGATTTTATTGTTATAATAAATATTGGTGATTGAAATGGAAGAGGTAATAAAATATTTAGTAGAGACTTTGAATTTAAGTGAAAGACAAATAAACACAGTGTTGGAAATGTTGGCTGAAGGTGCCACTATACCTTTCATTGCTAGATATAGAAAAGATCAAACTGGCAATCTTAATGAAGACCAAATAAGAGCTATTGAAGAGCAATATAAATATCAAAAGAATTTACTTGAGAAAAAAGAAGATGTAATAAGACTGATTGATGAAAAGGGAATGCTTACAGATGAAATTCGAGAAGCTGTAATGAAGTGTACAAAATTAACGGAAGTTGAGGATGTTTATAGACCTTATAAAGAGAAAAAGAAGACAAAGGCATCAGAAGCTTTGAAAAATGGTTTAGAACCATTAGCAAAGATGATAATGTCTTTCCCTGTTTCAGGTAGTTTAGAAGATATGGCTAGTAAATTTGTTAATGAAAATGTTAAATCTACGGCTGAAGCTTTAGAAGGGGCAGGATATATAATTGCCGAGTGGGTAAGTGATAATGCAGCATATAGAAAGTGGATTAGAAATAATGTTTATATGAATGGAGTTATTACCTCTAAAGTTAAGAAGAATGCTGAAGACGAGAAGAAATTATATGAAATGTATTATGATTTTTCTGATCGGGTAAGATATATTAAACATTATAGAGTCTTGGCTCTTAATAGGGGTGAAAAAGAAAAGGTACTTACTGTAGGTATAGATATGGACAATGATGCTATACAAAGTTATTTAGAGAGTAAATTAATTAAGAATAATGAATCGTTTGTTGTTGATTTGGTAAAAGAAAGTATTAAAGATTCTTTAAAGAGGCTGATATTACCTAGTATTGAAAGAGAAATAAGAAGTGAATTAACAGAAAAGGCAGATAAATTAGCAATTGATACTTTTGGAGTTAATTTAGAGCACTTATTGTTAACTAGACCATTAAAGGGATATGTAGTATTGGGTTTTGATCCTGGTTATGTTAATGGTTGTAAATTAGCTGTAGTATCAGAAAATGGTACTTATTTAGATTCAATAGTAATAAAACCATTCTTAAATGGTAGCAAGCAGGAAGAATATATTAAAGCTAGTAAATTAATTGTTAAGAATTTAATTGAAAAATATAAAATAGATATTATAGCTATAGGGAACGGTACTGCTTCTAGAGAATCAGAAAAATTCTGTGCAGAAATGATACAAGAATATAAACTTCCATGTAAATATGTAATAGTATCTGAAGCAGGGGCATCTATATATAGTGCATCTAAATTAGCTATTGAAGAATTTCCTGATTTAGAAGTTGAAAAAAGAAGTGCAGTTAGTATTGCTAGAAGATTACAAGACCCTTTATCAGAGTTAGTTAAAATAGATCCTAAATCTATTGGGGTTGGAGAATATCAATATGATGTTAATCAAAAGGAACTTGGTGAAGCGTTAGATTTTACAACTACTAAGGTTGTTAATGAAGTAGGTGTTAATATTAATACGGCATCTAAAAGTATATTAAAGTATGTTTCAGGATTAACTAAATCTGTTATAGATAAAATATATGATTATAAAGAAAAAAAGAAAATTACTTCTAGGGAAGAGATTAAAAAAATAAAGGGAGTTAGTGATAAGGTTTTTGAACAATCTATAGGATTCTTAAGAATACCTGATGGAATAAATCCTTTTGATAAGACTGGTATACATCCAGAGAGTTATGAGTTGACCACTAAATTGTTAGAAAAGCTTGGTTTAAATATTAAGGATATTAATACTGAGGAATTTAAGGAAACTTTAAAAAGGCAAGTACCTGTTAAACTAGCTGAAGAGTTAAATAGTGATATTTATACTATTCAAGATATTATTAAGGAATTGCTTAATCCAGGATTAGATCCACGTGATACTTTAGAAGCTCCAATCTTAAAAAGTGATGTACTTCATATAGAAGACTTAAAGGTGGGAATGGAATTACAAGGAACTGTACGTAATGTGGCTTCTTTTGGGGCTTTCGTAGATATTGGATTACATGATGATGGACTGGTACATATTTCTAAAATGAGTAAATCATTTGTTAAGAATCCTAATGACATAGTTAATGTTGGAGATATTGTAACAGTATATGTTGATGATATAGACTTGGTTAAACAAAAGGTTCAATTAAGTTTGATTAAAGGATAGTTGTAATATAATATTTATAGGAGGCTAACTATAATAAGTCAAGTGCTTTTTAATAGTTTGTCATAAACGGAAAGACACCCACGCCAAAAAGATTTCACAAAGTGAAATTTTGAAAAATTGAGAAATCAATTATTTCAATAAAGACGGATCAAAAAGGATATTTTTCTTTTCAAGTATGAAGATAACCCGAATTAGTTTTCGACATACATGAGATAAGTCAACTCTATAACATTTGCCTTCATTCATCTTTTTATGAAAGTAATCATAGAAAGTATGATTATTAGCAATAATAACCATACAAACATTCATAAGAGATTGTCTCAAATATCCAGAACCACGCTTAACCATTTTGCCTTTTGAGGACATTGTACCAGATTCAATAACGCCAGGTTCTAGACCAGCAAATGATAACATTTGACCAGCATTATTAAATTTAGAAATGTCTCCAAACTCAGAAATGATTGAAGCACATGAAATCACACCAATACCAGGAATAGAGAGTGTTGGTGGATTAAAATCTTTGATAATTGTAGAAAGTAGTTTACCTATTGAATCGATTTTAGAATCAATTTCTTCATAAAGAGAAATAAGAGTTTGAAGTTGAAATTCAAATAATTCATTAGATTCACCGATAGTATTTTTAGCTAATTCTTTTAATCTAACAAATTTAGGATAAGTGAATTTACCACGGGAAAGTCTGTTGAGAGTATCAAAATCTTTCATATTAGAAATTTTATCAATAGTTTTGTATTTCTTTAAAATATATAAAGAAGTAGAAGAAAATCTGTTATAAAAGAAAGGTTTGAACTCTGGAAACAAAATATCTAATGTATTAGTCATTTGAATCATATACTTACTTCTTTGCTTAACTAAAGTTTCTCTCAATCTAGAAAGTGACTTTAAAGAATATTTATGATAAAATAGTTTAGAATTTGGTTTATATGGAACTGACATAAGCTTTTGACATATAACAATGGCATCAGCTTTATCAGTTTTAGTTCTTCTTAAAGATAAGGATTTAGAAAATTCTTTAACTAAAAGAGGGTTAAATTCCATAAAACTATAATTATTCTTTTCTAAGAATAATTTCAAATTCAAACCATAATGTCCGGTGGCTTCTAAACCGATATGGACATTAGAATTATCATAGGATTTCAATAGGTCTAGAAAGCATTGAAATCCTTTTTGATTGTTTTCAAAAGATAAGTTTTCTACAATAACTTCACCTGTATCACTGCAGATGAAACAGTCGTGTTTGTATTTTGATATATCTATTCCAACATATATCATTATAAACACCTCCTTAAACGATTATTTTTTAGCACTGTATGTTTACCACATAAATTTCTCATCTTGTAACCTTGCTGAACCTATAAAACATCAAAGTGTTAACTAACTAATCAACAATTAAAATAAAAAATCTGTGGTTTGAGCCTCCAAAAACAGTCAAAGCTGTAAAAATATAGAAACAAATCCACAGTGCATAATCTTATTATAAAATAATAAGATTAAAATATATAGAAAGGAATTAATCAATCTATAAAAATTTAACTCATTTCTATAAGATTGATTATACAAGGAAATAATATGAAAAAGAAATTATTATTAGTGTTGTTATTAGTTGGTTCATTACTATTTGTTACTAGTTGTGGAAAAAAAGAAGAAAAAGAACCAGAAATGGTAAAAAAACTTGGTGGTTGGGAAGTTGATACTTCAGCAAAGGAACTAAACATTCCCAAGGAAGCTCAAAAAGCCTTTGAAAAAGCTACTGAAAACTATGATGGTTTAGAACTAGAACCTGTTGCTTTATTAGGTACACAAGTTGTGTCAGGAACTAATTATATGTTCTTATGTAAGGGAACTACTGTTACAGAGAAACCTAGTACAGATTATAAAATAGTAGTAATTTATAATGATTTAAAAAATAAATCTTCAATTAAAGCTGTAGAAGACTTTGATTTAAATATGTATTTATTTAAAGATAATGAAGTAGATAAAAAAGATGTATCGGGTGGATGGTCTGTTTATAATAAAACAGAAGCTCAAGAATTAGACAAAAAGATTAAGAAAGTATTTGATACAGCATTAGAAAAATTGTCTGGAGTAGAATATATACCAATTGCTTTACTAGGGTCACAATTAGTATCAGGTAATAACTATGCTGTATTAGCTTTAGGTAAAACAACTGCTAAAGAACCAACATATACAATAGCAGTATTGACTATCTATAATAATTTAGATGATAAAGTCAGTGTTGAAAGTATTTATGAAATTGATTTAAGTGAATTTAACAAATAAAAAAGGAATTATTTAATTCCTTTTCTTTTTTGCTTTATAAACTAAATGTAATATTGTTCCTGTCAATATACCAATTACTATAGCTGCTATTTCTAGATTTCTAAAAGTGGCAAACCAAATTGTACTAGCTTCGTAATGCCCTTTTCTATGGAAAATAGTTAGAGCTTGATCTTGATCATATTTCTCTGATAATATTTCATAGTCTTTGGTGATTGATTTATAATCATCGCGCCACCAATCATTATCATCACTTGTTTCCCATTTTTCTTCACATTCGACATTCTTGTGAATACAATTATTAACTCTTTCTAATTGTTTTTCATTATCGCTCGCTCCCATGCTACCATAAACTAATACCAATAAACTAGATATAGCTAAAACGATAGTAGTAGTAATAATGATACTTTTTAAAAGACTTTCTTGATATATTTTTTTCATATATTCACCTCTAAAAAAAGTATATCATAAATTAGTTAGGAATGTATCTGTTAAAAAAACAATATGTAAAATAGAGTATATAAAATAGTAATAAATAATGATATAATAATGTAGTGATAGGTGATATTATGAAGAATAAAAAGATAAGTCCTTTTGTGGTATTTAGTATTTTTCTAATATACTATGAATTAGTCATTAAATATATTATGTTAAAAAAAGTGTTAGATATAGGTTTAATTTATTTAATTATATTCTTATTACCTATATGTTTATTATTTACAATTTTGACAAAGAGTTTTAACAAGACAGTTAATAAAATAATTATGTATTTAATAGTTATTATTTTATCTGTGTTTTTTGAAACTCAATTAATATTCTTTACTTTGTTTTCAACGCCTTTTTCATTTTCAACTATAGGGTTGGCGAATCAAGCGTTAGATTTTGTTAATATAGTAAGTGATACTATAGTAGGTAATATAATCCCGTTTACTTTATTCTTATTACCTATCTTGGTTTTAATAATTCTTAATTTATTTAAAGTTATTAGTTATAATAGATATTCGAAAGCAACAACTGTTGCATTGTTATTAATGTTTATTACTTCATATATTGTTTCATTTGCATATTTATTACCAGATAGAAAAGTAAGCGGTTCGGAATATAAACTATACTTTAAGATAGATGATGCAGAATCTATTATCGATAGATTTGGAATGATTAATTATGCAAAGATAGATATAAAGAGACAGTTAGTGGGATATGAAAGTGATATAAATATTGAAAAGCCTAAGAAGAAAGAAAAAATAGTAGAAGAAAAAACTCCTAAAGAGATAGTTTATAAAGATAATGTATTAGATATACAGTTTAATGATAATGGTAATAAAGAAATAAGTACATTAAATGATTATTTTATGAATTCTATTCCAACTAAGCAGAATGAATATACAGGAATGTTTAAAGGAAAAAATTTAATATTTATTCTAGCTGAAGGTTATAATGAAGTGGCTTTAGATGAAGAAAGAACACCTACTCTTTATAAAATGATAAATGAGGGATTTAAGTTTACTAATTTTTATTCTCCTGTATTTTTAAGTACAACTGGTGGTGAATTTCAAGCTACAACTGGTTTGATTCCTACTCAAGAGACTTTGAAATTATGGAAACAAAAACAACCTAGAGTTTCATTTGCTCTTGGTAATGCATTTAGTAAACTTGGTTATAGAGCATATGGATATCATGATTGGACTTATACTTATTACAAGAGAAATATTACTATGAATACATTAGGATTTAGTAATTATTTGGGTATAGGTAATGGTTTAGAGAAAAGAATACGTTCAAATTGGTTACCTAGTGATATAGATATGATGAATGCTACTGTTCCAGATTATGTTGGACAGGATGGAAATTTTGTTACTTATTATGTTACTGTTAGTGGTCATTCTCCTTATAATGGTAGTGATAATATAGCAAAAAAGTACTTAGATCAAATTGATTCTAATTTACCTTCTCAAGCAAGATATTATTTGGCTTCACAAATAGAGTTAGATAAAGCTTTAGAAGCTTTAATAAATCAACTAAAGGAAGCTGGAGAGTTAGATAATACAGTAATAGCAATGGTGGGTGATCACTATCCATACACTTTAACTATAGATGAGATGAACTCAATTGCAAGTTATACTAAAGATGCAGTTGTTGAAGTAAATAGAAGTAATTTCTTCTTATGGAGTAGTAGTATGGAAAAACCTATTGTAATAGATAAGGTTGGTAGTCAGATAGATGTTCTTCCTACTTTGTTAAATTTATTTGGAGTAGATTATGATTCCAGATTAATAATTGGTAAAGATATACTAAGTAATTATCCTGGATTAGCAATTTTCTCTAATAGAAGCTGGGTAAGTGATTATGGTACTTACTTTGCTGGAGGAAGATTTGTTCCTAAAGAAGGTAAAGAATTAGAAAATCAAGATGAACATATAAGAGAAATGAATAATAGGGTGGCTAATGGATTTAGCGTAAGTAGATTATTAATGAATAATAAGTATTACGAATATATAATAAATGAGTAGGTGATAGTATGTGTGGTATTGCTGGATATGTAACAGATAAGAAAACAAGTAAAAAAGTACTAAAAGCAATGACCGATAGAATAGCCCACAGGGGGCCAGATGCAGAAGGCTTTTATTTAGATGATAATTGTGCTTTAGGTCATAGAAGATTATCTATAATAGATTTAACTACTGGTGATCAACCAATGTATAACGAAGATAAGAGTATAGTAATTGTTTTTAATGGGGAAATATATAATTTTAAAGAGTTAAAGAAAGATTTAGATAAAAAATATAAATTTCATACGACATCGGATACAGAAGTACTTATTCACGGGTATGAAGAATGGGGACATGAAGTAACTAAAAAGTTACGTGGTATGTTTGCTTTTGCCATCTGGGACACGAATAAAAAAGAATTATTTTGTGCGAGAGATGGTTGGGGAATAAAACCTTTCTACTATTATCAGAATAATGGAACTTTTATGTTTGGTTCAGAAATTAAAGAATTTTTAGATCATCCTGATTTTAATAAAGAGTTTAATGGTGATATATTATCAGCATATTTATGTTTTAATTCTACACCTACTACTGAAACTTTCTTTAAGGGTGTAAAAAGGTTAGAACCAGGTTATCAATTAATATATAAAGATGGAGAAATAGATATTAAAAGATTCTTTAAAATGGAATTTGATGTTAAGAATGATGATATGGATAAAATTGTTAAGGACATTGAAAGAGCAATGGAAGATTCTGTTAAGCATCATGAAATTGCTGATGTTGAAGTGGGATCATTCTTATCTAGCGGTATAGATTCTTCATATTTAGTATCTATTGCTAAACCAGATAAAACTTATACAGTTGGATATGATAATCCGAAGTATGATGAAATATCATATGCAAAAGATTTATCTGAAAAATTAGGAATAAATAATGTATCTAAAACGATAACTAAAGAAGAATATATGGAAGCATTCCCAAATATTATGTATCATATGGATGAACCTTTAGCTGATCCTTCAGCAATTGCTTTATATTTTGTTGCTCAAATTGCTTCTAAAGATGTAAAAGTAGTAATGTCAGGTGAAGGTGCTGATGAATTGTTCTGTGGATATAATACATATCGTGAAGAGATAGACCAATCTTGGTATATGAAAATTCCTTATTTTATAAGAAGAGCAGCTTCTGGAATAGCAGGATTATTCCCAGAAGTTAGAGGGTTTAACTTTGTTTATAGAAGAGGTAGAAAATTAGAAGATATTAATATTGGTTTGGGTCGTATATTTAGAGATAAGGAAGCTCAACAAATAGTTAAATTAGATAATCAAATAAATACTAGAGATATAGTAAAACCATTTTATGACGAATATAAAGATCAATCTAATTTAGTAAAAAGACAAGTAATAGATTATTACTTTTGGTTAGTTAGAGACTTCTTACATGCAGTAGATAGAAATACAATGATGTTTGGTTTAGAAGCTAGAACACCTTTCTTAGATAAGGAAGTATATGAGGTGGCTAGAAAATTACCAGATAGTGCTAAAATAGATAAAACTACTACTAAAGTGGCTTTAAGACAGGCTGCTAAGAGTGTAATACCTAATGAAGCATATAAAAAGAAAAAATTAGGATTCCCTGTTCCATTGAGAGAATGGATAAGAGAAGATGATCTTTACAATAATATTAAAGAAAAATTTAATAGTGATATAGCTAGTAAATTCTTTGATGTTAATAAGATTAATAGATTATTAGAAGATCATAAGAGCAGAAAGAAAGATTGTTATAAGAAGATATGGACAATATATACTTTCTTGGTATGGTATGATCAATTCTTTGTAAAGATATAATAAATTAGTATATTATATATACTTTTTTATTTTAGGGGTGATATAAATGATAGATTAATTTAATTACTTACCTATAAGAAATAGCGTTAATGAACTATATTAGAATAATAAAGGTTATAGTAAGGAATATATTCAGTTAATTGTCAGTAGTAGAAAAGAAGTTTTGATTAAGGCTTTTAGTGACTCTATGACTAGGGAAGAATATATGGATAAAGTTAAAAAACTTCTACAAAGTAAAGAGCTTATGTTTGTGGCTAAAAGTTTTGTTAACTATGAGACATATGGTGTGCTATTTACAGATTCAGAAATGATTGCTTCTAATTTAGCATTAACATTTTTAAATAATAATATTACTAAAGAAGATAGTAAAAAAGTATATGAATTGTATAAAGATGCATTATTTAATTATATTAATGGCAATAATTTTATTAAGAATGATTTTAATAATTATGATGGAAAAATTGATTTCGTTGTTGCAGATTATACTATTCCTTTTACTAAAGAAGTTTTAGATACTTATTTTAATAATCTTTTTCTTGAAAAAAATGGTAAGAACAAAATAGATGGTAATATAAGGCATAATCAAGTTGTATTATCTAGTGTATTTTTTAAAATGTTTATTGTTTATTCCAAAGATACATTATTTAATAATAAAGAATTGGTTGAATTTGAGCTCACTAGAGGTTATTTAGATAAATATTATATAGATATTGAAAATGGTCATGAAACACCCGATATAGAGCAAAGAAAGGCTATTTATGAAAGGGAAAAAGATATTCCTGTAGATATATTATATGTATTAAAAGATTTAGATTTGTTAATAACTAGAATAAATAGTTTAGAAGATAAAAATAAATTTTATTATTTAAATCAACTAGCTTTTATACCTTTAATAAATGATAGTAAGAAGATAGTAGAAATAATAAAAAATTGCTTAATATATTATGAAAAAGTTTATAGAAAAGAAATAATTGATAGTTTATACAGTGGTGATGGTAATTATGAAGTTACTGATTATAGTGAATTAAAGCCATTATTACTACATGTTATTATAAGAGATCCGATGGAAAGGTTTTTACCTGGTATTGAAAGAGAATTAAAGAAAAATATTATTGAGAGAAGAAAAGTAGTAAGTGAAGAAGAGTTAAGTGAAAAAGAAGCTAAGGAATATAATAAAAAAAGGCAGTATATATTAGATGTCTTATTAAATCCTTTTGTAACAGGTGAATCAGTAAATATGAAAACTATTCATACTGGTAAAAATAACAGAGGAAGATGGTATCAAAGTAATACTTCTGATCAATTATCTGCTTCGTTATATAATCCTAGATACCTTTTAGATATGGAGAATTGTATTGGAATTGGATTTGATAGAGGAAGTTTAAGTGAGGATAATATCGTATTATCAGCTAATACTTATATAACTACTAATAAAGGGTTAGCGAATTTAGAGATACTATCTTCAAAAAGATTTAGAGTATTATCTTCTCCGTTAGGGGAGTTATCTGAGCATAAAGAAACAGAGTTAATATTATATAGAGATATTAATGGTAAAACTTTAAAAACCGCTTATATATTTGCAATAGTAACGGGTAAAAATATTGAAGAAGATAATAAATTGATAGAAAAAGCAGAGGGATATGCATTTATAAATGGTCTTCCTTTTAAAGTGTTTAGGGTAGATGAATTAAGAAAGTCTTATGAAAGTAGTATTTGTAAAGTACTATGAGTATAAAATAAAAAAGAATCGCATTTGCGATTCTATTTTGTTCCATAAATTCTATCTCCAGCATCACCAAGTCCTGGAACAATATATTTATTTTCATTTAAATGATCATCTATATGTGCAGTATATATTTTAACATCTGGATGTTTCTTTGTTACAAGTTTTAATCCTTCAGGAGCAGATATAATACACAAGAATTTAATTTTTGTAACGCCTTTACTTTTTAATAAATCTATAGCATCGATAGCAGATCCACCAGTTGCTAACATAGGATCAATTATTATTACTTCTCTTTTTTCTATGTCTTTTGGAACTTTAAAGAAGTAATTAACAGGTTCAAATGTTTTTTCATTTCGATACATTCCTATGTGACCTATTTTAGCGTTAGGCATTACTGTAATTACACCGTCTAACATACCCATCCCTGCTCTTAATATAGGAATAAAAGCATAATGATCATCATTTATTTTACCTGTTTTTATTTTACAAAGTGGTGTTTCAATTTCAACTGTTTCCAATGTAGCGTCAGCTAAAGCTTCGTAACATAAAAACATGGCAATTTCTTCTACTAGTTCACGGAACTCTTTTGTTCCTGTTTTTTTATCTCTTAATATTGCTAATTTGTGTTCAATTAAGGGATGTTTTAATTCAATCACATTTTTCATTTATTTTCTTTTTTACCTCTTTTACTCTTGTTACTTTTATCTAATTCAGTTTTAATTTCATCTAGTAATTCATCTTTTAACTCTATTGTTAATTCTTCTTTAATAGCTCTTTTTAATTCATCAATTTTAGAAATAGCTTCTTCTTTGATTTTGGTAGTATCTTCTTTTATTTCTACAACAACTTCTTCTTCAGAATCTTCATCAGGAATTAATAAATTTAGTAAGATACCAGCTATAGCTGCTAAACTCATACCAGATATTTCAACTGATAAACCTTTACCTGTTGCTATTGAGAAAGCAGCTCCACCTAAGCCTAATACTAGCATAGCAGATGCTATGATAATATTTTTGTTGATAGAGAAATCTGTTTTATTTAGTATTAATACTTTTAAGCCATTAACGGCAATAAAACCGTATAGTAAAAGACATACACCACCAAGAACTGGATTTGGTATAGTTTGTACTAAGGCTGTAAATTTACCTAAGAAACCTAGAATAATTGCAATTACAGCTGCAATTCCGATTACTCCAACAGATGCGTTTCTTGTCATACCAACTACAGAAGTATTTTCTCCATATGTTGTATTTGCAGGTCCACCTAATAAACCAGCGACGAACGTTGCAAGTCCATCACCCATCAAGGTTCTATCTAGACCTGGCTCTTGTAATAAATCTCTATTAATTATTGTACTTAATGCTTTATGATCACCTATATGCTCGGCCATTGTTACTAAAGCGATAGGAGCCATAGTTAAAGCAATTAGTATATTTGGTTTATAACTAACAAATGGGATATGGAATTTTGGTACTTGGAACCAAGCTGCTGCTTTAACAGCTTCAAAGTTTACTAAACCAAGAACACATGAAGCTAGATAACCAACTACTATTCCTACTAAAAATGGAATTATTTTAAAGAATCCCTTGGCTCTAGTCATAATTAAAGCAGTTGTTAAGAAAGTAATAAGTGCTACTACTGGACCTTTCCAAGCAATTCCTTTAACAGCAATGCTAGTGTCAAAAATATTACCAACAGCACTTCCTGCTAATCCTAGTCCTATAATCATAATCATTGGTCCAATAACTATTGGTGGTAAAATCTTGTCTATCCATGCTTTACCAGCTATTTTTATGATGATTGATACTATAACATAAATAATACCAATTACCATGATACCAGTCATAGCCCCAGCAAGGCCACCGCTTAAACCACCTTTACTAGCTCCTGCTATGTATGCTGCAGAAATAGGTGCAATGAATGCAAATGAGCTACCTAAAAAAACTGGTGATTTTGCTCTTGTGCAGGCTATATAAATCAAAGTTCCTAAGCCTGCAGTTACTAGAGCAACTGCAATTGATAGTGCTTCGCCATCTACTCCTGCTTTACTAATTGCAGCATTTACTAAGATTGGAACTAGGACCGTTGCTCCAAACATTGCAAATACGTGTTGTATGGCAAGAATTAAGCTTTTGCCAACTGGTGGCATCTCATCGATGTCGTACATCATTTTTTTGTTTTTTATAAAAATCTCCTCCTTCTAGGGTTGAACTTATTTAAAAAAAGAAGATATTTTAGGAAAAATATCTTCTATATAAATAAAGTAATAATAGATAAGAATAGGAAAACTAGTCCTTTTTTAAAAGTACTAGGAACTTTAGTAATTTCTTCTGTTGAACTAATTTTACTAAGTAATCTATTCATAAAAATCCACCCTTGTTTACATAATAATATAAAAATTTATAAAATACAAGAGTAAAAAAATTATATTTTTAAATCAGTTTGTTCTTCTTATACTTTCTTGTTTAAATTATATTAAAAATCATTATTTAGTTAACAAATCAGTAACTGTGGATTTTTAAATATTAATTATTTTTTTGTGGAATAATTGTAATTGAGTAATAAATATTATGATATTATTATTGTATGAGGTGGAATAATATGATTAATGTTAAAATAGACTCTCGTAAAATTGAAAAAGGAGATACCTTCGTTGCTTTAAGAGGTGCAACTGTGGATGGACATAGCTTTGTTAACAAGGCGATTGAAAATGGTGCTATTAAAGTAGTTGTTGAAGAAGATGTAGATTGTAATGTTGAAAAGTTAATAGTAAAGGATACTAATAAATGGTTAACGGATTATGTATCTGAAAACTATGCTAATGAAGTTAATAAAATGGATATTTTAGGAGTTACAGGTACTAATGGAAAAACTACTACAGCTTATTTAACTTATCAAATTTTAAATAAGCTAGGGAGGAAGACTGCTTATATAGGAACAATAGGATTCTATGTTCCAGGAGAAGAAGTAGTTGAATTACCTAATACTACACCTAACATATTGGATTTATATGAGTTACTATTAACTGCTAAGAATAAAAAATGTGAAGCAGTAATTATGGAGGTTAGTTCTCATGCTCTTCATCAAGAAAGAGTAAAAGGAATAGAGTATAAGGTAGCTGCTTTTACCAATTTAACGCAAGATCACTTGGATTATCATAAGACGATGGATAATTATTTAGATGCAAAATTATTATTATTAAAGCGATTAAAAGGTAAGATGATTGTTAATGTAGATGATAAATATGCTGATAAGTGGTTGGAAAAATATAAAGATTGTGTAACACTTGGTAAAAGTGGTAAGGATTATAAAATCAATAAGTACTCTGATACGGAAAAGGGAACTCTATTAGATATAAATGTTGAAAATAAAAAATATGAAGTTGAAACGAATTTAAGAAGTAGTTTTAACGTATATAATTATTTAACTGCATTGGCATTCGCTCATTTAGTAGGATATAAAGTAGAAGATATTATTGGTGTTACAAAAGATGTATATCCACCTAAAGGTAGATGTGAACAAATAAGAGTAGGTAAGGGTGAAGCAGTAATTGACTATGCTCATACTCCTGATGCTGTAGAAAAAATAATTGATGCATTTGTTGGTACCGTTCATGGAAAAGTAATTACTCTAATTGGATGTGGAGGAGATAGAGACCCAAAGAAAAGACCTATTATGGGTAATATAGCGGTTACAAAGAGTGACTATGTTGTATTTACTTCAGATAATCCACGTACAGAAGATCCACAGAAGATAATGGATGATATACTTGCTGGAGTAGATAAAGATAATTATGAAGTTGTATTAGATAGAAGAAAAGCTATAGTTAAAGCTTTAGACATGATTAAGGATGATGACGTTGTTTTACTACTAGGTAAAGGACATGAGGATTATCAAATACTAGGTCATGAAAAAGTACATTTTGATGATGCTGAAGAAGTTAGAAATTATTTAAAAAGTCATAAATAGTATGAAATATGGGGTAATTGAGTATTTTTATTTAAAAAGTAGGCAGAAAAACTTGCAATTTTAAGAAATTCTAGTATAATTAAAGATGCCTACTGATGCAGGTGTAGTTTAATGGTAGAGCTTCAGCCTTCCAAGCTGATAACGTGGGTTCGATTCCCATCACCTGCTCCATTTGTAAAAATCGTCGGAACAACCGATGTTGAGATAAAGCTTAATTAGAAATAATTAAGTTTTTTGTGTCTAAGAAAGGTTGTGATAATTGTAAAGAAAATATTAGAGAGTCCTATGTTGAAGAAGAATTTGAAAAGATTGTTGGTCAATTATTAAAATTTTATAATGAGTATAATGAGTTATTCTAACCTCTATTTGCAGATAAAGAAAAGTCAGTTGATAAATCTGATATAGAACGAGAGATAATTAACTTAACTAAGCAAAAAGAAAGAATCAAAAAAGCATATATGTCTGAAGTTGTTCAACTTGATGACTTTAAAGAAGATTTAAAAGTAATAAATGAAAAACTAGATATATTAACTAAACAACTTGAAAAAGAAAAAGAATTAAATTCTACTATGGGAATTCCCATACCCTTTATCCTATTTTTTGTTTTCTTTTTGAAACTATATTAGTTAATATAATAAATAATATTGAGAACCCCAAAATTACTATCATATTTGTTATAATAGGTTGCATTGTTTCTAAATTAAATACTTCTAATGTCTTTAAAGATTCATTACTACTTATATAATAATAAGATGGCAAAATATGAGCAATTTTCAATACTCCATCTGGTAGCCATTCCATAGGAACAAAAGCACCACATAAGAAACTTGATCCTAATGCTATTACATTGACTATACCATTTATTGCATTTTTATTTGAAACTAAATTTCCTATAAACAAAGCAATAGTAGTTGCACACATGGTAAATATAAATGAATTTATTAAATAAATTATTCCTTGATTAGAAAACATTACATCTCCAATTAAAACAAAACTTAATGCAACATACACACCCCATAATATTATAGAAAATAAACTGTTTGATAATAGTAATTGTCTATTAAGTTTTCTATAATTTGTACTACTTATTATAGTTCTTTTTTGAATCTTAATATCTTTAAAACTCGATAGAATTAGACATATTACATATATCAAACAAGCCAAAATGCTATAACTTGCAAAATTATAGTAAAACGTTGCTTTGGCTAAACTATCTGTATCAAGTTTAGAAGTTATTTCAACTTCACTTTGTTTAGATAGGGTTTCATTTATTTTACTAATTAACTCATCTTCATTCTTCATACTTTTTTGATATATATTTGCAACTTTAATATACCTTGATAATAACATTTCAGCAAATGATGATTGATAATCTCCTGTACTTTTTATATTTATTTCTGGATTTTTACCATCCATAAAATCTTTACCATAATTTTTAGGAATATAAATTACATAATTTACATCTCTATAAAATAGTCCATCATTTATTGCTTCTTCATTATTATTTAATTCTATTATGTTGCTATTATCTGTTATGTATTTTATTAAATCTTTTGTAATTCCTTTTTCTTCATCATAATTTACTATCATAATATCTGGTTTGCTTGCAACAAAGTTTGTACTATTATCACTTGTCTGCATATTGAATCCACCAAATCCAATTAAAAAAACTGTATATAGAATTATGATAAATTTGTTTCTATTTAATATTTTCAAAAATGTTTTAAATACTGTCATATTTTTGCCTCCTTAAACTGATATAAGAAATTGCTATCAATATTAAAGCAAAAATAAGTAAACTTCCAATATCAAAAATATATCTATCTAATGTGTCATAGTAATATAGTGAATAAAAGCCATCCGTGATCATACTTGCAGGATTTAATTTGTTTATAATTGGAATATTTTTATCAATTATATATTTCATTGTTATCCCCATCATACCAGACAAAAAACATCCTAACATTGTAATTGCTATAATAATTCCTGTTTTAACATTATCATTTGACTTTATCGTAGTTGCAACCGCTACTCCTAATGATAATCCAGCTAAACTTCCTGCCATTGCTAAAGCAATATCTAATCCTAGTTTATTACCATAGTCAACTTTTAAAACAAATATCGTATAAAGGAATAAAAGAGCAACTCCTACTAATTGTGTAATATAACTAGCAAGAACACTACTTAAAATGATTTTTCCTTTTGAAGTTGGTGATACTGATACTCTCTTTCCTTGATTAGTCATATTGGCTAAATTTTGATTTATTGCAACTGCACCTAATATTCCTCCATATAAACAAGCCATTGCTATAAGTGTATAAAACTCTATCATTGTATAACCTAAATTACTATTTGAAACATTATTAAGTCGTACATTATCTTCTTCGGTCAATTCCATTACACTATTATAAATACTTTCATAATCAATATTATAATTACCGGCTATCATCTCTTTTTTTATTTCTTCTTCTGATAAGTTTTTTATAATATTACTTGTTTGTGCTATTTCTTCTGATACATACTTAAATATTGTTTCGTTAATTCCACTTGTTGTAAAGGTTAATTTTGGCTCATCATTTACTAATTTCATATAGCCTACTATTTCTTCATCTTTTAATAATTTTTTTGCATCTTCCTCAGTTGTATATCTTGTTTCAAATAATCTATCATCATTATTCTTATCACTTAATTCTTCAAAAGCAGTTTTAAATATTTCATTATTATTGAAATCATCATTTTTAATAATTGCTATATTTATAATATCTAATTTTTCACTACTTTCTATATTTGAAAATGCCATATTAAAAAATGTTCCTAATATTATTGGAAAGGCAAAAGTCCAAAATATTAGTGCTTTATTTCTAAAAAGAGTTTTTAAGGAGTATTTAAAGTTATGTATAAACATTAATCACGAAGTTCCTTTCCTGTTAGTTCAAGAAACACATCATTAAGTGTTGGTCTTTCTGAAAATATTTTATTATATTTAATTCTATCCTCTTTTAAATACTCCATAATCTCCACTAGATTATTTTTGCCTTTTTTATATGTAATAAGTAATATATTTCCATTATATTTTACTTCATCAACATTTTTTAACTTTTTTATTTTATCTATGTATTTAGTTTCTAAATCATTTACTTCTATTGATATTTTTTCTTCTATTTTAGCAAGTTCTTTTAATTCATCAGTAGTTCCTGCTGCTAATATTTTACCTTTATCAAGAATAATAACTCTATCACAAAGTATTTCTACTTCTTCCATATAATGTGTTGTATAAACAATAGTTGCTCCATCATCTCTTAATTTCTTGATTCCATCTAAAATATTGTTTCTACTTTGTGGATCAACTGCAACAGTTGGCTCATCTAAAAAGATAAGTTTAGGTTTATGTGCTATACCACACGCTATATTTAATCTTCTTAATAGACCACCAGATAATTTTTTAGGATAGAACTTTTTAAAATCTTCTAATCCTACTAAACTTATTGCATCTTCTATATATTTTTTCCTTGTTTCCTTATCAGAAATATATAGTCCACAAAAGTAATCTATATTTTCATAAACAGTAAGTTCATCAAAAACAGATACTTCTTGAAATACTACTCCTATTTTAGACTTTAAATCATAAGAATCCGGTTTCATTTCTTTACCAAATATTTTTATACTTCCATTACTATAATTTAATAAAGATAATAAGCAATTTATTGTAGTTGATTTACCACTACCATTAGGACCTAACAGCCCTAATATTTCTCCCTCGTGTACTTCAAAAGACAAAGCATCTACTGCTTTTAATTCTTTATATTTTTTGGTTAAGTTCTTAACTTCAATAATATTTTTCATAATTCCTCCTTTTAAAAAATTAATTGTAGACCAGTGATATTATTATAACATTTATAATAATATCTTCATATACTACCATTGAAATTTAATGAGAATTCATATACAATACTTTTCGAAAGAGAGCGTTATAGTTCGTAAGCTGTTGCTTAACTGCTCCATAAGATAAAATCGTCGCACTCAA
>CAMZCT010000017.1 GCA_947305065.1 uncultured Mycoplasmatota bacterium | reverse complement strand
GATCACAAAGCTACTCAATTTGACTTTTTTACTTAGTTTTCAAAGATCTTTCTGCCTTCAGCCTTGGTTTTTTGCTGAATGCACTAGTAATATAACAAATCTACATGGGTATGTCAACAACTTTTTACCATTTTTTCACTATTTTTTACGCTTTTTTTCGTTGTTTTTACTTCTCCATGAGCAAAAACATTATATCACACTCAAGTGTAAAGTCAAATTTATCTCTTTTACACAAAAAAAAGGCGATTAACCATCGTCTTTTATTGTTTCTTTTCCTTCATCATTGGGAACAATACAACATCTCTAACACTTTGTGCATTATACAAAAGCATCATTAGCCTGTCTATTCCAACTCCTAAACCACTAATAGGAGGCATACCTTGTTCCATTGCTTTTAAATAATCCTCGTCTAAGTCCATTGTTTCCTCATCACCTTGAGCCTTTTGCTTTAATTGATCTTCAAAATTAGCTCTTTGTACTTCAGGATCTACTAACTCAGAATAAGCATTACATATTTCTGCCCCAGCTATAATAACCTGGAATACATCAACAACTTTATTGTTGTCATCATTACGTCTAGCAAGAGGTTTTAAAACTGCTGGATAATTCCACATAATTGTTGGTTCAAAAATATTGGTCCTAATCAATCTCTTATAACAATAATCTATCAATTGTGCTAGTGAACTACACTCAGCTAACTCTGCTTGACTAAATTTTCCTGTCTCAATAATTTTACTTCTTAGTTCTTCAGGTTCTTCTATATCTAAAAAGTCAAATCCCAATTCCTTATTTAATTCTTTAACATAATTGATACGTTTCCATTTCTTACTTAAATCAATAGTCTTATCTCCTACTGTTATTTTTGTAGTCCCTTTTAAATGTAACGCTGTTTCACACATAAACTTTTTAAAGAATTCAATATTATCTTCAAAATTCCAAAATGATGCATACCATTCTATCTGCGTAAATTCTTGTAAGTGTTGAGGATCCATTCCTTCATTTCTAAAACATTTTGCTACTTCATATACTCTATCATATCCAGCTGCATTACATTCCTTTAAATAACATTCTGGAGCAATTCTTAAATTACAATCGATATCTAAAGCATTATGATGTGTAAAAAATGGTTTAGCTGAAGCCCCAGATACAGCAGTTTGTATAATTGGTGTCTCAACCTCTAAAAAATCATGATCATGCATAAACATTCTTAAGAAATAATAGAACTTACTTCTTCCTAAGAACAATTCTCTAGAATCTTGATTCATTATTAAATCAACATATCTCTCACGATATTTAATTTCCGTATCTTGTAAGCCATGAAATTTTTCGGGTAATGGCCTTAAGGCTTTACCTATAAGAGCAAAATCTTCTACTAAAAGTGATTTTTCTCCAGTCTGCGTAGTAATTATTTCTCCCTTAGCTCCTATAAAATCACCTGAATCAAATATCTTTTTAAACTCATTATATTTTTCTTCACCTATGATATCTTCCTTAATCTGTAACTGTATTGCATCTTCTATATTTTTAATTTTAAGAAATGATAACTTTCCCATCTTTCTCATAAAGCCAATTCTACCAGCTATACTAACATCTTTAGTTCCATCTTCTAATAATCTGGCTTCAGATATTGTATGAGTAGTTTCATATTTATCAGGGTAAGGTCTTTCTACTAATTTTAATTTTTCTCTTCTAACTATTTCTTGATCTGTTAATTCTCTTTTCATATCTATATCCTTTCTATAATAAAAAACAGGAACCCATCCAATTAAGGACGAATTCCTGTTAAATCCGCGGTACCACCTTAGTTCATGTTTCCATGCTCTTTAACCATTGTAACGTAATGTCTACGATTCACTCCAATAGCTTTCACTTATTACTAATCTCATAAACTTCCACCATCCGTTTACTCTCTATCTAAGATTTTCTTGTAATAAGCCCTATCTTCTCCGTGCTTATGAACCTATATTACTAATTTTTTTCCAGATTGTCAATTATCCAAAAAGAAAAACTTATTTTCTATTTTGTCTAAATCTTTCATCCGGATCAAGTGTTTTCTTTCTCAATCTTATTGCACTTGGAGTTACTTCTACTAGCTCATCATCAGCAATAAACTCTAAAGCCTCTTCTAAACTAAATGTTTTAGGCTTAATTAAAGCTATAGCATCATCACTACCAGATGCTCTTGTATTAGTTAAATGTTTATTCTTACATGGATTAACATTCAAATCATTATCTCTGCTATGTATTCCCACTATCATACCTATATAAACTTCTTCAGCAGGACCAACAATTAATGTTCCTCTATCTTGTAAATTCCATAATGAGAAACCTAATGTCTTTCCATTATCCATAGATACTAAAACTCCATTTTTACGACCACTGATTTCTCCAACATAAGGTTTATACGAATCAAAACTTCTAACCATAATGCCTTCACCCTTAGTATTAGTAATAAAAGCACTACGATATCCTATTAATCCTCTAGTAGGAGCAATAAATTCCATATGGGTATAATTATTTTCATCATTAGTCATACTTTGTAACATTGCTTTTCTTTCTTGTAAATCATTAATTATAGTACCAGAATAGTCCGAAGGACAGTTAACAATAACCTTCTCAAAAGGTTCACACTTAATTCCTTCTATTTCCTGATATAATACTTCCGGTTTAGAAACACTTAATTCATATCCTTCTCTTCTCATATTTTCAAGAAGTATAGATAAATGTAACTCCCCACGGCCAGATACCTTATATCCATCATTTCCCTCTAACTCTTCAACTTCCAAACCAACATTAGTTTCTAATTCCTTCTCTAATCTTTCTTTTATATGTCTACTAGTTATAAATTTACTATTCTTATCCTTTCCAGCAAAAGGACTAGAATTAACCAAGAAGTCCATGCTTAGTGTTGGCTTTTCTATAACGATAGGTGTCATAGGTTCTACATTATCTTTATCACAAACTGTATCCCCAATGGAAATATCAGGGCACCCTGAAAAAGTAACTATATCTCCATAGTAAGCAATATCTTTTTCTACTCTTTTAATTCCTTCTTCTACAAAAAGCTTAGATATTCTAAACGAAGAAACTGAGCCATCATTTCGTGCTAAAGCAACAGTCTGTCCATTTTTTATAACTCCTCTAGTAACTCTTCCTATACCTAATCTTCCAATAAAAGAGTCATAATCTAACGAACTAACTTGTAACTGTAAAGGATCATTTTCATTTCCCTCATATGGTTTACATTGATTTAATACTACATCTAGTAAAGTAGAAATATCTCTATTTTCATCATCTAAAGACATCTTAGCAATACCTTCTCTAGCTATACCATATACAATTGGGAAATCTAACTGTTCATCATTAGCTCCTAATTCCATAAACAAATCAAAAGTCTTATCTACTACTTCCCCAGGACGAGCATCCTTCTTATCTATTTTATTTATAAAAAGAATCGGTTTTAATTTTTGCTCTAAAGCTTTATTTAATACAAATCTCGTTTGAGGCATTGGTCCTTCAGCAGCATCAACTAACAATATTACAGTATCAACTGTTTTCATTATACGTTCTACTTCAGAAGAGAAATCCGCATGTCCAGGAGTATCAACAATATTAATTTTATAATCTTTATACCTAATAGAACAATTCTTTGAATAAATTGTTATACCTCTTTCCCTTTCAATATCGTTACTGTCCATTACACAGTCAACAACTTCTTCATTATCAGCAAAAACACCATTCTGCTCTAACAAAGCATCAACTAATGTACTCTTACCAGCATCAACATGGGCAACCACAGCAATATTAATAATCTTGTCCATACATTTCATCTCCCTAAAAGTCCAAGAAATGATAACACATTTTTTTAATTCTTACAAGTTCAATTAAAAAAAAGAAATTAAAATTTCTTCTTTTCTACCATCTTTGGCAATTCTATTTCTTCATCTGCAACATTTCTTTTTTGGAAATCTGTTTTTTCAACTTCCTGATTTGGCTTATTATCTTCTTTTCTACGTCTTATCTTATCTATATCTTCATATCTTTTATTAAACATATAAATAAAGAAACAAAAACATACCGCAGCTTCAATAACAGTAAATATAATATCATAAAATTTATATACTCCATTACTTACCTGTGTAAAAGCAGTTATTATCTTAAACAATAGTTCCTTCACCACATCTACAGGGAATAATAACAACGCCGCTATTACTACAAGAATTATTAATTCAATAAAGTTAACTAATAAATCTTTAAAGCCTAACTTCATAATATAATTAATATAATTCTTTACTACTTTACCAAACTTTTTAATATCAACCATTTTATTCTTCTCTCCTATTTTTTATATATTGTAAAATTACAATATCCTAATTTATTATAATACTTTACTTCTGTTACAACAGTAATACCATTTATTGTTTCTATATTGTTTTTATAGTAATAAACATCTGTTAATTTTCTATCCCTCATAACGATTACATCATTAATATCAATAACCAAGCCAACTTTATTATTATTTAATTCTCTGAAAACCTTACTAGACTTATCATATAGATCCCCAAAATCTAAAGTTTTAGGAGAATATAACACAGGTGTACCTTTTAATATTTTAAAAACACCTATAACATTATTCTTAGTTCTAGCATTACCTATTATACTATTAATATTATCTGCTAAATAATAAACATACTTATTTTTTAATGAAGAGATATTTTTAAAATCCATATATAATTTTATATCTCCATCTAAAACCATTTTATCATTTATATTCTTTAAAATCACCAGTAACTTTATCATATCAGCTACAAAGAATTTAAAACTCTTAAAATTAATATCATCAAAGTACTTTTCCCTAATAGTTCTATTAACTTCTTGTACTAACCTTGTACACAATTCATCAATACATTCTTCCTTAAATCTACTAACTGATTCGATACCTTCCAAATATCTAGCCATTTTTCTTGGAGTCCATTCATTAAAATCAGGTATTTCTAATATTAACTCAAAAATATTCCTATACTTTGAATTAAACAAAGTTAATACTCTTTTTTCTTCTACACTTAATAATTGATATGCATTACGAAGATGACTTATTATTTCATTTTTAGATAATTGTTTATTATCTTCTAAAGTATACTTACTAGCTACATATTCATAATTCTCATAGAGATATGCTTCTTTTAAATAGTCATCTAAGTGATATATTGATATTTTGTCATAAAGAGAATATTTTCTTTTTACTTTTTCTCTTTCCTCTTCTACATAACTATCACTTATTTTTTCTCTAATATAATTATTTTCAATCTGTTTTAAATTACTATTTATATTTACCAACAATAAGTTCTTTCCTTTTAAGGATTTAACGTAATCTATTTTTATATCCAATAATCTCATCTGATCTGCAATATCTCGACATACATTGATACTGTTATAATAATCTCTACTTAATTCTAGCTTCTTATTTAGATTCCATAAACTATTTATTAAACTTACAAGTTGCTCTTCTGTACTCGCCTTATTTAAATAATCTTCATATGGAATATATAGTGAATCATCATATTTAAAAGATTCTTTCTTAACTATATCTATACTTCCAGTTATCTTCTTCTTTTTAACAATCCTGATTACATCTTGTAATTCTTTTTCCTTTATTAATAAATCATTTTTTAATAAACCTACATTATTTATATGTTTAACTTGTCTACAACTGATATCCAAGTAATAACTAAGTAAATTTTTAGCAACGATTTTAAGCTTTTCTAACTTAGTTAAACCCACTTTATTCTTTACTCCCTTTAACACCTCGTCACTGAGCATTAATTTTTCATCTTTAACATAAATAACATTCGGAAACATAACTTGATAATTATCCAAAGCCATGTGGATACTTCCACCGTTATCCACATACTTTCTATATAATTTCAAAAATTGTTCCAACTCTTCTAATTCTTCAAAAAAAGTTGTTCTTTCAATAGTTCCATAACAACTATCTACATATCTAAAAGATACACCTATTTTATCATTATAAATACTTAAATATGGCAAATCATTAACAGAATTAAAGCCATATTTTTTAAACAACTTTAATGCTACATCAAAATTCATTCACCATACTCCTATTCTGAAAATATTATATCAAATTTTCAAGTTGTTGATAATTATTATTTTGATGTAGTATAATTAAAGACGAAAAGAGGTAAAATATGGAAATAAAAATTAATAATTATAAAAACCAATCATCTTTAATTAGTTCAATAATATTTTTTATAATAGGTGGTATTCTATTTACTAATCCCGATATTTTTGTAACAACTATTTCTAAAATAATCGGTATCGTTTTATTACTAACTTCCGCCGTAACATTTATAACAATATTTATTAATTGGAAAGTATCACCTTTCCCTGTTATAAAATTAGCTAGTACTGTTATATTATTACTGCTAGCAATAATGTTTCTCTTCTTTAGTGAAACAGTAGAAAAAGCAATCAGAATAGTGGTTGGCTTTTGGATAATATTCAGCGGTATTAATCGTTTAATAAATGCTTTAAAAATGACAGATAGAGATAAAAAGTTCCTATCACTTGTAATCGTATCTATACTTTTAATATTAATAGGAGTGTATACTATAGTTGTTGGCGACATACTAATTTCTAGTATAGGTATAATACTAATGGTATATTCAGCAATAGACATATTAGGTTATATATTCTATAGTAAAGAAAAAAATGAAACCGTAGATATTTCTGAAGATACAACATTAATTACAACAACCTTTGAAGAGGAACCAAAAAAGAAAAACAAGAGAAAACCTAAAAAGATTAAAGATGTTTCATCTGAAGAAGAAAAATAACATTACAATGTAATGTTATTTTTTATTCCATTCATACTTATTTAATAAGTCTTCCTTGTCGTATTTAGATGCTTCAACAATCATATTTACTTCATATATTTTCTTATTAATAATCCCTATATATGCTTCATTATCTAATACAACATCATTATCATCAACTAAAACACATTTATCTATCTCATTTAAGATATTTTCTTTATAAGTACAACTGTAATTAAGATTCTTATAATTAGCAAAAGCATCATCACCAGTATTAAATAAGATTTTATCAACACCATTAATATGATATAGTTCTACAACATAACTCTTATTATTGTAAATATAATCAAAACCATTTTCATATCTAACAAATCTCTCTTTTACTTTTTCACTACTATACTTACATACTGATCCAGACGTTTTCATTGATTCACAAGTAAAACCTTTATCTACCAAATACTTTTTCAAATAATAAAAATCAACGTTATTCTCCTTAGTTAATAATAGACCTATTACTACTCTAGCAATAATAAATATACTCAAAATTGACACTACAGCAATAATAGACTTCTTTAATAACGCAATTCTTCTAGCTCTTCCGTACACTTTACATCTACCCCTTATACTATATCAATATAATATCACATACTTCAAATTATTGACAAAAAACATAAAAAATAAATAAACATTATGTTTATTTATATTTCAATATCCCTGTTAACAAAATACTTGTCATCTCTTAACAATTCATGTATTTCTTCTTCTTCATTTCCTAAATACACTTCTTCAATTCGATCAACACGACACTTTTCAGATATTATTATAGATTGCATTTTTAATACTGCTTCATCAACCGTATCATTAGTAATTACGTAGTTATATTTAGTAACTTCATTTATTTCTTTATAAGCCGTCTTAAATCTACCTAATATTTTATCTATATCTTCCGTCCCTCTACCAACTAATCTATCTCTTAATTCTCTCATACTAGGTGGCATTACAAATATACAAATTGCTTCTGGAACTAATTCCTTTACTTTTAAAGCACCTTGTACCTCTATTTCTAGTAACACATCTATTCCTGAAGCAAGTCGACTTTCAATATGTTCTTTTGGAGTACCATAATAATTTCCATTATATTCTGTATACTCAAGAAACTCCCCTTTTTTTATAAGTTTCTCAAATTCTTCTTTAGTAACAAAATAATAATTTACACCTTCTTCATCACCTGGACGTATTGGCCTACTAGTACAAGATACGCTTAACCAGGAATGATCTCTATTTGTCCTTAGATATTCTTTGATAATAGTTCCTTTCCCACAACCAGATGGTCCACTAATAACTATTAAAGATCCTCTTTCTTTTTCCTTTAATATATTACTCATTCCTATTTTTCCTCCTTAAAAGATAATATAAAGAAAACTATATTTAATATTAACAATCCTCCAAGCATAAAAACTATCCAAATTGGATAACACTTAAATATTGCATATAAGTTCCAATTCTTACCAAGTAACAATCCATATATATAAAACCCAATAAACAATCCTACATATATCATATATATTAGATCCATCCATATACTATCTCTCAATAATTTAAATAAACTAAACATAAAAAGAACTATTCCAATTCCTGCTCCAATATATAACATATTAACATTATAATCTAATAAAAATTCTTGCCCCTTAGTAATCATGTAATAAATATACACACCAATTACAATAATACTAATTACCGTATTAAATATATTTAATTTCTTATTCATTTCTAATTACATCTCCAATCTTGTAATCTAATATTCTTCCCAGATCATTAGAATTTATTTCTACTAACAAACCAATCTTAGCTCCACTAAATACTATTTTATCAAATCTATCAAAACCAGTTTGTATTACCGTTACTAATTTTTTCTTCATACCTATCGGGCTACATCCGCCATGTACATATCCAACAGTAGGAAGCAACTCTTTAGAAGGTATCATCTCTACACTTTTTTCATCTACTATACTAGCTGCTTTTTTTAAATCTAACGATTCTGCTACAGGTATCATAAAAACATAATGATTTTTACTCTTTCCAACAGTTACTAATGTTTTATATGTACTACTAACATCTAAATTAAATATACCTGCCAAAGTTACCCCATCTACAGCTTCATTTAATTCTTTATAATAAGTTTTATATTCAATTCCACACTTATCTAATATTCTTAAGGCATTAGTTTTTTGCATAATATCCCTCTTATTAACGTATTATACAATTAAAAAAATAGTATTTCTACTATTCTTTAATCTTTTATATTTCCTTAAGATAATCTTTATTCAATTCAAACAGTCTAAACTTATAATTATTAACAGTTATCATTTGTCTAATTAAATCCTTATTTATTTCATTAGATACTATAATACCAATTGCTTTATGGACATCTATTAAATCCTTTATTTGTACTTCACCAATTTGATTACTATATCTATTACTATCATTTGATATCTTTTCCACTAATTTAAATTCAATGTCAGATGGTAAATTCGGAATAACACTTACATTTACTACGTCTATAGATTTAGGAAAGACAAAAGTTATACTTTTTGATTTTCTTACATACTCATCAAAGCAATTATCTGATTTATAACAGTTGATAACATCTTCCTGTGTTATATCTAATATATATTTATATACTTTATCATTAGTCTTTCTAAACAAATAGGATATATCTACTGGATATGTCCTAGATATTGAATCCAAATAATGATAATAATCTTTTTTTCTAGATGTATTGTGCTTATAAAAATATTCATCTCGTGTTATTGGTTCTTCTAAAAAATTATCTAAACTCATATACTCCAAATATGAATTGTAATCATTAAACATATTGGCCAATTTAGATTCTTTATAACTATCCTCATCTAATATAAAGGATTTATATTTACCATCCTCAGTATAACTCGATAGTGATATATAATTTAAATCATTAAACTTTTTTTCATTTTTATTCAACATTTGTTGAGATTTTATTAAACCATCTTTTAGTATGCTTTCCAAAACTTGATAAACCTTTTCTACATCATCTTTTGAAACAGTATGATAATAATAGTTCTCTAGATCATAACTCATATCTTCACCACTTTTATTCCCAATATTATAGCAAAAAAAGAGACTATAAAATAGTCTCTACTTACTCAAATAATCACAAATTAATTCTGCTAACTCAGAAGGATTCTCTACATTTAATCCTTCAATTAATCTTGCTTGATTATATAAGATTTTTGAATACTTTTCTAATTCATCTTTATCATTCTTATATAAATCTTTCAACTTATCAGCAATTGGATGCTTATCATTTATTTCTAATACTATTTCAGCTTTAACATTTTCTCCTGTTGGCATAGCTTTTAATACCTTTTCCATTTCTAGAGAAATATTTCCTTCGGTACTTAAGCACACTGGATGATTTTTCAACTTATTAGTAAACTTAACATCTTTTACTTCTGGCAAAGCCTTTTTCATAATTTCAAAAATGTCTTTAGCTTCCTTATTCTTTTCATTTAATTCTTTCTTTTCTTCTTCACTATCTAAATCTTCACTTTCAGAAGAAACATTTGCAAACTTTTTACTATCATATTCCATTAAAGCTTGAACAGTAAATTCGTCTACATAATCAGGTAAATATAATACTTCTATTTCTTTTTCTTTAAATCTTTCCACATTTGGAAGCATATCTATTTTTTCTATCGAATCTCCAGAAGCATAATAAATTTTCTTTTGATCTTCTTTCATTCTAGACACATATTCTTTTAAAGTAACTTTCTTTTTCTCAGTACTACTATAGAACATTAATAAATCTTTTAATACATCATTATTCATTCCATAACTAGAATATATTCCATATTTTAATTGCATGCCAAACGCTTCAAAGAATTTTTCATAATTCTCTCTATCATTTTCAAGCATATCTTCTAATGTAGACTTAATCTTTTTCTCTACACTCTTAGCGATTAACTTTAATTGTCTATCTTGTTGTAATATCTCTCTAGATATGTTAAGAGATACATCTTCACTATCTACCAAGCCCTTAACAAAACTAAAATAATCTGGTAATAAATCTGCGCACTTATCCATTATTAACACACCATTAGAATACAATTGTAATCCTTTTTCATATTCCTTAGTATAGTAATCATAAGGTGTATGAGAAGGAATAAACAATAATGAATTATAACTTATTTGTCCTTCTACACTGCTACGTACAGTTTTCAATGGTGTTTCATAATCAAAGAACTTATCTGAATAAAAAGAATTATATTCTTCTTCAGTTACTTCATCTTCATTTCTCTTCCATAAAGGAATCATACTATTCAAAGTTTTTTCTTCTTTTACTTCTTCATATTCATCCTCATCATCTTTATTCTTTTTATCTTTTAATTTTTCGTTAGTAACTTCCATTACTATAGGATACTTAATATAATCAGAATACTTTTTAACTATTCCTTCTATTCTTCTCTCTTCTAAGAATTCATCATAATTTTCTTCTTCCGTATTATCTTTTAAATGTAATATTATTTCTGTTCCATATTCATCTTTATCTAACTTACTAATACTATATCCATCTACTCCATCTGAAACCCACTTATGAGCAGTATCATCTTCAAACGACTTACTAATTACATCTATTTCTTTAGCAACCATAAAAGCTGAATAGAAACCAACTCCAAATTGACCAATAATATTTATATCTTTATTATTATCATTTATTTCTTTAAACAAAGAAGATCCACTCTTAGCTATAATACCTAAATTAGTATCCAATTCCTCTTCATTCATACCGATTCCATTATCACTAATCTTTAA
The DNA here is from genome assembly GCA_947305065.1 of uncultured Mycoplasmatota bacterium. Lineage (GTDB taxonomy): Bacteria > Bacillota_I > Bacilli_A > RF39 > UBA660 > Coprovivens. The sequence goes on along the minus strand of CAMZCT010000017.1, from coordinate 25,925 downwards.
TATTCTATTATCTTTATCAATATCTATTCTTATTTTAAAATCATCTTTATCTAAATCAACCTTCTTATCAGTTAAAGATTTATAATACAATTTATCAATTGCATCACTTGCATTAGATATTAACTCTCTTAAAAATATTTCTCTATTTGTATATACAGAATTAATCATCATATCTAATATTTTTTTAGATTCTGTTTTAAATTGTTTTTTAGCCATTATTCAATCTCTTCTTTCCTGTACTTCAAAATATATCACCACAATTAGCACTTGTCAATAGGAAGTGCTAAAATGCAAAGATTCCTATTTGAACCCACCCATTCAGTATCTTTAACAAATTATATATGATAAAATCATAACAAGAATATAGAAAATATTATAATGTTGATGGTACAGAATTATTAATAGTTAATGGTTCAAACTATTTAAGTGAAAAATTGAAGGAAAAATAACAGATAAAGATTTTACAATTTACAAAGGAGAAAATGGCTGTACCATAGATTTTGAAAATAGGATATTACACATAGTAAAGTTTAAAATCATTTCAAACAATAGATATCAAATAATAGGTACAGATACTGCAAAGACAGACTGTGCAGGACAAAGTTAATACTTTGTCTTTTTTATTTACAAAAAAAAGATGAACAATTAGTTCATCTTTAAAATGCTGTTCTAAACAAATCTTCAAAATCACTTAATGTGGCTTCACGAGGATTACCAACTGTACAAGGATCATTGAAAGCTTTCTGTGCTAATGTTGGAATATCTTCTTCTTTCCCCCCTATTTTACTTATATGCTCTGGCATATCTAATCTTATAGCTAAATTTCTTACTGCTTGAGTAACTTTTTTAACAGCATCAAAATTCTTTAAACCTTTCATATCTAATCCCATAGCTATTCCCATATCTATAAATCTATCTGAGCAAACAGCTCCATTCCATTCTAAGACATAAGGTAACAACAACGCATTTGCAAGTCCATGAGGAGTATCATATAAAGCTCCAAGTTGATGCGCCATAGAATGAACAATTCCCAATCCAACGTTTGAGAATGCCATACCAGCTAAGTATTGTGCTAAAGCCATCTGTTCAATAGATTTCTTTTCTTTATTTACTGCTCTTTCTAAATTATTATAAATAATACCTATTGCTCTTAAAGCAAATATATCACTCATATCATTATGATTTTTAGTAATATAACTTTCCATCGCATGAGTTAGTGCATCCATTCCCGTTTCAGCAGCTACAGATGAAGGCATACTGCTCATTAATTCTGAATCTATAATAGCTAAAGTAGGAATACTATGTTTATCTACACATACCATTTTAACTTTATCATCTTCATTAGTAATAATATAATTAATTGTACATTCTGCAGCTGTACCATGAGTAGTAGGAAGTGCAATTACCGGTAGTGACTCATTCTTAGTTGGAGTTACTCCAACTAAAGATTTAATATCTTTAAAATCAGGATTAGTCATTACAATACCAATTGCTTTAGCAGTATCTATTACCGAACCACCACCTACAGCGATTATATAATCACAATGATATTTCTTACATATTCTTAATCCTTTTTTTACATTACTAATAGTAGGATTAGGTTTTACATCACTAAATAATTCATATTCAAATTGTGCATCATCTAACAAATTTATTACTTTATTAGCTATACCAACTTTTAGTAAAACATCATCAGTAACTAATAATGCTTTTTTAAAATTTCTATTTTTAATTTCATCTATTAACACTTCTCTTGAACCCCATCCAAAATAAGAAGTTTCATTAAATACAAATCTACTAACCATTTAAACCTCTCCTATTCTCAATAGATTATAACACATAAAAATTTATATTTCATTATTTTTTAAATAAACAATATGTTGATTATTAATAAAAATTGTATTACAATTAGAATAGGTAAAAGGTGATTGTTATGGATAAGAGGATCGAAAGAACTAATACTAAACTAAGATATAGTTTATTAACTCTATTAAAAAAGAACAATCTAAATAAAATAACTGTCTTAGAGCTATGTAAGGAGGCAAAAATTAATAGAACCACATTTTATAAATACTATCTAGATGTTGATGATTATGTTAAAAAAATAGAAAAGGTTCTATTAGAAGAATTAAAAGAAGAAGTAGCAGATATCAATAGAAACTTCTTAATAACTTATATTGGAAGAATTGTAGAAAGAATAAAAAAAGAAAAGGATTTATATCCGATTCTTTTAGGGTCTAACGGCGACAAATTCTTTTTAAGAAGAATTCTTTACTTAGTTCATAATGAAAGTGTTGAAGAGTGGCAAAGATTATTAAAGAAAGCTTCAGAAGAAGATTTAGATAATATATATATTTTTATAGTAGATGGAAGTATTGGAATCATAGAAAAATGGATTAAAAATAACTGTAAAGATGATCCCGAAACCATCGCTTTATTCATCAACAAACTATGTATGAGCGGATTAAGTAGTTTCATATAAAAAAATAAAAACCTTTAATAGGTTTTTTATTTTTCGTTTTTATTATTTTTTTTCTTAATCATATTCTTATTAATAAGTTTAACTTTAACCCCTCTTCTTGCACCAAATGTCTTTTTTACTCCTTCAGGTAAATTAACTTTATATGTTCTCATAAGTACACCTCCTCATTGCGTAGTGATTATAACATACAATTGACTATTTTATCAAGAAAAACACCAATTTAATAACATCTAATGTCATTATCATAATAAAAGCAAATATCAATATACTAGTTAAAATGGTCCAATAGTTACTTCTTTTTTTATATAAATCTAATATCATATATATATAAAAACATACAAAGAATAATAGTAAAAGTATATCAAACCATACTTTTACCTTTTCCATTATTAATGGAAACAAAAGTAAACAAATAATCATTATAATAGAAAAAACATAAAACTTACCAAACGACTTTCTTATGTTTTTATCTATTTCTTTTAATACCTTTTTTTGTTCTTTCTTCATTTAAACCTCTACATCGGGATGGCTCATAATATCTATTATTTTATCCATGTCATCATCAATAGCTGCTACATTTCTTTTCTCCATTCCACACTTATTACATCTATACTTGATTTTATATTTACCTTTTTTCCATGGTTCTATACTAATTGGTTCTAATATCCCCTTACACTCGCACATTCTATCTCCAGGATTATTATCTACATGTATAGAGCACAAACAATATGGGCAATGATCCCTGGCACTATATCCCAACGGTTCAACACTTTTACCACAAACTAAACACTTAAACGCTTCATCCTTCATCGTAAATTTTGCTACATCCATATTATCATCTACTCTTCTAATATTTAAAATATAAAATCTAAAAATATACTTTTCTTTTCATATAATTTTTTAATTTTTTCTTCTACTTCTTTTCTAATATCATCATTATATTTCGGATGATTCTCTATTACTTTTTTATAATAATATATTTTTTCTTTGTTCTCTTCCTTATGCTCTAATAAGAACTTATCAATATAATAATATAATAATTTAATACTAGCTTCAATAATATCATTATCGCTAGCTATTTTATAATAATCTAGTGCTTTATTAACATCTTTTTCCACGCCTATATCTATTTTCCCATTAATATAAATATTAGCAAGATTATAGTAATTATAAAAACACATTGTTCTAAAGCTAGCAGATACTCCATCCAAGTAATATTGATAAGATTTCTTTTCATCTTTCTCAGTTAAATAACCTCGTCTATAGCATTCACCAACCATGTTACAAGCCCAGCTTTCTCCAAGCGAAGCACTCTTCTTATAATAACTAAAAGATAATTCCTTATCTGTATACTCATAATATCTACCTAAATTATTAAATGAAAATGCATAATTATTATCTGCTGCTTTAGTAAAATATTCCAAAGCTTTCTTTTTATTTTGTGTAACAGGATATACACCATTCAAGTAATATAAACCTAAAACATTTAATGCTGCAACGTTCCCTAAATCTCTTGCTCTTTCTAAGTAATTAAATGCTTTTTTTAAATCATCATCACTTTTAGTACCTATATCCCCCGTATAATACATTTTTCCAATCATATATATTGCTCCAGCATGATTATACGATGCTGCTATTTCCAAATATTTGTAAGCTTCATCATAGCGAGGATATCCTTTAACAAAACCACTATATTCATTTGTAGCTTGCTCAAAAGCAGCGTATGCATTACCTTCTAAAGCCATTCTTTTTAAAGAGTAATCATAGTTTATACTCTCTTTTAATTTCAATGCCAAATAATCTTCCAAACTTTTAGAACTAATATAAGTATCATTTAATACGTTTTCAATTACTTCCCTTTTTACATCTGCTTCATATAATGGTTGCTTTTTTCCTAATATTATAAAAAATAATGTTTCTACTAATTGTGAATAATAATCTTCTTCCTTGTATAAACCATTTATTTTATTTAATAAATCACTTGGAATAGACTTGTCATTTTTAGTAATATTAAACATTTTTTTACATAACTCAGAAATACTAGCATTATTATTAATAAAAGTCTTTTTATCCCTTTCGATCAAATATAAATTACCATCAATAATGCTAAGTAAAGAAATAATAATATCTTCAAATATACTTTTATCATTAGCATATCTCTTTTGAAAATTCAAATAGATCTGTTTAAAATCATTACCTATCTTCCTACAACCTACACAATAATTGTTAACAGTAGTGTCATTAATACTATCAACTCCAAACAAAACACAAAATATTTCTGTTTGTAAAGCTGAAGACTTATTCTTAGATAATTCCTTAGTAATACGAAATAAGTTTCCTAAACTCAAATGATTATCATCAATATTCATCTTTATATATTCTTTTGCCATCAACATCACCACTTTTATAATACCACGTATGTGGATTTTTACAAATCCTTTTTATCCACTTGTGGATTTATATAAATATTAAAAATTAAATTTCTGTTATAAACTTTCCTTAAGAGAGGAGAAAACATGAAAAAAATTTGGAAAAATTATAAACAAACAATATTATTATTGACTGCTTTAATAATTGGAGCCATATTAGGATTGATAGCTGGTGAAAAAGCCATTGTACTAAGTCCTTTTGGTGATCTATTCATGAACTTATTGTTTGTCATTATAATACCATTAATTTTTTTAACTATAACTACATCAATAGCTAAGATTAAACAACCAAAAAGATTAGAAAAAGTATTGTTATCTACTTTCGGAGTATTCATAGTAACTTCTTTAGTAGCATGTATCATTGGTCTAGTTGTTACTTATTCATTTAAATTAGTAAATCCAAGCGATACCAAAGCAATAATTGCTACTTTAGGTGATACTGTAGAACAAGCGAAAGAAGAAATGAATTTTTTATCACGTACTGTTCAAGCAATAAGCGTTAATGACTTCAAAGAATTATTATCAAAAAATAGTATTGTTGCCTTAGTAGTAATATCTATTCTTACAGGTATAGCTATTAATAAAAGTGGTAAAGATGGAGAAAAATTATTAAGCGTTTTAGAATCTGCTAATAAAGTAGTTTTAAAACTAGTAGATATTATCTTCTTATATGCTCCAATAGGATTAGGTTGTTACTTTGCAGCTCTTATTGGAACATTTGGTGGAGAAATAGCCTTAGGTTATCTTAAAACATTTATTATATACACTATTGTTGCTATACTATTCTATTTCATTTTTTACACCCTATATGCCTTTTTATCAGCTGGTAAAAATGGTGTTAAGGCATTTTGGAGTAACATAGTACCCGCTACAGCTACATCAATATCAACTTGTTCTTCTGCAGCATCTATTCCAGCCAACTTAAAAAGTGCCAAAGGTATAGGTGTACCAGATGATATCGCAGAAACAGTCATTCCTCTAGGAACTAGTTTCCATAAAGATGGTTCTGTTATTGGTTCAGTATTCAAGATTATGTTCTTAGTATACTTATTTGGTACAAATGTTTATACAACAAGTGGTGTATTTAAAGTTATCGGTATAGCACTAATTGCTAACTTGCTTATCACTGCTATTCCTGTTGGTGGTGGAACTATATCAGAAATGTTGATAATCTCTCTAATGGGATTTCCATTAGCTTCATTACCAATATTAACAATAATAGCAACCATTATTGACCCAGCTGCCACACTATTAAATGTTACAGGTGATTCAGCATCTTCAATGTTAGTTACTAGAATTGTTGATGGAAAAAAATGGTTAAAAAATAAAAAGAAATAGTAAGCAATTACTATTTTTTTTGCAAAAAAATTCATTAATAGTTGGAAAATAATTATTTTAAGTTATAATTATAATAGTGATAAATATGCAGAAAATAGATTGTAAAACAGGTTTAACATCTAAACAAGTTCAAGAAAGAATTGATAAGAACTTGGTAAACTATGATGATATGCCTAAGACAAAAACCATCAAAAAAATAATAACAGATAACATCTTTAATTATTTTAATTTCCTAAACCTAGCTCTTGGTTTAGCTGTTTTTGGTGCAGGAATATTAAATGGTAATATATTAAATTCTTTAAAGAATTGTTTGTTTATGGGAGTTATAATTACAAACTCAATAATCAGTATTATTGAAGAAATTATTTCTAAAAAGATCACTGATAATCTGTCCGTAATATCAGAAGCCAAAGTAGAAGTTATAAGAGATGGTGAACTAAAGGAAATAAACAACGACCATGTAGTAATGGATGATATTATAAAATTAGCAACAGGACATCAAATAATAGTTGACTCCATAATTGTTGAAGGTGAAGTTGAAGTAAATGAATCTTTGTTAACCGGAGAACCAGATGCAATAAAAAAAGATGTGGGAGACACAGTATTATCTGGATCATTTGTTGTTTCAGGAAGCGCTATAGCGCAAGTAATTCATATAGGTAGTGAAAACTATGCATCCGAAATAACAAAAGAAGCTAAATATGATAAACCAGTAAACTCCATCATAATGAATTCATTTACCAAAATACTAAAAATACTATCTGTTCTTATCATACCAATCGGATTTATTATGTTCTTTAATCAATGGCGAATAACTGAAAACGTTGCCGAAAGCATCTTCTCAACAGTTGCTGCCTTAATAGGAATGATACCTGAAGGATTAGTACTACTAACCTCTTCTGTTATGGCCGTTGGTATTATCAAACTTTATAGAGTAAAAGTATTAGTTCAACAATTATATGCCATAGAATCTCTTGCTAGAGTTGATGTAATATGCTTAGACAAAACTGGTACTATTACCGAAGGTAAAATGGAAGTAAAAAACATTGTTGGAAGAGCTTTCTATAGTAAAGACATGGTTTGTGAAACATTTGAAGAATACGTTTCTTATAGCGAAGACACAAATCCAACAATGATAGCATTAAAAGAATATTTTAACACTGGCCAATTAAAAGCAAAAAAACTTATTCCTTTCTCTTCTGAGAGAAAATATTCTGCTATAGAACTAGATGACTATTCACTTTATCTTGGCGCTCCCGAAAGAATTGGAGGCAAAGAAGCTCGTGAAGAAACAGAAGAATACTTAAACACTTATCGTGTAGTAGCAATCGGAAAAAAAGAAGGACCAATAACAGAAAATTTAAAAGATATAGAATTAATTGGTTATGCTCTTATTGAAGATGTCATTAGACCATCAGCTAAAGAAACCTTAGAATACTTTAAAAAATATAATGTCGATGTAAAAATTATATCTGGTGACAATGCCAAAACTGTAACATCCATTGCTCGTAAAGTTGGATTAGAAAATGCCAACGGAGTAAATATCGACGAGTTAAGTAAAGAAGAAGTAGAATCTATAGTAGATAAATATCAAATATTTGGACGAGTTAGTCCTGTTCAAAAGAAGTGGATTGTTAAATACTTAAAAGCAAAAGGTCACACAGTTGCTATGACTGGCGATGGTGTTAACGACGTTTTAGCTTTAAAAGAATCAGATTGTGCTATTTCTATCAAAAGTGGAACAGATGCTGCTCGTAACGTTGCACAATTGATTCTATTAAACGATGACTTTAGCTCTTTACCTCGTGTTGTTGCCGAAGGAAGACAAACAATCAATAACGTTGAAAGAAGTGCATCTCTATTATTAGTTAAAACCTTATATACAATATTCTTAATAATACTAAGTATTGCAATTGCACAAAAATACTGGTTTAAACCAATAAACCTAACCTTTATTACTACATTCACTATTGGTACCCCATCATTTATATTAGCTCTAGAACCAAACAACGATTTAGTAAAAGGTAATTTCTTATTAAAAATATTAGCTAAGGCACTTCCTACTGCATTAACAGTAATATTTAACGTTGCTTTAGTATCAGCATTCTCTGCTGTATTTGATCTTTCATATAATATTACTAGTACAATAAGCATTTATATGACAACTATTACCGGTTTAATATATTTATATAAAATATGTACTCCATTCACTTGGTTACGTGGAGCACTATTCTTTACAATGTTAACTGGTTTTGTAACTTGTGCTTTATTTGCCCCTGGCTTTTTCGAAATATTACCAATAAACTCTACTATATTATTAATCATCTTTGTACTTGCAATCGATTCATTCGCAGTATACAAAACCTTAAACTTTATCATAACCAAGATATTCCATCATTTTGATAATACAATTAAAGTAGAATCAGACATTAGTAAGATAAAATAAGTAATTATTTTATCTTTTTATATGTAATAATAGACGAAATGAACAGAAGAATTCCAAATAATAAAGAAAAGGCTGCAGTAAGAACAATATGTAGGAAATTTTTACAAGCTAACAAAAACCTAGGCCCATTTATTAATAAAGAAATACTAAAAAGCAAAAAAGAAACTATTTCAACAAATAATGAGGTTTTTGAGCTTGTTGATTATGCTGAAGAAATAATAGATCAATTTAGAGAAAAAAATATTCCTTGCCAATACGGTTTAAGCGAGTTGGCTTTTCTAAGAATAGCAAGAAATATACCAATATTTCCACTTGAAGAAGAAGTGAAATTAGGTATAGCAATGTAAGGCGAAAACCTTTTTTATTCACAAAAAAAAGAGAATTTCTTCTCTTAATAATTATATTGACTAGTTATACCAAAATAATTTTCAAGTGTGATCCAGTTACCACCATTATATAACTTAGTAGCTAAATCTACACCTACATATCTTAAATGCCACCATTCATATTTATAACCAGTCTCTCCCATTTTACCATTAGGATATCTTAATATAAATCCATAATTATAGCAATTATTTAAAACCCAACTAGTAGTAGTTGTATTATCAGAAGAATGACTTATAGTATTTAAATCAAATGCTAAACCAGTCTGATGTTCTGAATGACCAGGTCTTGCAGAACCTCTATCAGCATCAGCTTTTCCATATTTTCTAACATAACCATTATATAACTTATTTTGATATCCATAAGATCTATAACCACTAGCAATTTCAATATTAAATCCTGCTGCTGCAGCTGCATTTTTCATTTGTAAATATGCAGAATAAGCATTATTTACTATTCCCGTTTTACTTATTTCAGTTGAAGAACTTAATCCCCCATAAGTATTTGCAGGAACGTAAGTACTTGGCAATGCATATGTTTTATTAGCAATTAATATACCATCAATGTATGTAATACCATTTCTTGTTTCACCACGGAACCCCTTAGATGTAGTAAAAGATCCATCAGGATTAATAACCGGTGAAGTTGGTTCATTTTTTGATTGTTCATTATTTTTTGGAGTTTCTTTCTCATTTGTATTGTTATTAACAGGTTTCTCTTCTGGTTTTGGTACTTCTACAACTTTTTCTTTAACTATTAAAATAACATCTTTTCTTGTTTCATTCCCACTACTATCTTTAGCAACGTATTGTAACTTATAATCTCCAGCTTTTTTTAAATCATACTCGCCTTCAACAGTAACAGGAACCTCTTTATCATAGTTATCCGTTGCTTTTACTCCTTTTAACAAGTCTACATTACTATCATAAGGAGTAGTTAATTTTTCTGGAGCTTCTATTTCTGGAGCAACAGTATCTTTAACCTCTACTTCAAAAGAATAAACTTTAGTTTTCTTAAAGAAGTCCTTAATAGTTAACTTAATTGTTTGTTTTCCAACTTTATTAGTGTTGATAACTTTCTTCTTATCAACAACTGTTCCATTAACTAGTTTTTTAACAGCATCAGTATTATATATTTTATCTCCTAAAGAAGCATCTATTTTTTTAGTAATTTCCACAAATAGCTCTTTTGATTTGTGATATTTTTTATACCCAAAAACACCAGCTACAGTCCCACCTACTACTAATAATATAATAATAGGAATAAGAATTTTCTTTTTCATACAAGTCCCTCACTTCAAGCGTATTATAACACAATAAAAATAATAAATCATTTTTTCTAAAAGATAAATATTTGATATTTGTGTAAACTGTGGATTGCTATGGCAAATTACAACCACTACTGTGGAATTATCTTCCTTAGTCTTATTGACATATAATATTATACTTATACAGACAAAGGGGTGAACTCTGTTCAAATAGTAGTACAAAAGTTTGGTGGTAGTTCAGTAGCTAACAACAAGAAATTAGCCCAAGTATGTGAACGTATCATCGAAGAGATAAAGACTGATAAAATACTAAAAGAACTGGAAGAAGACACAATAGTAATTGTAGCTGGATTCAAAGATGTAGAATTAGTACCAATATATGAAAGAGAATATTTTAAAAACGAATACTTATTCAAACAATTTTTAAAAAAAGTTCCTATAATAGATGATTTTAGTGAAGAGTTTGGAGACAATAAAGATTATTATTCACCCGGATTAGATGAAGATATATTAAAAAAATACATTCAAGAAAACACATACAAAGGAAAGATAAGACTCTTAAGGCGCTATTATGGTATAAATGCCAGAAAATAAAATAAACACTAACATTTCGTTAGTGTCTTTTATTAATATAATTTTTATAAGACTTTATTAAATCAGCATCCATTAGGTTTGTAGGAATTTCATCAAGACTAAAAAATCTTAATCTTTTTGTTTCCGAATCACCTTTTAAACTTGAAGCATCAGACAAAGAAACATCCGCCAAATATAATGATGTATTGTTGTATACGATATCACCATTAGGATAACTATTCTTTCTAGACTCACCAGATAATGTATCTATCAATGTGATTTCATTTGGATCAAGAGTTATTCCTGTTTCTTCAAACGCCTCTCTTACGGCAGTAACTCTTAAATCCTCCCCTAAATCCTGACATCCCCCAGGAAGTCCCCATTTATCTCTATCAGTTCTCTCTTGTAAAAGAATTTCCCCATTTTTATTTCTTATTATTATAGCAGCACCAGTTTGAATAAATGGAATATGACTAATTCTATCATCAAGAGCCATTCTAAATAATACTGGATATCCACCATAATTAGCACTAAGATTTAATAGTTCATCTTCACTCATATTCTTAACTAATTCTACAAATTCTTCATGTGTATATTCTCTCATCTTTTTATAATTCATAATAACCTTCACCTTTTAAAATTATATCATAAAAAATACTAAATTATTTAATAAAACAATATTACATATGATATAATAAACAAAGGAAGTGAATTCATTTGATAAAATATATTATATTTGACGTTGATAGAACGCTGGTAGATAGTTATAAACCTGAATTATTAAGTTTTCAAGAAGCAATGGAAAATGTTGTTGGATATAAAATGACTGAAAAACAAACAAAAGATTTTACTACATTGCCAACAAAAGTGTTTTTAAATACCTTGGGCATATCTGAAAAAGAAATAAACAGAATAATGAAAGAATGGGAAATTACATTCTCCAAATATAAAACAAAATGTTTTGATGGTATTAAGGATGTGATAAAAACATTACACGAAAAAGAATATGTTATAGGATTAATAACATCAAGAACACTTAATGAATATCATGAACTAGATAATGAATTAAGAGATATTAGTGATTTATTTAAAATAGTAGTAACATCGGATAAAATAATTAAACCCAAACCAGATAATCAAAGCATGAAATACTTATGTAATGAACTTAAGTGTTCTGAATCAGAAATAGTATATATAGGTGATAGTAATATAGATAAAGAATTTGCACTAAATAGTAATTGTGCATTCATACCAGCGTGTTATGACAATAATGAATTGATTGATGAAGAAAACGCCTGTTTTAATCCAACAGATATACTTAGCATTATCGAAACGATAAATAAAAAAAGCTCTAACTAAATAGTTAGAGTTTTAATATTCTATACGGCACCGGTAGCTACCAATTGTGAAACTAAATGCATTTAAATCAATTGTTATAAGTAATTAAAATAATTTCTTGCATAAAACTTCCCTAGTTTGTTGATATCCAGCTTCTACTATTTCTTTAATAGCTTCACTATCACCAGTTACTACATATTTTCCAACTGGTGTAGTCACTATAACATCTGCAATAGCATTGACAGCATCAACCGGCTTTTGCAAGAATGGGATAAATTTTTGATAATTTATACCATTACGAAATGATGAATAAATTATTGGATACTCTATATTAGAAGGAATGAACGGATTATAAAGACAACCTCCATCAAACAAAGTAATTTTCTTCCCATCTATATATTTATGAGTGCTTCCATAAAATACTGGTAAGCCTGCAGAAGCACTACATGCAAAGCCTAATGTTTCATCAGGAGTATCAATATTACTAAATAAATACAATTCTGGTTTTAGTAAACTTCCTTGGCATGCATTAATCCAACAATTACGCGGCAAATCTTTCATTAGAATGTTTTTTGTTACTTCATTAACTAATTCTTCTATAACTATTGAGCCCCTGCCACCATAAATTTTAGCAGCTTTTGTAATAGCTTCATTATACTTTAAGAAAAGATTAAATATTTCATCTGAATTGTATCCATATGCAAATAAGGCTGCTACAAGTGAACTGCCACTTTCTCCACTTATTCCCTTAATTGGTATATTATTTTCCTCTAATGCTTTTAAGACACCTATTGCACCAGCAGATCTTACACCACCACCACGAGCAGCTAAAAATACACCTTCTTTTAATTTATCAATATCAATTGTTTTTTTCATTTTATAATATTCTCCTCAAATTTGGTGGTTATTATGTCATATTTTAAGTAATTTGACAAACTTTGTACTACAATATAAAAAACTCTAACTTTAAAAGTTAAAGTAAATATTCTACTGGCACGATAATCATAGAGGTTTGAAACTTAATTTATTTAAAGTATTATTTGCCTTTTACCAAAATTAGAGGATCATTAGCCACTATATACCAATAATTTCCAATATTACCTTTTTTATCTTCTATTAAGCGAACACTATTAAAACATTTATATATAGAAGAAGAAACCGGTTCAATATCTTCGTCTCCATAAATATATATACTTTCATGCATACCAATAATTACAAGGCCATCTGTTTTAACTGCTTTAGCTAACATATTAGAAAACTCTTCTCTTTCTAGAAATGAAATATTATATAAAAATACTGTTACGATATCAAAAGAACCCAATAAGTCTTCAGGAATATCTTGCAATAAACAGTTAAAAGCTTGATTTTTATCTATTAATCCATTTGAAATAGCATATTTAAAATCTTCTTCTCTAGGTTCAACACCATAAACAGATGCTCCTCTATCACTCATTGCCTTAGAATTGTATCCTAATCCAAAACCAACATCTAAAACTTGTTTACCATTCAAGTTAATACCATGTAAATCAAAAAAATCTATATTTTCTCTTGCAATTTGTTCCTTTGTTATTTTAATATCAGCCATTTACAATCACCCTATAAACAGTATACCACGAAAAAAAAGTAGCTAGGCTACTTTGAATTTCTAAATGGCACGATAATCATAGGGGTTAAAAACTTTTTAATATGGTACATAAAATGCATGAGATAATCAACAAAATCTATAATATAGTTTTATTGGATGTGATAATCATGTATATTTGGATAGGCTTACTATTAAATGAGAATTGTGAAAAAAAGATTAGAGATGTTTGTAGGAATATAAACAAGAAATATTTAGTTAATGAACAATCTTTTACTTTACCTCAGCACATATCACTTAAAACATCATTCTTCAGTAATGATTATAAAAAAATAATAGAATTCATTTCTGATCTATATGATAATGAGGAAAAAACATCTTTAATTGTTCAAAATATTACAATGTTATCTAACAAAGTAATTTGGTTAGATATGTTAGAAACCAATCAATTAAGAGAAATGCATAATTATTTAAACAAAGAACTTAATAGCAAATTTAATATTCCTTTATCTGGTTTAGATGGAGAAAAGTTTCAATTTCATTCAACTTTATTTCAAGAATTGGGTGAAAACAAAAAAATCGTTTCATTATATAACGATTTAAAGGGAAAAATGAAATGCCCATTTAATATTGAAATAGACAGAGTATGTATAGGTTTATCTGAAATAGGAAAAGTTGGAACTTATAGGGTAATAAAAGAAATTAAATTAAAACAAAAACACTAACGATTAAGTTAGTGTTTTAATATTCTTAATGGCACGATAATCATAGGGGTTTCAAACTTTTATCCTATTGTCATTTCTACTTTTTTGCTTTGTTTCATGTGTTCAATGAATTCATTATAATCAAAAACTTTGTTGCTATCTATTCCATGTTGATTACACCAATCTTTTACTATAGGGACACTTTCTGGTGAGGTAATGATTCCAAATAATTTATCAGAATCATCTTTTAAGTTAAAATTTGGCATAGAACATAGTCCTTGACTAATAACATCAGATGAATTTGAATCAATTAACACAAATAAACAACCTAATGGTTTATAAATATCATTTAAATCAGTATAATTTATTATACTAGATCTTAAAAAATTTCTATCATAACAAGATATTTGGTTTGATAGATTATTTGTTGAAGTTTCAAATCCTAATCTATCAACTGAAGAAGATATAAACCCTGATTCTATAATTTGTTTAGACCTGTGTATTGGTGAACCGTGAAACCTTAATGGTAAATTTTCAGGAAAAGAGTCACTTAGATTCTTTATAAAAGATTTACTAGTTAAATAATTTATTCTATAATCAACATCTTCAGGTATTGGAGTTCTATAAAACTCAATACTATTATATTCATCTCTAATAGAGTATTTTAATCTATCAATTGATATTTTCATAGATGCAATAACATCACTATCAGTTATAGTTTCTAGTATAGTTTCTTTCTCTTTTAATTCCTGTTTTAATTCTTCAATTGTTTCTAATTTCATTTTTAATACTTTATTTATATCTGTCTCAAAGCTCAATATTAATCACCTAAAAATATTATACCACGAAAAAAAGTAGCTAAGCTACTTTGATTACTTAATGGCACGATAATCATAGGGGTTTAAAACTTTTTATTTGACAGTTAAATCATAGACAAAAGCTATTTCATTATATTCTTTTCCTGCTAATTCAAATCTCTTTTCAGTAACTTGAATACCGCCTTTTGATTTATAAAAGTTAATTGCATTAGTATTTTCTTTTACACACCATAGTCCCATTTTACTTTTATCATTTTGTATAAATTCACTCACAACATAATTAAATAGCTTTGAGCCTATACCAGTTCCAACATATTGATTTTTAACATATAATCCACATAATTCACAATCTATATCTAAGTCTTTTGAAAATTGATTAGTTAAAGTATATTCTGAAAAAGCTACTATTTCATTATCGATAGTTGCAACTATCATTTTTCTTAAATTAAATTCATCTTCCATTCTTTTAATTCTTTTATCAATATTATTTCTCATATTATCAAGATGATCTTGTGCAATTATTCCGTTATATGTTTTATTCCAACTATCAACATGCAACTTTGCTACCTCAGGAACGTCTTTAATTGTTGCATCTCTAATTATTAATCTATCCAAATTCATTTCAATCACCTAAAAATATTATACCATGAAAAAAAGTAGCTAAGCTACTTTGATTTCTAAATGGCAGCGAGCTGACTTGATTATACAACTCATTTCCTAAATTTAAAGTGGATAAGTTCCACTGGTAAATTCAGTATATCATAGTATTCTTTTTTGTAAAAGAATTAATTACTATTAGTTGCTTTTAATTCTTCTACCCAAGACTCGACATTGGAAATATAAGTCTTATTTCCACCTAACTGTTTTTTTACATGAACTGGATTAATAATATATAAAAAACTAATTAAATTTTTAGCAGTTATTTGCTTTTCATTTCTTGATATCAATTCATAGAAATTACCTTCTGGATAAGAAATTGACTGTTCTGCAAAATGACTTTCTCCATTTAAAACTAATCTATACATAAAATTTTCAAAATATGATTTTAAGTTATCAGGAATTATTGATAATATATCTTCATCTCTCATAAAGCTTTCTATATCCTGTTTGCACTGAAAAGTTGAAAATGCTTCGATTACTTTTCTCATAGAATTACCAATAATTAAATCTTCTTCATCGGTAGGATTCATAACATAATTATATGTAGAAATAAATGCTTGTGTATAACCATTTTTATCGAACTTATCCAATTTTTTTGTTTGTTTATTGTACAATGTTAAATAAGTAAAAGAAAAATCTTTAAACTCGTTAGCATATTTTTGAAAATGATTCATCGCTTCAATCTCATGTGTAAAAACTATTAATTTATTATTTATATTATTAGAAAGAATTTTAGATAATTTTGATCTTATAAAAGAATAAACACCTACTTTGTTTTCAAAATCAAAACTTGATATAGGATCATCAATTAATAGGAAAAAGTCATTTGAATATTCGTTTGTTTCTGAAGTGTTTTCCAATACTTGTGCAAAGAAATAACACAATGCAATTGCATTTCTTTCTCCGATTGATAGTTTATTTAAGTCTACCTTATTACCATAAGATAAAACGACATATTTATCATCCTCGTATCTAACACTAAGCCTATCCTTTGAGAAAAAAATGTATGACAAATCTTTATTAATTTTATTTAATGCAATATTAAAATTTAATTTTTTTGAATTTAAATCATTTATAATTTTTTTTATTTGATTTTCTTGTTTAATTAACTCAGAAATACATTTGCTATTAGTATCTCTTTTCTTTAACGCATCATTATATGATTTTAATAATGAATCAATTTCATTTCTAGATATTATTTTATTTAATTCTTGGCATTCAAGCTCAGTTTTTTTCTTATTATCTACTTTATTATTAAAGTCTAATATTTCTTTAGATAATTGATTTACAAACTCTGTCAATTTATTTAATAACTGTTCTATCTTTATATTTGCGTCTGAAATTGGAACATATATATTATTTTTTTTCTCACTAATTAAATTATTTATATTTTCAATATGTTTATTAATTGTAACGACTGTATTATTAATTTCATTACATAATTTATTATTAAGATTTAAATAAGGATAAAGATCTAAATCAACTAAAGGTAAAATATATTCTTCTATTTCTTTAATATGAGAAGATACATTATCGTTTAAAACTGTTTTAAACTCATTAAGCAGTTTTTCTCTGTAATCTGAACTAATATTTTGAAAGCAATAAGGACAATAATCAACATCTGATTCAAAATATTCTTGTGCTGATTCTACATTGGATTGATTACCTTTTCTCATTAAATCAAAAATTAATTTCTCTCTATCTGTTAATTCTGGCTTCTCTATTTTTTTATTTAATAATTGTTTTAAATTCTTATTATAATTATCTTTTAAAGAATAATCAAAAGAAAGTAATGGATATTTCATGCTATTCGATTGTGCAGTAATTAAAAATTGTGTAAAATCATCTAATTTCTTAATATCATCTTTGACATCCCTTTTATAGGGAGTCATAATGATTGCTTCAACAGTTGATTCGCTTACAGAACTTTTCCTAGTAGATTGCTTTAATTTTTGTTCTCTTGCAGCCCAACCCGTATCAGACTTTAAATTGTTAATTATTAAGTTTTTATAATAAAATGGTGATTTATTATTCTTTTCATCATTATATTCATCATCACTTTTTTTTGCTTCCTCATATTTTTTCTTTAAATCTTCAAGTTCTTTCTTTTTACTTTCTAATTCTTCTTCTATTTCTATTTGCTCTCCAAACATAACAATTGTATTCATCCCATCGTTGGAAAACTTTACTTTTTCATCTATAAATTTCTCACTAAATACATAAATTCTATTTTTCTCATCATCTTGAAGGATAATGTCATTTGAATCAAAATCTTGTAATATAATGTTTTCAAATTCAGCGTTTGTATTATTTTTTAGTGATTCGAAAGCATTAGATATTGAAGTTTTTCCACTACCATTACGTCCGTATATAAAGGAAATTCTGTCTTTAACATTGTTAAATAAATCTATTGTTGCCTCAGTTTCAAAAAAGCCTCCTTTTATTTTTATTGATTTTAAATTATCCAACATAGTATTACTCCTTCCATGACAAAAAATTAATTCGCCTAATATTATACTATATTTTAGACAAGAACATTAGTTATCTTAGCAATTTAATGTTATAATAATTATTAGGTGGTAGCATGGAATTAAACAACTTTAATAAAAAAGAATATATAAAAATAATAAATTCTGAAAAATATCAAAAAGAATTAGAAGAAATGAGTATTAGAATAAAAAATAATTCTATAACGGCTCCAAATGAAGCAACAATAGAATCATACTTTGATTGTGAATTATTCGCATTCTTCAGGGAAAATTTTGGCAAATTAGGTTTCGAATACAAACCAACAAAAGAAAAAGCAATCGCTACAAGAAGACATATTTCCAAAGGAAGAGCAGATACTGCTATAGGAGCACTTGTTGTAGAATTTAAACAACCATCAACTTTTTCAAACGAAAAATATAAAGAAAAAGCAATAGAACAAATTTCAGAATATCTACTATCCTTGAAACAAGAAAATGAAGTTAATAATCTTGGCTTTGTAACTGATGGTATTAATGGGGTTTTTGTTAGGCAAGATGGAAAAAAGATATTTGTTGAAAAATGTGTTGAAATAGATTTTTATATGCTTGATAGATTAATTCAAAGTATAGTTTCATTAAAACTTTTAGCATTAAATTCAAAGAATTTAGTTGAAACATTTTGTAATTACCCATCAAATAATGGATTAGCATTTGAACTATCAAATGTTTTGTATAATCAGCTTCAATCTAATATGAGTGATAAAACAATTATGCTGTTCAGTGAATGGAAAGAATTGTTTAACTTATCACATGATGATGTGTCTAAACAACAGGCTATCATTGATAGAAAAAAATCGTTGGAAGAATTGTTGAAAACAAAATTTACAAATAATGATGATGAGTATAAAGCACTATACGCAATTCAAACATCATATGCAATTATTGTAAAAGCTATAGCATATAAAGTATTAAGTAAAATAAGATATAAATCTGAATTAATTCATTTTGAAGAATTGATTGATGCTGAATCAAATACTTTGAGAACACAAATGGCATCTTTAGAAGAGGGTGCGATCTTTAAAGATTATAATATTACAAATTTATTAGAAGGAGATTTCTTTTCATGGTATTGTGACTTAAATCAATGGAATGAAGAATTATCAAATACTTTAAATAAAGTATTCAAATTGTTAACATTATATTCTGATAAACCTGTAACTAGTTCAACAAAGTATTCACAAGACTTTTTTAAATCGTTATATGAAAATATGCTTCCTTCTGCTGTTAGAAGATCCTTAGGAGAATATTATACAAAAAAGTGGATAGCAAAAAATGTAATTGAAAATGCAATAAGTATTAATAATACTAAAGAATGGAAAGGTATAGATCCATGCTGTGGTTCTGGGACGTTTGTTGCAGTAATGATTGAAAAAGTAATAGAAGAAAATGAAGGTAAAAACAACAAAACTATATTAAAAAATGTTTTAGAGAGAGTTAAAGGTGTTGACTTAAACCCAGTAACAGTATTAACTGCAAGAGTAAATTATTTTATTAATATTTGTGATTATTTGGACGATAATACAGAACTTGAAATACCAATATACCTTGGTGATTCCTCATATGTACCAAATACAGTTAAAATAGATAACATAGAATGTATTGAATACACAGTAAATACATTATTTAGACCAATAGAAATTCGTATACCAAAAAGTATGCTAGCTGATGTTAACAAATTTTCAAATACAATGTCAGAAATTGAACTATATATTCATAATTCAGATGTTTCATCAACTTATGAAAAATTGATTAATTTATGTAACAAAGAAGATTTAAATGATAGTATTAAGGGTAATGTTTTTTCACTAGCATCTCAATTAGTTGATTTGGAAAAAAATAATTGGGATGGTATTTGGGCTAGAATTATCAAAAATTTCCTTATAACGTCAACATTTAAAGATTTTGACATAATTGTTGGCAACCCTCCATGGGTTGATTGGAAATCTCTTCCATCAGGATACAGAGACAAAATCAAATCATTATGTATTTCTAGAAAACTATTTTCCGGTGATCGACTTACAGGTGGCATAAATCTAAACATTTGTGCATTAATTGCAAATGTGGTATGTGATAACTGGCTTTCAAAAAATGGAGTATTAGCATTTTTAATGCCTGATACAATATTATTTCAGCCTTCTTACGAAGGATTTAGAAATTTTTATTTATCTGATGATAGTAGACTTTATCTAAAGAAAATCACAAATTGGACAAAAGCAGGTAATCCATTTAAACCGGTTACGCAAAAATTTTTGACATATTATTATTCAAGAGAATATGTTGATTATAGTAAAGGAGTTCCTGCTGAGTGGTTTCTAAAAAAGAAAAATAAAAATATCGATAATTTAGAAGAACTTAAAATCGATGATTATTATGACTTTGATAACAATAAAATTGCAACATGTCATCAAAATAAAAATATTTTTTCTTATATAAAGTCAAAATATGATTCAAATCAGTTTTCTAAAATTGCTGGTTCCTGTGAATACATAGGACATGAAGGTATAGAATTTTATCCACAAGAATTGATGCTATTTGAAGTAAGTAGTCTTCCAAATAAACCAGGATTAACCAGTTTAACAAATTTTCAAAATCCAAAATCTAAATATCATATTCCAAAAAGAGATGTACTACTAGAAACAAAATATCTACATCCAATGATTAAAGGAATTGACATTCATAAATTTTATCTAGATGATCCTAAATTTGTTGTTGCATTTCCATATGAAGAAAATAATCCACGAGTTCCAATTACAATAGATAAATTATCTACTAATGGTTATGCACCAAAACTAGCAAAATATTATCTTGATAATAAAGAAGTAATAAACTCTCAAACAAACTATAACGAAAAAATAATTGGTAGGGAAGCAGATTTCTATGCATTAGCTAGAGTTGGTGCTTATAGTTTTGCTAAATGCTACGTTGCATTTAGAGATAATTCAAAATGGGGAGCAGTAGTGGTTGAAAATATAAAAACTAAATGGGGTGGAGAAAAAAGGCCTCTATTCCAAAACCATGCAGTTTCAATTTGTGAAGATTCAAACGGAAATTTTATTACAGTTGACGAAGCACATTATATTTGTGCAATACTAAATACGCCAATTGCAAGTGAGTATATTATTAATTCATCAGACTCAAGATCTTTTCCAATTAGGCCAAGAATATATATTCCAAAATATAATCCAAATAATAAAGTACACAAAGAGCTATCAGATATTTCTAAAGAGGCACATAAAAAATACAATGATATTGAATGCATGAAAAAAATAGATGAGAAACTTGACTTTTTATACAAGCAATTAGTAGAGCAAAGAGGATGAAATAAATCATCCTCTTTTTTATCTATACCAATCTAGGTATTGAGCATTTTTAATTTTTGGATTAACTCGATTCGGAATAATACTTTTATCGTAAATGGTATAATCGGTTTTAAAATATCTTCCACCATCTCGGCTATCTGTTCTTACTAAATAACCATTTCTTTCTAATTCATCAAAAGTAGACTTAATACTTTCACGACCATTACTATTCATTTTACCAATTTTTTCTTGATTCAAGTCATATCCATCTTCTAGTTCAATCAATTGAGTTAACAATCCTTTCGCATTCAAAGATAAAATTGGATCATTAACATAATCTTTAACATTCTGAAGATTCTTTTTTACTAAAGCCATTTTTATCTCCTTTCTTTTTGTTACTTAAATATTCAATTAATGAATCGATATCATAATCTGAAATAACGCTTTCTTTCAGTCTTTTCAATTCTTCATCCGTTATTAAATCTTTTGACCTTAGAGTCTCAAAACAAATCATAATTTTCATAATTTCAAGTATTTGTTTTATCTCCGGGTCATTATTCATATAAATTATTTCCACTTGGCATCCTTTCACGTTTTATCTATTTTATCTAATTTATCTATTTTATCTTATTTATCATATTTATCAATTTTATCAAAATAATATATTAAATATATCTAGTTTATATAATATATATAATATATTTAGTATATATAATATATAAGACTTGGACGTTACGGACATGTGGATTTAGGGCAAGCGGTTTGCCGTATCTTGCCAAAACTGACAGAAACAAACCATATTTTAACATTTATTTATAATAGTATAATGTATCATTTTACTATCAAAATATGTCGAGATTGCCTTTAAAAGTACCTCTAGGAGTTTATTTGCTGTTTTCATTTGATGATGATTTTGGTGAATCTAGAATATATAGCAATACTTTATCAATATCTTTATCATTAATTCCATCAGTTCGACATTTTTGTAAAAGGTTTATTGCAACTTTCAATTCGTTGCCATCTATTTTAATTATTTTATGATTTTTATCTTTCATATTTCCTCCAATTTTATTAATCACTGCTATAAATATTTTTTTCGAACTTCATCAATAAACTTTTTTAACTGAGTATAGTAGATTTTTATATCGTTATAATATATTTCTCCATCTTCGAGAGATTTTTCCATAACCTTTTTCATTACATTAGCAGTGTCATTTAATCTTCTAAGTTCTAACCAAAAGTCTTTAGATGTATTTTCTTTTAAAGTAGTTCCTTCTAAACAGGTTCTAATTACAGCCGATTCACTTAAACCAGACTTATAAGACATTTCTTTAAGTTTAAGCTCTTCTTCTGGAGTCATTCTAAAAGTTTTTTTAATAATTCTTTCTTGCATAGTTTCTCCTTTCACATAAATGGGGGATTGGGGAACTCCCCATTGAGTAGAATTTGAGCATGTAAGACAAATTCAGTACTTGCTAGTAAAGCATAGTACTAAGAAATTTGCTCTGTCGGACAAATTCAGTGCTTGCTATCAAACATAAAATTAATCATTCGATTACTTTTACGTCTTGCCAATCTTCTTTTATTTCATCCATTTTCTTAATTATTTCATCAAATAAATCTACATTTAAATCTGGAAAATCTTCAATAGATTTTTCAACTCCCAGTGCATTTACTTCCACTTTTCCGTGGTATCCATTTTTGTATTCGACAGGTACATTTGGAGAAATTCTTACTAGTTTATTATCTTCTGGCATATCTAAATATAATGTTCTATTATCAAAATCAAATAATCCAGGATAGTTATAAACTGTATAGAATTGTTTTAATTTCTTTATATGCTCTTCAACTTTTTCTTCAGGGAGATATTCACTAAATCTAATTGTTTCGGAATCATAATTAGTTCTTTGAGTAATATCCCAATCAATAAACCCTTCAAAAAATAATTCTTTAAAATTTTTGTAAAAACTATTTCTAAAGTTAATTCTAGTTACTACAAACTGACCATTCTTTATATCAAGTTCTATATTATCTATATAATCCATTACTAGATCAAATTTCTTTTCCCTAGTTGATTTATTCCAACAAGAAATGAATTTATCAAAAAGTAATGGCAATTTAATTCTATTAATAAAGTCTAAATCTCTTTTAACTAATAAATCTTCTCTGGAAAAAGTCATTTTACTTATTTGCTTATTTTCTAACATCATTCTTTTTACTAAATTAATGTCATTTTCAACCTCAGTTATTTTTTTATTGTATATCTCTTTATCGAAAGTTCCATCAACATAAGCATCAACAATTCTGTTTTTCTTATTCTCTAAAATTCGCAAATCTTTATCATAATCTTTTTCTTTGTAACCTAGTTTACTTTTAATTAATGGAAAATAATACTCATGTACTATTCCATCATATTCAAATATATTATTTAAATCTCTCATTAATTGTTCTTCAATTTTTGATTCCTCGATATTAATTTTGCAATTTATACAATGATAGTAGTAATAATTTTTACCACTTTCTTTACGAGTACCTTTTCCTCCAAGTAATCTTCCACAACTAGGACAACACAGTTTTTTTGAAAATATATAGACTTTACTTCTCTGATAATGTTTAAGATTTTTTGGTGCTTGTTCTTGGCAATAATCCCATAAATCTTTATCAATTATTGCAGGGCAAACATCTTCATAAATCTTTTCATTTTTCTCACATTTATGGCTAATGTAATCTCCTTTATAAACAGGATTCTGTAAAATTCTTCTAATTGTGCAATCTCTCCAAGATTGATTTAAAGCATTTTCTTCATTCAAGGCATCTGCAATTTTATAATGAGAATAACCTCGTGAATACATCTTAAAAATCTTCTCAATAACTAAACTTGCTACTGGATCTACTACTAACTTTTTTTCTTCTCTGTAATAACCTTTTGGAGTAACTCCAGGAATATGACCACTTTTAATTGCTCCTTCCATACCAATTTTTGTTCTTTCACTAGTCCTATCAATTTCATTTTGAGCAACACTTGTCATTATTCTTTGAATCATTCTTCCATTAGCAGTAGAAGTATCATATTGATCGTACATGCAAATAAGTGATAGTCCATTTTCTTCGAAGTATCTATTTATTTTTTCCATATCATAAACACTTCTTGAAATTCTATCTAGTTTTAATGCAAGTACTGTATCAAATTTTTTCTGCTTACCATCTTCAAGCATTCTTTCAAATTCAGGTCTATGATTTCCTGTTTTAGCACTTATACCTGCATCTTCATAATAGCCATAAATATCAAATCCCATTGCTTCACAATAATCAGTTAATCTTTTCTTTTGTTCACCTAAACTAAAACCTTCACGAGCTTGATCTTCTGTACTAACTCTTGTATAGATAGCACAAACTCTTTTTTCTAATCCATCAATCACATTCTCACTCCCTTAACGAAAAAAGGAGACAAAGTCCTAAAGATTAGAACTTCATCTCCTTGATAAACTCGATAAATTGTATTAACTTTTTCTTTTTGTGAATAAATTGACTCATGGTATACCTCCTATTTATGAGATATCTCCGTTGCTTGGTTATTTATTCTATACGTTTTTAATAAAAAGTCAATAGCAGAAGGTTCTAATCTAAATTATGAATAAAAGAATTAAAGTCTTTAAGTTCTATTTTGTTTCTTAAAGTTTGATAATATATTTCTTTTTTGAAGTTGAAGAATAAAAATAAATGATTCCCAATCACTAACTTATGAGGTTCAACATAATGTAAGTTAGTTCTATTAATAGAGACTACATATCCATTAAAAAATCTTGCATCTCTATTTGCATACTTACATATGAACTCCAATCTGTCTTTTACATCGTAATCAAAGGGAATTTCATCCTTCTTGATTTCAAGCATAATAAAAATTCCACCGTCCTTTCGAACCAGTGGAATTTATACCTTAAATTAGGCTTTCTGCCTTTGTTTATATATGTTAACTGAACTTTTATATTTTAAAAAGTTCGAGTGAATTACAAAATGGCAGAGGTAGCAGGAGTTGAACCCACATCAGCGGTTTTGGAGACCGTTATTCTACCATTG
>CAMZCT010000016.1 GCA_947305065.1 uncultured Mycoplasmatota bacterium | reverse complement strand
GTAAATTGATTTTTATTCATATCAATTCACTAAGGTCATTATACGTGATATAATTATTATTAATAGATTTAATAATATGGAGGTAAATATGATAAAGAATATAATGTATGTAATTATTAGTTATTTTATTTGTTGTATTATATTTACTCCTATATTTATTAAGCATGGAAGAAAGAAATATCTAAAAGATAAA
Organism: uncultured Mycoplasmatota bacterium; assembly: GCA_947305065.1. Taxonomy (GTDB): domain Bacteria; phylum Bacillota_I; class Bacilli_A; order RF39; family UBA660; genus Coprovivens. The sequence goes on along the minus strand of CAMZCT010000016.1, from coordinate 41,860 downwards.
GGGGTAAGGTATAAACGAATAACAGATTTAAATAACAATTATGAGTTTGAAAAGAAAATATTTAAATATACAGTATTTGTTAATGTGGGAACTAAAAAGAAATTAGATAATATTAATTTGTTAGAAATAGCCCTTAATAGTTTTGATAATAATGAAGGTAAAGTAAAAGAAAACTATTATAGTTTTTTAGAAGAGAATAAACGATATAATGATTATGTAGAAGAATTTAATAATATTATGGATAAAGATATAACTTATAAAGATGATATAGTTATAGGTACTGCATTATTTAAGGATGTTAATAAGTTTAAGGAATATGAATTAAAAAAATGTAAAAAACTATTAAAGAAGTTTAAATATAAATTCATATTAAAGGTTTATGCGACATATGATAGCCCGAAAGGTAAGAAACATTGGGTTAAAGAGAATACGTTTGATATAAATGATATATCATCTTTTCCAATAATATTAAATCAAAGAACAGAGTATCAAAAGACTAAAAAATATCAAAGAGAGATAATGACAGATTCTTTAAGATATGATGTCTTAAAAAGAGATGGATATAAATGTGTAATATGTGGGGCTTCAGCTAGTGATGGGGCTAAGTTAGAAGTAGATCATATTATACCTATATCTAAAGGTGGAAAAAGTGTAATGGATAATTTACAAACTCTATGTAAGAGTTGTAATAGAGGTAAGAGTAATAAAGACTTATAGGATTTGTCCTAATTTATTTGAAATGGTAATCTCTGAATGCTAATATAAGTTTTGAAAAGAAGGAATAATAATGACTGAGAAAGTCTTGAATTTTTATTTGTTAGCTAATAAACTAAAAAATGTTATACGTACTGGGTGGTTAGAAGTTGAAGAGAGAAAGTATTTATGATTATTTTAAAGTAGCTAATACCTTTGAAGAATTTAAAGAGATTATAAATACATTTAGTAATGGTATTAAAAAAAGATAAACTATCGTTTATCTTTTAATGCCTATAGTGAAGAATATTAGTGTTAAAGCCATAAATAAGTGATATATACCATTGTAGTTTAAATAAGGAATACTAATTTTAGATAAAAAGATAATACCACCAATTACTTGTACTAAATAACCAATTATAAACCATATTTTATTCTTATAATTATTTTTAATAATACTATAAAAAGTAATTATCATAACTAATAAAACATATATAGTAAAAGTAAGTAAGAAGTTTACTTTTAAGAATAATTGAATTAATAAGACAATACTTAGTATTAATGATAATAATAAACAATACTTTATTTTAATTTTTAAAAATATATTTAATAAAGTATTAATAGTTAAAACAAAAGTAATGGATAAAGTAATCCAAATAATACTATCTATAATAATATTAAATCTTATTAAATGAACTATACTACCTAAAAAAGAATCAATAGACATTAATAGAAAGAATAATTTCCATTCTTTCTTTTTAATAGTTAGTAAGGAATAAATACTAACTATTAATATTATAATGTTAGTTAATCCAGTAGATAGTTGATAATCAACAGTAAAACTATTCATATAATCACCACTAATATTATAGCAAAAATTACTAATTATTACTTTAATAATCTGATAGTATTTATATAGGGTGGTTATATGTTATAATATTGTCATAAGATGAAAGTTTTATACGAACAGATGTTAAAAGAGCATAAAGAAGATTTAAAAGAAAAAGAAGATCTTTTTGAGTTTGAACCTGATGAAGAAGAGGAAATAGACGAAAATTTTATTATTAATGAATTTGGTGAAATAGTAAGACTAGGAAAAACTATGAAATAAGTTAATTAAGTGTTATAATACAAGTATACTTAGGAGGTATAGATATGAAATATGATTTAGTTTTGGAATTAGAAAGTAAATTAAGCGAAATGGGAGATGTTCCTTATAAGGTAAGACTTCTTCTTCCGAATGAGTTGCCAGTAATTTGTAAAGGATTGATTAATCGTCCTAATTCAGTTGATATTACATTACATAGTAAAGGTTATAGAGTTTCTGTCGGATCTGACGGAAATAAAGCTATATTCTATGGAGATTCGGATGCTACTAGATTAATGGGAGCTTATAGAACTGATGATGGATTATATGTATATACTGGTACAACTAATCAAATAGTATTCTATGATAATGATGCTATTAAAAATACTGAAGAGATAGCAAATAAGGAATTACCTGAGGACCCATTTGTAGCAGTTAGTACATTTCAACAATTCGGAATTGCTCCTGATGAAGTAAAGCTTGGAAATAACTTCCTTGAAGCTGTAAAAAAATATCAAGAAATAATTGATGGTAGTATGAAAATGTAAGAAAGACATGTTTAATAACATGTCTTTTAAAATTTGTGATTTTATCCATATTATGTTAATATATCCCCTTGTAAAGGGGGTATTAATATGGATGTTATTAATGATTCTCTAAGAGCAGTATATCTTATCAATGAAGATTATGATAATGCTCAAAAAGTAAATAGTAAGTTAAAAAGAGGTTATTTTAGTACTAATGAGAGACTAGGATATATTAAGAAAATTGATATTACTGGTGAAAAAGTATTAACAGTATGTGGTAGTGGTGATCAAATATTTATATGTATTATAAATGGTGCTAAAGAAGTAGATACATTTGATTGTAACCCTCTACAATATTATGTAATGGAGATTAAGAAATCTGCTATTATGGGTTTGGAAAAAGCAGAGTATTTAAAATTCTTTCCTCTACGTGGGGGAAATATAAATGAAATGTATAATGTTAAATACTATGAAAGATTTAAACAGTACTTAGATACAGAAGCAAGATTGTTTTGGGACTATGTATATGCTTCAGGTAATAATAAATTATATTTATTAAAACTATTTTCATATCCTATTGCTTTTGAATCGGATTATACAAATTCTTATGATTTATTAAAAGAAGCTTTATTTAAAACTAAAATTAACTTCTATTTAAGTGATATATATCATGTAAGTAAAAGTTTAAATAAGGGGACATATAAACTAATTATGCTATCTAATGTATTTGATCATTTATATAGAGATAGTGAATATGATGAAGAAGCTTATTTAAAATTTGTTCAAGAGAATTTTTATCCATTATTAAAAGAAAATGGAATATGTGTATATCATCATCAATTACCTAGTATACAAGTACAAAGTTTTAAGAATTATCCAAGTTTAGAAAATGGTGGGGAACCAGTTAAAATATTGACAAGATACAATTAGAGATTATTTACTAATCTCTATTTTTTATTTATAATCAAGATGGTGATAATATGCCAAGTTGGTCTATACATTTAAAAATAGGAAAAGAGTTATTAAAAGATAATAAAATGGATAAGGATGAGTTCTTATTTGGTAGTTTAATACCTGATACTGATTATGGATGGAAAGTAAAAAGATTTATAGCTCATTATTATGGAAAGCTTAAATTCCCTAAGTGTCCTTATGAAAATATGGTAGACATAGAAAGTTTTAAAAAGGATTATAAGGATTGTTTAGATAATGACTTGATAAAAGGCTATTACGTTCATCTATTAACAGATAATTTCTATAATGAATATATTTATTATAATAAATGGGTACAAGATAATAATGAAGTAGTTGGTATTAAAACAGTTAGTGGAGAAATAATTGATGTTAAAGATGATTATAGGTTAACATATATATATAAACATAAGGACTTAGAATTATATGGTAAAAGAATATTTGCTAAAGAAGAGGTTATATTTCCAGAAGAAGTAGAAAGAATTAATAAGTCTATAAAATTATTAAAAGATAATTTTGTTAGTGAGGAAAATGTAAAAGAAAGAATAGAATATTTACATAAAGATTATGTGGATAATTTTTTAAAAATTACTAAGGGAGAAAATACAGAATATGTTTTATTTACGGAAGAAGAATTAGATAACTTATTAAAAGATTGTTTAGAATATATTAGGGATAAGATAAAAGAGTTAAATTAAATAAATAAGGGACAATGATAAATGATATCATTGTCCTTTTTCTATTAGAACACTTTAATTAATTGTAAAAATAATGTATAATTATAATAGGATAGGTGATTATATGAAGAAAATATTATTTTTAGTAGTATTGTTGATGGTACCATTTTTAGTAAGTGCTAAAGATGTAGAAATTAAGAAATTAGAACTAGTAGATAAATCGGCTGCTGTAGTAGAATTAGAACCAGCAAAATTTAATGATTTAAAACTAGATTTTAAATTAAAGTTTACTAAAAGAGATGAATTTATTAAATATAAATTAGTTATTAGAAATAATAGTGATAAAGACTATGAAATAGATAATAGTAGTACTTTTAATGAAGGAAAATTTATTAAATATGAATATCAATTAGATAGTAATGAAAAAATACTTAAAGCAAAAAGTGAAATTAACATGGTAGTAGTTATTACTTATGTTAAAGATATCGATAATGATAAATTTGTTAATGGTAAATACTCAGAAAATAATAGTGTAGCTATAGAATTATCTAATGAATCAGAAGATGTAATAGATAATGGGGTAATGAGATTTACAACAAATCCAGAAACAAGTACAAGTGATTTAATAAAAATAGTAGTTATTATTGCGATAATGAGTGCTATTCTAGCATTAGTAGTAAAGAGTAAAAAAGGAAAAGTATTCATTATAATTATGATGTTAATGATACCAGTTATGGTCTTGGCTTTAGAAAAGATTAGAATAGAAGTAGACACTTATGTTGAGATAGACAGAAATAGAGTATTTATAATTAAAACTCATATTTGTGAAAACGCTGGAGAGTTTGAATATAATTATCTAGATGGAATGACTTTTGCTGAATTTAAAAATACTGATAATTATAGAGAGTTAGATAGTGAACATAAAAATGTATTGGACAGATCTATTGAATATAATAATGCTACTCCTAATTCAAATAGATATAGTTTTTATTTGCCTAAGGAATATGACTCTTGTATAAGTGAAATTGAATGGCCTGACACCTCTGATGAAGGTTATAATGATAAATACCAGGCTGCTGAAGATGCTGTATTTGCTTGCTTTACACAATATAGATCAACAGGGCCAAGATTAGAAGATAAAATAAAAAATAATGGTGAAGGTTCTTATTATTATAATGGTAATGCAGTGTGTTTTTGGTAGGTTCAAATGTTACGTTTGAACCTTTTTTTATGTTTTTACAAAAGTATTAATGTATTTCTTTACACTCAAAAAGTGGTGTGATAAAATTATAATAGAATGGAGGATAAGATATGAGAAAGGAAAATAATGTTCAAAATTATGTAATAGTAATTTTAAGTATAACATTACTAGTTATGGCTGTAGGTTTTGCTGCATTCTCTCAGAATTTATCAATTTCTAGTAGTACAGCAACATTCAAAAAAGCTAAATGGGATGTTCATTTTGATACAACTACATTTACTGAAACATCTACCATTACTGCTAGTCCAGCACCAACTTTGAGTAATACTAATGTGTCATTTACTGTAACATTAAATAAACCAGGTGATGTTTATTCATTTAGGATATCTGCTAAAAACTTTGGTACTATTGATGCTAAAATGACTGGTATTACAATGTCTGGATTAACTGCTGATCAAGCCAAATATGTAAGTTATACCATCACTTATGCTGGAGAAGAATATACTTCAACTACAAGTAATTTGAATTTCCCTCTAGCTGCTGAAGGTTCTCATTCTGTAGTAGTAACAGTTAAGTATTTATTACCTGCAGATGCTGCAGACTTACCTAGTGAACAAGATCAAACAGTAAACTTATCTGCTGCTTTCGATTATGAAGATGCTATAAGTTAATAACCATATATTATAGGAATTATCTCTTGGAGATAATTCCTATAATGATAAATGGGGTTGCATAGTATGAAAAAATATGAAATATACATTATAGAATTATTATTATTTATTTCTATTATAATGTTTAATATTGTATATAAAAGTGTGTTATTTCAAAATATAGCTATTATAGTTCTAGCTGTATATTTAGTTAGTAGATTCGGTATAATGAAAGATAATAATTATCTTAAAAATACTGTTATTAAGATGGTTATATCTTGTTTACTTGTATACATGGCAACTATTTATATACTAGGATTAATAGTAGGATTTAATAAAACACCTGTGTCTTTATCATTAGATTACTTTATAAAAGTAATTTCTTTGGATGCATTTATTATTGTTTTAGAAGAAATAATGAGATATATAATAGCGAGAAATACACAACATAAGAAGATACCATTGGTTATATATACTATATTGTTAATAATATTAAACGTTATTATAGAAATAAGTGGTTATGATTTAAGAGATAACGAATTGTTATTTATCTTTATAACAACGATAGTAATACCAACTATTTCTATTCAAGCAGTATGTTCATATTTAACATACAAAATTAGTTATGTACCATCTTTGATATTTAATCTGGTTGTATCGTTATATCAGTACATAATGCCAATAGTTCCTAAATTAGGTAACTATTTATATGCTACTACTAGTGTTGCTTTACCATATGTAGTTTATTATACGACTAGTAATTTATTACATTATAAAGATACAGTAGAAGTATATAGGAATAAAGCAGTGAGAAGATTATTATATGCACCTATATTTGCTTTTCTAATAGTATTAGTAATGTTAGTATCAGGAATATTTACTCATACTATGATAGCGATAGGAAGTAATTCTATGGTCCCTATATATCATAGAGGGGATGCTATTATATATAAAAAAGTAGATGTTAAAACACTTAAAGAGGGAGATATAATAGCATTTAAGAAGAGTGGAAGAATAATAACGCATAGAATAGTTAAGATTCAAAAAATTGATGATAATTATATAATTAAAACTAAGGGTGATGCTAATAATGCTCCTGATGCTTGGGAAGTTGAAGAAGATGAGCTATTAGGAGTAGTAAATTATAGTATCAAATATATAGGGTATCCAACATTATGGTTTAATGATGAATACACGGGAAAGGAGACAGAATAATGAGAAAGTCGTATGCAAGAAGACAATTATTAATTTTTGTATTCTTTTTAATATTCTTAGTAATAGGAATAGGTAGTTTATACATTGGTTTAAATACTAAAAAGATTGTATCTTTAAAGTATCAAGAAGATAATGATATAGATTATAAAGTGTATTTAAAAGATAATGATTTCTTTGAAGAGGATTATATAGAAAAGGGTAAGACCTATATTACTAGTTTAATAGATCATATTGAAATTAATTATAAATATAATATAGATTTTAGTGATGAAGTAGATGCGGAATATAAATATAAAGTAATGGCTAAAATAGAATCTAATAAAGCTGATACGACAGGTAATTATTGGACAAAGGAAATAGATATTACTAAAGAAATAACAGAAAAGGTAACTAATAAGCCTAATTATTCAATTAATCAACAAGTAAGTTTAAATTATAATGAATATAATGAATTATTAAATAGTTTTAAGAAGAGTGTTGGTTTAACTAATTCAACTGGTTTATTGAGTGTCTATTTAGTAATTGATAGTAATGTTAATACTAAAGAAATAGAAACACCAATAAATAGTAATTTAGTATTAAAATTACCATTATCGGAATTAGCAATTGAAGCTTCAATAGATAGTGATGCTTCTAATAATGTTAAAGAAATAAAGAAGACGGTTAAAGAAGATGGTGTCTTCTATAGTGTATTAGTTTTATTAGGATTATTCTGTAGTTTACTTGCTGTATTCTTAATATTTGTACTTATTAGAAGTAAAAGAGTATATAAAAGAAATTATAAGTATGATTTAGAGTTAGATAAAATATTAAATACTTATGATAGTATCATAGTAAATATTAAAGATTTACCTAATATTGATGATTATGATGTTATTAAAGTTGAAAGTTTTGAAGAATTAATAGATGCTCATAGTGAGATTAGAAAACCTATTAATTATTATCAAGCAGAAGACTATAGTGTTTTCTTACTGTTAAATGACAATATAATATGGGAATATATACTACGTAGACAAAGGAGAAAAAGAAAATGAAAGGGAAGGAAAGACTAGTTGTTTCTTTACTTGCTCTTTTTCTTTTTTTAAGTATGTCTGTCGGTTATGCGATATATTCTGTCAGACTTAATGTTAATGGTTCTTCTACTTTTACAAAGAATGGAGCAATTACAATTAGTAGTGCTGTCTTAACGAATTATAAGAATTTACAAAATCCCAGTAATCCGACGATTGATGGAATGGGGATTTCTTTTTCGTTGAATTTTTTTGTAGCTAGAACAGAAGAAGCATTGAATGATGACTATTTTGTAACTTATCAAATAACTATAGATAATGATTCGGTATTTGATTATCATTTTTCTTCAGAAGACTTTGATGCTACTTTAACATTAGGTAATGAAGAGGATGCTCAGATTAGTTATTTGTTAGAAGGAATAGAAACAGATGAAGTAATTCCTTCTAAGGAAACTAAAACTGTTTATTTAACAATTAATATGGTTCCTAATAACTCTGGAGATTATACAGTTGTTGGTAATTTAGATATCAATGTGGAACAAGACGAAATAATTGGTAGTTTACTAGGTAGTATTCCGAAGAATTCTACTGGTGATTTAGTAAATAATACGATGGTACCTGTAGTAGCTACTATTATTAATAGTTTTGAAGAAAATAAGACTTATGATATTGTAATTACTAATAGTAATTTTGAATTAGTTAATGCAAGTGGTAACCCTTTATCTAGTTTTACAATTGCTGGTAATAGTGAACAACAAGAACAGGTTTATTTAAGAATTAAATCGGGGGCTAGATTTGCTTCATCTAATCAAAATTTAAATATTTTCTTAGCTTATAATGGGGATAATAGTAATATGGGATTGATAAGATTAACAGTTCCTAGAGATAATGATTTGGTTGATATAACACCACCTACTATTAGTAATGTAGTTGGTACTTTCCAAAGTACTACAGGTAGTGTTTTAGTTACTTATAATGCTTCAGATAATGTTGCTATAGATAATTTTGTCTTAGAGGTATATAAAGATAATAGTAAGATAAATACTATAGATTTAGGACCAGATGTTAGAAGTTATACGGTTAATAATTTAGCAGATGGTAATTATTATTTTAAAGTAATTGTAGAAGACACAAGTGGTTTAACAGCAGAGGCTACAAGTGAACAAAAATCATATGTATGGACAATGCATGTAACAGTAAATATAAATCAAGGTGGACCTAATGGTAATTCTACTATTAATTATGGTCAGACTTATTCTACAACTATTACAGCGAATAACAATAGAACACTACCTAATGAATTAAGAATTACTATGGGGGGTGTAAATTTAAACGCTAATCAATATAATTATAATAATAGAACAGGGGCTTTAAGTGTACCTAATGTTACAGGTGATTTAAATATTACAGGTCAAACAGGTAATGGAGGATGTGTAGTAGAAGGTACTAAAGTATTACTAGCTAATGGTAAATATAAGAATATCGAAGATATAAGATATGATGATTTATTACTAGTATGGAATTATGAAACAGGTAAAATTACTAAAGAGTATCCAATATGGATAGAAAAGAAAAAACAAACGGATAATTATACAAAGATCACTTTTAGTGACAATAGTGCGATTGGAGTAGTTGGGGGACACGCTTTCTTCAATGCTGATTTAAAAGAATTTGTTAATTATGAAGAGAAAGATAAGTTTAAAGTAGGATCTAATATAACTAAGATAGCTAATAATAAATTAAAGAATGTAAAGGTTAAAAAGATAGAATTAATAAATAAAGAAGTAAACTATTATTTTGTTGCTTCTACGAGGTATTGGAATATAATAACTAATGATTTTATAACAACTGATGGTTATACTGATATTACTAATTTATATCCTTTTGATAAAAATATATCTTGGGATAATAATCGAGATATTAAGAAACTAGATTATAAGTACTTAGAAGATGTATTACCTTATTACTTATTTAAAGGATTTAGAGCAGAAGAAGTAGGAGTATTATTAGATAAAGATTTAACTAATGTTAATAGCTTTAAAGCATATATAGAAAGATTAATAACTAATAAGAATATGATATTAAGTCCTATAATGAAAAATAATAATAGATACTGGATGGTAAGTAATAGTGAAGATAACGGAAGATTAGTTAAAGAAGGCAGTTATTATAAACTACCTATAGGAAGGTGGTATAGTACTTCAGAAAATAAATATTATAGTACGGGTGATATAGTACAAGTTTGGACAAGTATGTATTTTGAAAAAAGATAGAGATGTGTAAATATGGAAAAAGATAATAAAGATTTAGGATTTAAGAAGACTCGTTTAATAATGGTTATAACTGCTGGTATTGTTGTATTAGCATTCTTAGTTGGAACACTAGTAGGGGCAAATTATAAAAAAGATGGAGCGAGTAAAGATACGGAAATAAAAGAAAAAGAAGATAATAAAAAAGAAGAAAGTAAGGAAGAAGCAGTAGAAGAAAGTGCAGATAATTATATGCCAATTATAGAAAGAATTATTAAGTATATTCCTCCTCATTATACTGATGTTGATGCATCAGGTTTAACTAATCAAGAAAAATTAAATATAGCATTTTATATTTATCAAGATGATACTGAGTGGAATAATGATACAATGAGTAAAGAAGATATGGAGCAAATGATAGAAAAAGTATTTGGCAAAGATACAGAATTTGAACATGCTAATGTAGTATCATTACACGATACAAAAGAAGTAATTTCTAGATATGATGATAAAAAAGGAACATATACTTACGATTCTGGTTCAGCTCATGGCTTTACTGATGCAGTTGCTTATAATTATATAGCTAGTAATAAAATGAAAAATGGTAAAATTGAAGTAGTAGTTAAAAGAGTTTATTATGAAACTCATGATGTTGGACCTGTTACAGAAATATATAAAGATTATAAAATGACTAAACAAATAAAGGTTGAAGAAGAATATTGTGATTCAGATGGATTAAAAGATGGTTATTGTGGTGTATTATTAGAAAAATATGTTACTAATCATCTTGATGATATTACTACAACTACTTATATATTTAATGTGACAAATAATTATCCTACTTTTGTTAAATTATATGAATAATATGATATGATTAAAAAGAGGACAGTTATGTATGAACGTTGAGATTGAAGAAAGAATATTAGAAATTAATAAAGAAGAAGTTAAAAAGGTAGAAAAATTATTGGGCTTAAGTGAAGCTAAAATAACTACTTTAAACTGTCAAAGTATTTATTTAGAAGAATATGGTATTGATATTAATCAAATAGAAGAATTAAAATTCGATGAAGTAAAAGAACCTGAAGTTATATAACTTTAGGTTTTTAATTGATTTTTAAAAAGTTATAACTTAAGATAATTGATTAAGAAATAATGATTATGTTAGACTGCATTAAAAAGAATAAAGATGGTTCTTATTATCCAGTTGGTAATTATAGTCGTTTACTTAATGCCGGTTGTTCATGGATATATAAAGGTGATTTCTATAACAGATCATTAAAAGAACAAAAGGAACGATTAGAAAGAGTACTTAAAGATGACTCTAATATTCTTTCAAAATTAACAAAAAATGATAAAAAATTAAATGATGAAGAATCAAAAGATGATGATCCAGAATTAGTATTCACTGTATAAAAGATTAAAAATATTAGTTGTTATTAAAGCTTAGGGTGTTATAATTACCATAGGTGATAGTATGAAAAAATTTGCTAATAAGGGTTTGGTTTTTGCTCTTATATCAGCTTTTTTATATGCTTTTAATGTAATTATCGAAAAGAAATATATTACTTATATTAGTTCGGAATCAATATTATTTTTAATGTATATTGGTTCAGGAGTAGGTTTATTAATAATTCATTTATTAACTCAAAAAAAAGAGAAATCCAACAGTAATAAAATTACAAAGAATGAAGTTCCAGCTATTATTACTATAGTATTATGTGAATTACTAGCTTCTTTATTAATAATTGAAGCAGTAAAAATAGTAGCTGCTAGTGTTGTATCTCTTTTATCTATATTTGAAATAATCTTAACTGCTATATGTGCTTATTTCTTCTTTAAAGAACCAGTTAAAAGAAATGATTTAATAGCTATATTTCTAGTTGTATTAGGTTGTGTAATATTGAATTTTAGATCAGGTGTACTTAGTAATCTTAAATTAAGTTCATTACTTGTTATTGGTGGATGTTTATGTTGGGGAATTGAAAACAATGTAACAGCAATGATTAGTTCTAAGGAACCAGCTTTCTTTACTTCAATAAAATGTAGTTCAGTAGCTATATTCTATTTGATTCTAGCACTATTAAATCATAGTTTAAGTTTTTCTTATCCAATATTAATAGTGTTTGGTTTCTTTACTTATGGTTTAAGTATTCTATCATATGCTTTATCAACTAGACATTTAGGAGCTAATAAAACGACTTTAATATTCTCTTTTAGTCCGATATTTGGAGTTATATTATCGATATTGATTTATCATGAAAAATTAACTAGTACTTTTATAATTAGTATGTTGATTATGATTAGTGCTATTTTACTTATAAATAGGGATGTTAAGGATAGTTAAGGGAATAAAAAGAACAGTTAGTTCTTTTTTTTATGTCTTTATTTTTATTAATATAATGTTATAATTATAATAGAGTATAAAATAGGAGGAATAGAAATGGGTGGCATTCACGTAACAAGTGAAATAGGAAAGCTAAAAAAAGTTCTACTACATAGACCGGGTAAGGAATTATTAAACTTAACACCTGATACTTTAGGAGAACTATTATTTGATGATATACCATTTTTACCAGATGCACAAAAAGAACATGATGGATTTGCTAAAGCATTAACTGATAATGGTGTAGAAGTAGTATATCTAGAAGATTTAATGACTGAAGTTCTTGATATAAGTCAAGACATAAAAAATCAATTTGTTGAACAATTTATGGATGAAGCAGGCATTAATTCTTACAAGTATAGAGGATTAGTTTATCAATATTTAATGAATATTAATTCAACCAAGAAACTAGTTCTTAAAACTATGGAAGGTATTCAATTAAGTGAAATACCTAAAATAACAAAAAATGATAGTAATACACTAGAGGATTTTGTTAATACCCCTGATAAATTTATTGCTAAACCGATGCCAAATTTATATTTTACAAGAGATAATTTTGCTAGTGTTGGAGAAGGAATAGATTTACATCATATGTATTCAGAAACAAGAAATAGAGAATGTATCTTTGCTGAATATATATTCAAATATCATCCTGATTATAAGGACGTATCTAAATATTATAATAGATCTTATAGTTGGAGTACTGAAGGTGGAGACTTATTAAATATCAATGAACATATTGTTGCAATTGGTATTTCACAAAGAACTCAAGCGCAAGCAATAGATCAACTTGCTAAGAATTTCTTTAAAGCACCTGATTGTCATATTGATACAGTACTTGCTTTCAGCATTCCTGAAAGTAGAGCGTTTATGCATTTAGATACAGTATTTACGCAGATAGATAAATATACATTTACTTATCATCCAGGTATTATGGGAACATTACAAGTATTTGAAATTAGAGAAGGTACTGAACCTAATACTACTGAAGATTTAATAGTAAATGAAATTAATGCACCATTAGATAAGATATTAGAAAAATACTTGGAACATCCAGTTAAATTAATTCCTTGTGCTGGTGGCGATAAAGTTTCAGCAGAAAGAGAACAATGGAACGATGGATCTAATACTTTATGTATAGCTCCTGGGACAGTTATAGTTTATGACAGAAATAATGTAACTAATGATGTTCTAAGAAAAGAAGGATTAAAAGTAATTGAGATACATGGAGCAGAATTATCACGTGGACGTGGTGGCCCTAGATGTATGAGTATGCCTTTAGATAGGGAGGAAGTTAAATGGTAGATTTAAGAGGAAGAGATTTCTTAAAGCTATTAGATTTTACTCCTAAAGAAATAGAACATTTACTGAAGACAGCAGTTAAATTTAAAAAAATGAAACACGAAGGAACTCCTCATAATTATTTGAAGGGTAAACAAATAGCTATTATATTTGAAAAGGATTCAACAAGAACAAGATGTTCTTTTGAAGTAGCTGGTAAGGACTTAGGTATGGGAGTTACTTATTTAGGACCTACTGGTTCCCAATTAGGAAAAAAAGAAACTATTGCTGATACGGCAAGAGTTTTAGCCAGTATGTATGATGGCATAGAATATCGTGGTTTTGAACAAACTATAGTTCAAGAATTAGCAGATTATTCTAAAGTACCTGTATGGAATGGTTTAACTAATGAATTCCATCCTACTCAAATGTTAGCTGATGTAATGACTATTAAAGAAGAATTTGGTGATCTTAAAGGAAGAAAATTAGTCTTCTGTGGAGATGCTAGAAATAATGTTGGTAATTCTTTAATGGTTGTATGTTCTAAATTAGGAATGCATTTTACTTGTTGTGCACCTAAAGCTTTGTTTCCAGAGGAAAAACTAGTTGAAGAATGCAAAAAGATTTGTAAAGAAACTGGTGGTTCAGTAACTCTTACAGAAGATATAATGAAAGGTACTAAAGGTGCTGATGCTTTATATACTGATGTATGGGTATCTATGGGAGAACCAATGGAATTATGGGAGAAGAGAATTAAGCTTTTAAAACCATATCAAATAAATATGGATGTTATGAAAAATGCTAAGAAAAATGCTATCTTCTTACATTGTTTACCATCTTTTCATAATACAGGAACAAGTATAGGTAAAGAAATATTTGAAAAGTATGGCTTAAAAGAAATGGAAGTTACGGATGAAGTATTTGAATCATCTCATTCTAGAGTATTTGAAGAAGCTGAAAATAGAATGCATACTATTAAAGCAGTTATGTATGAAACATTAAAAAAACAATAGAGGGTTATAATGGGAGCTTATATGATAAAAGTTTCCAAAAGAGAAGCTATTATTACTAAAGTAATTAATAGATATATTTGTACTATCATTTAATGAAGGAGGAACAAAAAATGGATAGAGCAGATAAGGAGACAAGGAAGCAGGCTTCACGTAAGAAGAACAAAAAGAGATCTCTTACTTTGTCAGCTTTCACAATTATTTTAATTCTTACAATTGTTTTAGCGATTGTCACTAGATTCTTACCAGCAGCTAAATTTGCCGGAGAAGAACTAGTAGATGGTAGTGGAGTTGTTGGAGCAACACTATCACAAACATTACTTGCTCCAATACTAGGATTTGCAGATGCAATTGATATCTGTTTATTCGTACTTATTTTAGGAGCATTCCTAAAAGTAGTTACTAAGACTAAAGCCTTAGAAACGGGAATTGAAGTTTTAATTAAAAAACTAAAAGGAAGAGAATTAATTCTTATTCCAATATTGATGTTCATATTCTCAATTGGTGGAACAACATATGGAATGTTAGAAGAAACAGTTGGATTCTATGCCTTACTTAGTGTAGCAATGGTTGCTGCTGGAATGGATACATTAGTAGCATCATCAGTAGTACTATTAGGTGCTGGATCTGGTGTTTTAGGTTCAACTATTAATCCATTTGCAGTTGGAGCTGCAATTGATGCTTTACCAGAGGGAATTGCAATTAATCAAGCTCATATCATTGGTATTGGTTTGGCTTTATGGTTAACAACTTATGTTATTTCAACAATATTTGTAATGGCATATGCTAAAAAAGTAATTAAGAAGAAAGGTTCAACTTTCTTATCATTACAGGAACAAAAAGATATGGAAGCAACTTATGCTCCTAAAGATGATAATAGTAAAGAAGCTCCTAAACTTACTGGAATGCAAAAACTTACTTTATGGTTATTCTTCTTAACATTTGTAATAATGATAATCGGATTTATTCCTTGGGGAAGTTTTGGTATAACATTATTTGAAAAAGGTAAAATATTTAGTACTCTTACAGGATTACCATTAGGTGAGTGGTATTTCCAAGAATCAACATTATGGTTCTTAATTATGACTATAGTATTAGGTGTTGTTAACGGAATGAGTGAACATGAATTTGTTGATACATTCGTTGATGGTGCTGATGATATGGTTGGAGTTATTCTAGTTATTGCTATAGCTAGAGGTGCTTCAGTATTAATGACTCAAACTCATTTAGACAATTATATTATCTTCAATGCTGCTAAAGCATTACAAACTGTTTCTAAAACAGTATTTGCACCACTTAACTATTTATTACATGTTGGTCTATCAGTATTAGTACCATCATCAAGTGGTTTAGCTTCACTTTCAACTCCTATTATGGGTCCTTTAGCACATGAACTTGGTTTTTCAGTAGAAGCTACTATTATGGAAATGGTTGCTGCTAATGGATTAGTAAACCTATTTACTCCTACTTGTGGAGCAATAATGGGTGGATTAGAACTTGCTAAAGTTCAATATACTACTTGGTTAAAATGGGTAGCTAAAGTAATAGTTACTATTGCAATAGTAAATATAGTTATCTTAACTATAGCTATGGTTATATTATAATAATTGTAAGGAGCATTAATGGAAAAGCTTAAATGCTTTTCCATTTTTGTTTATTAGAATGCGAGTGATAAAATGAAAAAAAGAATAATAATTATATTGTTTATAATTATGCTTTTAGTAACTGGTTGTGGAGAAAAGAAAGAAAAATTAATCTTAGCTACAGAAGCTGGTTTTGCTCCTTATGAATATTATTCTAATGGGGAAATAGTTGGAGTAGATATTGATATAGCTAAAAAGATAGCTGAAGAGTTAAATATGGATTTAGTTATAAAAGATGTAGCTTTTGATTCTATTATAAGTGAAGTAAAAACAGAGAAGAGTAGTTTAGGTGCTGCAGGAATATCATTTACGGAAGAAAGACAAAAAGAAGTAGATTTTACTACTAGTTATTCTGATTCAAAACAAGTTGTAATTGTTAATATAGTTTCGGGATATACTGATATTTCAAATATCCACAAAGTAGCTGTACAATTAGGTTCAGTAGCTGATACTTTTATTTCTGAAGTTTATCCAAATATGGAAATAGTTAGAGAAAAGAAATTTTTAGCAGCTATACAAGATTTAAAAGATAATAAAGTTGAAGCTGTAGTTATGGATGAATTACCTGCTACAAAGTTAATGACTAAAGATATGGAAATGTTAGCAGAACCACTAGTAGTAGATAGTTATGGAATGATTGTAAAGAAGGGTAATAAGAAATTATTAGATACGTGTAATAAAGTAATAGAAGAGTTGAAAAATTCTGGAGAAATAGATAGATATCTACTTAATCATATGGGTGTAGAAGATGAGAGTGTAAAAGGTAATGGAATAGTTGAAAGATTTTACAATAGTGTTATATATGATGGAAGATATAAATATATTTTACAAGGTTTAAGAAATACTATAATTATTGCTTTAGGGGCGGTTGTAATAGGTATCTTATTAGGATCAGTTAGTGCCATAATTAGAAATATTCATGAGAATACTGGTCATCTAAAAATTATGAGTATGCTTAGTAAAGGTTATGTAGATTTAATAAGGGGTACACCTTCTACTTTACAATTAATGATCATTTATTATGTAATATTTAAACAGACAAATATTAATATTGTCTTAGTTGGTATTATGGCTTTTGGTATAAATAGTGGAGCATATGTATCGGAAATTATTAGAGCAGGTATTAGTTCTATAGATAAAGGACAATGGGAAGCAGGCTATGCTTTGGGCCTAGGTTATTTCCCAATAATGAATAAAATAATACTGCCTCAAGCGATAAAGAATATCTTACCAGCTTTAGGTAATGAATTTATTACATTAGTAAAAGAAACATCTATAGGTGCTTATATCGGTATAGTTGAATTAACAAAGGCCTCTGATATAATTGCTTCTCGTACTTATGATTATTTCTTCCCACTAGCTTTAATAGCAATTATTTATCTGATTATAACTATTGTTTTAAGTAAGTTAATAAGTGCAATGGAAAAGAGGTTAAATAATGCTAGAAGTTAAAAATTTAAAAAAGAATTTTGGAAAGAAAGTAGTTTTAAAAGATATTGATTTAAAAGTAAATAAAGGGGATATAGTAGGTATTATTGGACCTTCTGGATGTGGTAAATCAACATTACTTAGATGTATTAATATGTTAGAGGTTCCTACTTCTGGAGAAGTAATACTAGATGGCAATAATATCGTTGATGATAAATCTCATACAGAAACTAGAAGAAAGATAGGAATGGTCTTTCAACAATTTAATTTATTTAGTCATAAAACAGTATTAGAAAATATCATTTTAGCACCAACATTACTTGGTCTTATGACAGAAAAAGGTGCTATTAGAGAAGCTAAAAAATTATTAAAAGAAATAGATTTAGAAGACTTAGCTGATCTTTATCCTCATCAATTATCGGGAGGACAAAAACAAAGAGTAGCTATTGTTAGAACTCTAATGATGAATCCAGAAATAATATTGTTTGATGAACCTACTAGTGCTTTAGATCCAGAAATGATTGGAGAAGTAACTAATTTGATGAGAAAGATAGCTAAAGAAGGAATGACAATGTTAATAGTTTCTCATGAAATGAATTTTATTAAGAAATTCTGTACAAGAGTTGTCTTCTTAAGTGATGGAGTAGTTAAAGAAGAAGGAACTAGTAAAGAAATATTTGAAAATCCTAAAGATGAAAAATTAAAAATGTTCTTGTCAAAGATAAATAATTATTAAAATATAGTAAAAAGCTTAAAATCTTGATGTTTTATGCTTTTTTTAAACAATTTTATTAAAAACTATGTTAGAATAGTAGGAGCATGTGACTTTTATGAAAAATTGGGAGGGGAGGACTATGGTTATTAACAAGAAAAATATTAATACTTATAGTTCTTCTAGAATATATAATGGTTTTGTTTCTGTTTTAGTTTCATTATATGATGAATATAAGGAATATTTTGGAATGGTTGATAAATATTTTAATAAAAATTTTTTTAGAACTTTGGTAATAGAAGTTATAGAAGAAACTAAGAAGGAATTTACGGGAGAAAAAACTTATTCTGATTTCATAAAAAATAAGGTCGCACTTGCTCTTGAAGATAGGATTAGTGTATTAGCAAGTGATTCAAATAAATGTATCCAAATACTTAATAATTATATTAATCAAAGGTTTGTAAAGATTGAAAATGTTGACTCGGTAATTCAGATGTTCAATGATTTTAATAGTTTTATAAGCAAATATAAGATAAATTATGATAGTGAAACATTAGTGGGATTATATTTGAACAATAAAATGTTTTCTTCCGCTTTAGATATGGTTATTGCAAAATATCCAAAGGATAAAGTTAGTATAGCTAAGAAAACATTGGTTAAAGTTTTATTTGTAGCGATTGAATCTTATTATACTACTATTGCTACTCAAGAAGATGAGGTTAATGCTGATGAATTTGATTTAGAGGAAATAATAGAGAAGGAAGTTGTTTTAGGAAACATTTTTTTAGAAAAAGATGGACCGGAAGATTCTGATTTAAAAGAAATAGACAAGGAAGATACAGATGCTAAAGAGTTGATTTATGAAGATAGTGATAATCACTCTTCTTATGAAGATCCTGTTAAAATGTATTTAAGAGAAATTGGCCGTATTCCTCTTTTAACTAAGGAACAGGAAATAGAATTAGCTAAAAGAGTAGAACAAGGTGATGCGGAAGCCAAGAAAAAATTTATAGAAAGTAATCTACGTCTTGTTGTTTCTATTGCTAAAAGATATGTAGGAAGAGGAGTTTTGTTCTTGGATTTGATACAAGATGGTAGTATTGGTTTAATTAAAGCTGTTGAGAAATTCGATTATAGAAAAGGATTTAAGTTTTCAACTTTTGCTACTTGGTGGATAAGGCAGGCGATTACTAGGTCAATGGCAGATACAGGAAGAACAATTAGGCTTCCTGTTCATATGGTAGAATCTATTAATAAATTAAGTAATGCTATGAGAGATTTAATAGGAAAATTAGGGCGCTCTCCAACTTTGGAAGAATTGGCTGAAGAAATGAATTTGCCGATTGAAAAGGTTGAAAAACTGTGGAAGTTATGTCAAGAAACAAAGTCTTTAGATGAACCGATTGGTGATGATGGAGAAGCTACTTTTGGGGACTTTATACCTTTAGATACCCCCTCTCCAGAGGAAGTAAGTCTTAAAGAAAAAATGCAACAAGATGTTAGAAAAGCTCTAAGGAAAGCTCTTCCTAGGGAGAGAGAATATGATATTATTTGTAAGCGTTTTGGATTGTATGATGGAAGAATATGGACATTGGAAGAAATCGGTGATAAGTATAATGTTACTAGAGAAAGAATTAGACAAATAGAAGCAAAAGCCAAAAAAAAATTAAAAAGGGACCCTACGTTTAAAAAACTAAAAGGGTATGTAACATCAGAAGAAGGTTTAAGTTATAATCCGTATAAGAGTTTATTATCTGTTAAGCAGATAAGAGATGATAAAAAAGATGTAGTTAATGAAGGAGGGAATAATATGGCAAAACCATTATTACCAGCGAATGAATACTTTAAATGTGGTTGGGAGCAATTTTATGCTATGGTTAGCAAGTTAAATGAAGATGAGACTGCTGTACTCAAAGAAAGATATGGTGATGATTTTCACCATCCAAATAATAACAAAAAAGGAAGAGACGATGAGCGTTTTAAAAAAAATGTAGCGCCGGTTGCTTCATATTTAATTAATAATCCAAGCAAAACTAGAGAAGACTATTATATGAAAAGGCGTAAGCGTAAAGAAGGGGAACCGGTTACAATTAAAGGAAAAGCTGATAATAGTCAAGTAAGTGGAAATTATGATAATGAAAATGGACTATCTGAACATACTCAGGAGGCTTTAGGAGGTATAGATATGAAAGAAGGAACAACAGATACTGAAATAATAAATAGAGAAGCGCCGAAATTAAAAACACCAACAGAAGTTGGAGTTGTAGTGGATGGGGAAGATAATGCAAAATCTACTGCAGCAGTTGTAGAAGAAAACTCTTCTGAAGTCACTGAAGCAGTAGAAGAAACAGATTCAAAACAAGTAGCAATAGATGGAGAAAGTTTTGGTCAAAATACGATACAAGAAGGTAATCCAGTAACTGATGAAGAATCGGTAGGAGAAAATTCTAATGATGAAGATTCAGAAATATTGAACGATGGTAGAGATGACTCTGTTATAGGTGATACTGAAGAAATAAATGAATTTTTGAATGATGAAGAAAAAGAAGCTATTCCACAGGCCGAAACAGAGGGGAAGTTTTTTGATACTGATGGAGGTTCAGATAATGTACATCATTTTGAACTATCTGAAAGTAGTGTTGCGGATAAAGAGGAAAATTTTGATACTGATAGTGTAAGTGTTCCACCAATGTTTACTTCTATCTATAATAAAGCTCATACAGTTAATAGTAGTTTATATAATTTGTTAAAAGAAATGCTTTTTGTGCAAACTGATGATAATGTTTCAGTTAAAGATTTAATTATAACATCTTTAAGATGGGGCTATATTGATGGTAAAAATTATACAACAGAAGAGATATCTTCTTTCTTAGGAATTAAAGAAGAAGAAGTAATAAATATTAGTAGACAGGGATTATTAGAATATAAGGCAAGAATTTGTAATTGTATTGATATTATGGCTAATAGCGATATTAGTTCTGATGAAACAGAGTTGATTAATCAAGCTACTTTGCAGACTGTTAAACCTGATGTAAATAAAGAAATAGCAATTAATATTTGCCTAGGATTATTAGAATTATTAAGGACACCACATTTTTTAAAACTAATAGATGAAGATTTATCAGGTGTTGATAAGTTATCTTGGACAGATAGAACTTTTATCTCTTCTTGTTTAGGATTTGTCGGAGGAATATATAATTCAATTGATGAGACGGCAAATTTTTATAGGGTTGAAAGAGAAAAAGTATCTAAGGCGGTTAAAATAGCATTAGAAAGATTCTATGACGCGCTTTCTATAGCTCTAGGCCCTATATCTATGGAAAAAGAAAACTACTTTTATCAAGAATTTGAGGAATATAAAGATATTATTAGTATGTTAAAAAAGCCAGTGTTTATGTATATGCTCAGTGATTTAACTCCTAAAGAGCTTACTATTGTTTCATTAAGATTAGGTTTTGTAGATATGAAAGCTTATAAGATGGAAGAAGTTGCTAAATTCTTAGGTATAGAAGTTGGAGAAGTTAGAGTAGCAATTGAGAAAGTTATGCAACTATATATGGCGAATATTAATTGTTATCTAAGAGCTCTATTAGAATATGAAAATAAATTTGATGAAATAGGAACAGTGTTTGCTTTAAAAAATTAATTTAGAGAAAAAGAAATTTTTTCTCTTTCTTTTGGAGAATTACTATCTAAAAGGGTGAAGAGAAGAAAATAACAAGACATAGTATTATCTTGTTATTTTTTTTGACGAATGATATAATTTTTATAGAATAGAGGTGTTTAGATGGAAGAAGAAAAAAAAGATTTGCAAGAGAACGTAGAAGAAGAAAAACAAGAAGAGGTTGTTTCTGAAGAAGAAGTTACTGAAGAAGAGAAAGTTGTAGAAAAAGAGAGTAGTAAGAGACCTGTAAGACCACAAAAAAAGAATAATGTAGCAGTTATTATTATTTTGTTGCTAGTTATTGCTTGTATTGGGGCTGGTGTTTATTTTTTAGGTAAAGGAAAGACTAATAATTCTAAAAAAGACAATAATCAAAAAGAAACACAAGTTAAAAAACAAGATTTTAAATCAGATTATAGATTATCTGGTAATGGTTTAGAAAACTTTGATTTATACTTTTTACAATTAGAAAATAAAGAAGAGAATAAAGTTTATAGTCCATTATCAATTAAATATGCATTAGAAATGTTAGCAGAAGGATCTAGTGGAGAAACTAAAGAACAATTAGATGCAATTTTAGGGGACTATGTAGCTAAAAAATATACTAATAGTAAGAATATGTCATTTGCTAATGCTTTCTTTGTAAAAGATACTTTTAAAGATAGCGTAAAAAAAGATTATATTGACTTGTTAATGAATAAATATAATGCGGAAGTAACTTTTGATGAGTTTAAAAATCCTGATAAAATTAATAATTGGGTAAGTGATAAGACATTTAAATTAATTCCTAAATTAGTAGACGATGTAAGTGGTAATGATTTCTTTTTAATAAATGCCTTAGCAATAGATATGGAATGGGTTAATAAGATACGTGCTGAACATGAAGATTATCAAGTTGAATTTAAACATGAAAAAGTAAAAGATGAAACGGATTCAGAGTATGGAAGAACAGGTGTATATGTTTCTAGTTTAGATGGTGTTGGATATCATAAATTAGAATTTGAAAACTTCAAAGAAGGGGCATCATCTGTTGAAGTTGCTGCTGTTGCTAATAGATATGATATTATTAAAGAACTTGGTGAAGATAATATAAGAAAGACTGTTCAAAAAGAATATGAAAAATGGTTAGTAGATATAGAAAAACAAGCTAAAGAACAGGGTTATACTATACCTGAAGGAGAAAAAGAGTTTGATATAGAAAAATATATTAAAGAGTTAAAAACTAATTATAAACATATGAGTAGTTCAACTGATTTCTTATTCTATGATAATGAAGATATAAAAATATTTGCAAAAGATTTAAAAGAATATGATGGTGTGACTCTACAATATGTAGGTATAATGCCTAAAAAACAAAAATTAAGTAGTTTTATTAAGGATACTAATTCTAGTAAGTTAAATACTTATATTAATAGTTTAAAAGATATGTCCTTAGGTAGTTTCAAAGATGGTTATATGACTATTATTGAAGGATATATTCCAATGTTTAAGATGGATTATGAGTTGGAATTAATGGAAGATTTGAAAAAGATTGGTGTCAAAGATGTCTTTGATTCAGAAAAAGCTAATCTAAGTAAAATGACTAGTGAAAAAGAATATATAGATCCAGCCTTACATAAAGCTAATATAGAATTTAGTAATGATGGTATTAAAGCTTCTGCAGCAACTGCTTTGGGTGGTAAGGGTGCTGCTGATGGTGGATTTAACTATTGGTTTGAAGTTCCTCTTATTGAAATAGATATTACTTTTGATAAACCATATATGTATTTAGTAAGAGATAAAAATAGTGGTGAAGTATGGTTTATGGGAACTACTTATGCTCCTCTTAAATACGAAGAACCAGAGTATTATCCATATTAAAAAAATTAGACGAAAGTCTAATTTTTTTATTCTACTGTAACTGATTTAGCTAATTGTAAATGTGTCTTCAGATATTTCTTTTTCTTTTTGAAGTACTTGTATTATAAACTTTTTGATTTTTTCATGAACAAGTTGATAACCATTACTATCTTTTTGTTGAATAATAGATTTGTGATTACCAGGAAACTTTTGGAAAAATGCATTAATACCTAATTGTTGATATATTCTTTGACAATTATCGAATCTAATTTGAATGTTGTCACCTAGTATTTCATGAATTATTTTTGTTTCTTTGGTTGAATAACAATCAGGATGTTTAGGAGTAAATTCTCCTCTTTTTTTAGCTTCTTCATTTATTTCAGCTGGATCATTATAATCTTCATCTCCAGTATAATAGAATTGAGGAATTTTTTTGAATTCATCTAAATCAAAATAAGGAACGTCAGCTATACCTAGTGGAAATTTTAATTCTTCGCCATCTAATTTTTCTAAAGGCATTATACTTAGTCCTAGTGTACCACCACTAATACAAGCTTTAACCATCTCGGGATGTAAAGCTGTAAAATAATTAGAGAACATAGAACCTGCTGAGTATCCTTCCATTATTACTTTTTCATCAACATTTATATCTAAGCCCACTAACATATCTCGAGCATCTTTGACCATATTTATTACTTGTGAAGGTATGTCATAACATTTTTCTTGTACTTCTATTATTTGTTCTTCCGTTAGTTTGGCATCCTCCGGTCGGCGATTGTTATATTCTCTCAATACAGAAACATCATTGTTAAAAACCATACTTCCAAGAGCATGTGTATAATAACCGTATATTCTTGGTATTATTGGAGTTATTACTGGCATTTTTAAATCAAACCCAGACCAAAATGCTTCATATGGATAACATGATTCTAATTTTGCTGCTTCTTCGCCTTCTTCAAGCGTGTAAGCTGGTTTATTTCTAGCTAGCTTTCCATCAACTACTCCGCAACCGCCAGTATTAGTAGCATGAAATAGTAAAGTGGTATTGGTTTGACATCCTTCAGGTATGAATATAGAATAACCGAAATTAAAACCTTTATCTGGGTTTGGTGGTATAAAATATATTTTTCCTTTTATATCTTCGATTCTTTTGTCACCTATGTATTCAATCATGTCTTCAGCATAATCTTTAGCTTTATAATCTATTTCTTCCATAATATTCCTTCTTTTTTAAAAATTTATTCAACAGTAACAGATTTAGCTAAGTTACGTGGTTTATCAACATCTAATCCTTTAGATACAGTTATATAATAACTTAATAACTGTAATGGTATTACGGTTAAAGAAGGATAAAAGTATTTATTAGTTTCTGGTATGTTAATAGTAAAATTAGAAACTTTACTTACATCTAAGTCGTTAGGATTAACGGTTATAATATAAGCTCCTCTAGATTTTACTTCAACGAGATTACTAATAGTTTTTTCATATATTTCCTTTTGAGTAATAATACCTATTACTAAAGTATTATCTTCTATTAAGCTAATAGTACCATGTTTTAATTCTCCAGCAGCATATGCTTCACTGTGAATATAACTAACTTCTTTTAATTTTAAACTACCTTCTAAAGATATAGCATAATCTAAGTTTCTTCCTATGTAGAAAGCATCGTGTATGTAAGAAAACTTATTAGCTATTTTTTGAATACTCTTAGTTAGATTATCTAAAATATTTTTAGTCTTATCAGGTAAAGTTTGTATTTCTTTTATTAATTCTAAATAAGTCTTCTTATTAATCTTTCTTTTTATATGAGCTATTTCCGTTGCCAGTATGTAAGATACTATTAATTGCGTACTAAATGCTTTAGTTGTAGCAACTGCTATTTCTGGTCCAGCTAAAGTATATAAGACATAATCGGCTTCTCTAGCTATAGAAGAACCAACAACGTTAATAATACCTAAGGTCTTAACACCTTGTTTTTTACATTCTCTTAAAGCGGCTAGTGAATCGGCTGTTTCTCCGGATTGACTTATGATAATCGCCAATCCTTTTTTATCTAATAGGGGATTACGATATCTAAATTCAGAAGCAATCTCAACTCTAACTGGCAATCTTGTTAGATCTTCTAATATATATTGAGCGCATACGCCAACATGATAAGCTGAACCACAGGCAATAATATATATTTGCTTGAATGATTTTAAAATATCTTCTGTTAAACCAGATCTGGCTAAATCTATTTTATTATCTTGAATATAAGAATTAATAGTCTTTTTAATAACGTCTGGTTGTTCATTAATTTCTTTTATCATGAAATGCTCGTAGCCTTCTTTTTCAGCAGCCTCAGCATCCCATTTAATACAGGTTAGTTCTTTTTTAATTACATCACCATTTAAATCATAAAAGATAACTTGATCCTTTTTTAAACAAGCTGCTTCTAGATTATCAATATAATATACTTTATTGGTATATTTTAATATAGCTGGTACGTCAGAAGCGACATATACACCGTCTTTATTTTGACCAATAATCATTGGTGAATCTTTTCTTGCTACCCATATTTCATCAGGATAATCTTTAAACATTACAGCGATAGCATAAGAACCTCTTACTCTGACCATTGTTCTATTGATGGCATCTATTGGTCCCATTTTATACTTTTTATAATAATAATCAATTATATTAGTTAATACTTCGGTATCAGTATCACTATAGAATTTATAATTATGTTTCTCTAATTTTAATATTAATTCTTGATAGTTTTCTATGATACCGTTGTGTACTAAAGTAACACTACCATCGTTTGAAATATGTGGGTGAGCATTATTTTCACTTGGTTCCCCATGAGTTGCCCATCTAGTATGACCTATACCAACTGTTCCTTTTAATTCTATGTTTTCAATTTTTTCTTTTAAATTAGCTAATTTACCTTTAGATTTAAAAACTTCAATATCTTTATCTCTAATGGCTATACCAGCAGAATCATATCCTCGATATTCTAGTTTAGATAAACTATCTAACAGAATATCTACGGCTCTTTTGGTCCCGTTATAACCAACTATTCCACACATATTAACCTCCATTCAAAAACAGTATATGATATATCCTCTGTTACAATTTTTATTTTGATTTTTAAATATATCTAACGACTATACAACCGTGATAATATCCGCCGAATCTTTCGATAATTATCAACCTCGTCACCCGAATGGCCTGGCGCTCATTATAAACTGTTCCTCCAGTTAGTTTATAACTGATATCATTATATCATTCACAATTGAGTAGAGTAAATATTACTTTACATTTCTTAGTATTATATTATGGTTTGATAATCTAAAAAAATATTATATAATTATTAAGATAGTAGGTGATGTTATGTATTGTTATAAATGTGGAAAAGAGGTTGCAGATGGAACTAGGTTTTGTACTAATTGTGGTGCAGATTTAAATAATCCTTCTGTTAATAATAGCAATACAGTTAATAGTGGTAGTACTTTTACATATGGAGAAGAAGAGGAATTATTAAGAGTTTATGTAGGTAGTAAATATGATTCTTTTACTGCAGGTACTTTTAATATTTGGGCTTTTTTATTCCCTAGTATATATTGTTTATATAGAAAGTGTTATTTATACTTTTTCTTATTTTTTTTAATCCCTTTAGTACCTTTATTAGGTTGGATAGGATTAATAGTTTATTGGATTATACTAGCTATTAATTTTAATAAGTGGTACTTAAATAAAGCTAGAGAAGATGTTATGTATATTAAGAGAGTTAATTATACAGCTGGTATGGATGAATTAAAACAAAAAGTAGCGAAAAAGGGTGGAGTTAATATTATTGGTCCAATAATATACTTATTTGTTATGTTTGCAATAATTGCTCTATGTTTTTACGCATTTATGGCTTTTGTTGAACATATTGATGATTTTATTTTATATCCATATTATAACGATTATTTTGATACTTATGGTTCAGAAGATGATTATGATGGTCATATAGTAGATGAATATAGTACAGGAGTAGATAGAGGTAAGATAGTAGATTTATATTACAATATACCGCTTGAATATTCTTTAAATAATTATAAGAAAGATACTGTAGGAAGTTATTCATATAATTATGGTAATAATTCTTCATGTAAAGTAGATATTACTTATGTTGATAAATCTGATGAAGAATATATGGATAGTATAGAAATAGATAGAACTAAATGGGTAGAAGAGAATATTCGCGGTAATGCTTATAAAACAACAATTATTAATACTACTAATTTAGATGGAACATCATTAAGTACTAATTACTATGTTATAAATAAATATAATAAAACTTATACTATTACTTTTAATGATAGTAATGATATAGAAGAAAGATGTACTAATATTAGAAATAAACTAATGGAACAAGTAAGATTTAATCATACATTAACAGCTGAAGATTTAGATGTAGCATAAAAAAAATCAATCTTATAAATGATTAGATTGATTTTCCATTAAATTTATAATTAATATTACTCATACATATCTCCTTCATGAACAAAGATATTATATAATTCATATTCTAATCTGCCAATTTATGCTATAATCATTATAGTAGAGGTGATTGTATGAAAAGATGCCTATTATTAGTTGGAATCATAGTGATGAGTCTTTTTATTAATGTAGTACATGCTGAAGATAAAGTCTATATTAGTAAAGTAGAATTGGTAGAAAAATCTGATGATGTTCTTATTAATAAGGAACCAGAAATAAATGGTTTTAAAATTGATTTCGATGTTAAATTTAAAAATGTCAGAGACTTTGTGAAATACAAAGTAACTATTGTTAATAACGATAGTGAAGATTATACATTAAGTACGAGTGATAAGTTAGATGATTCTTATATAAAATATGACTATTCTTATGAGAATGATAATAAAGTTATTGCTGCTAATAAAGAAAAAATATTATTTGTTACAATTACTTATGCTAAAGAAGTTCCTGATGATTTATATAAAAATGGTGCTTATTCTGAAACCCATAGTACTAACTTGGCTTTCTTTAATAATAGGTTGCCAGAGGAAGAAGCTAAAGAGATATCTAATCCTAAAACTAATACGGCTTCAATAGTGTTTATAGTATTAGTTATATTATTATCTTTTATTATTAGTTTCATACTAAGTAGTAGAAAGATGAGAAGATATTTAGGTATGTTCATTATCATTTTATCAATAATATCTCCATTTATAATATTTGCAATTAATACTTTGTATATAACTATTAATACAAAGGTAGAAATAGATAAATCTGAAGAAACAACCCCAGTAAAACACGAGTATTGTATATTTGTTGTTGGTGCAAAAGGATTTGAGTATGAAGAATATGAACCTGGAGAAACATGGGGTGAATATTTTGAAAGAACTCAAAGAAGTCAATTTACTTATAGTGACGTACACTATGCTGATAAGCAGTATGTTAGTTGTTATGCAGAATTATTTGCGAATAATATGGTTAATAGTGAAGAAT
This sequence comes from uncultured Mycoplasmatota bacterium, assembly GCA_947305065.1. Taxonomy (GTDB): domain Bacteria; phylum Bacillota_I; class Bacilli_A; order RF39; family UBA660; genus Coprovivens. The sequence continues at coordinate 12,120 of CAMZCT010000016.1, read as the reverse complement.
GTGAATATATATTTAATGAACATAAAACTGATATAACAGCAGATGATTTAATTAAAGATAAAGAAGAAGGATGTTATGAGGAATTCGGGAGGTAGCCTTCTTCTTTTTGTTGGGGTTTTATATTATAATAATAATGAAAGTGGGAATAGTTATGGATGAAAGAAATATCAAAGGGGTAATTGTTGGTTCTATAATGATTATCGGCTTTGTAGTAGCAATATTTTTTATTATGGGAAACGATAAGAAAAGAGTTAATAGTATAGATACAAGTGAAGCAGAAAAAATAATTAAGGAAAGAGAAGAAGAAAAAGAAGAAGAAAAAAAGGATGAAAAGGAAGAAAAAAAAGAAATATCAACTTTTAAAAGTTTTGAATTATCTTATAAAAGAGAAGAAGTGCCAAAGGCGTCATATTATATAAAATTAGATGAAAATAGATATTTAACTACTAGTGTTGATGAAGATTGTTTTGCTGAAAGTATTTGTACACCAAATAAAGAGAATAATACTTTATTATTAACAGATTATGAGTATAAACTAGTAATAGATTTATATAACAAATTATATACAGATGAATGGCCTAAAGAAACTAAGGGATCATTTGTAGTAACTGTTTCTAGATTAGCTAATGGTAATAAGGAAATGTATAATAATAATACTAATGGTTGGGGAATGTATCAGATGTATGATGCTGATAATGATGGTAGAGTATTATATAGAGAATATGGTAAATATGCGTTAGAAGTATTTAATTATTAGGAGGTATAAGTATGATAAATTATTTTGGGACAGCAATGGGGTATAATCCAATGGCTGTTATTGATTTAGCACAAGTTGAAAGAGTTAGTGATGATAAAATTATTAGAATTGCGAAAAATAAAGATTACATAGTTAATAGTTATGGAAGTAGATAATATGAAAAAGATGAAGAAGAAAAAAAATAAAGAGAAAACTAGTAATAAAATAATTAAAAAAGTTGTTACGGGAGTAACTAGAGAACTAGTTAAAAGAGTATTGGAAGATAAAAAAAAGTAGCAATACTTTTTTTTGTTAAAATATAAATCTTGAGGAGATGATTATTATGTATAATCTCATATTAGATAAGTTATAGAAAAGCAAATAGTAAAAAAGAATTAGATAAAATAATTGATGAAAAAATTAATGAAGAAGATTGTTATTTAGAATGGGTGGGATATATACCATTGATTTATACCTTAAAAAATAAAGTGAATTAGTTCACTTTATTTTTTCCTTTATGATATAATAACTTTGGTAGAAAGAAGGTATATTATGGGTAAACCTGTTGTACTTTGTATATTAGATGGTTGCGGTTATAGAGAAGAAAGTGATGGTAATGCTTTTTTAAATGCCAATAAACCTACTTTTGATATGTTATTAAGTAAATATCCTCATTCTATATTACAAGCGAGTGGTAAAGCAGTAGGGCTTCCTGAAGGGCAAATGGGTACTAGTGAAGTAGGTCATATGAATTTAGGATCTGGTCGTGTTGCTATGCAACCACTTGAAACTATTACAGCAGCTATAGATGATGAAACGTTTTTTAATAATAAAGAAATATTAGATGTTATTAATCATGTTAAGAATAATAATAGTAATCTACATATATTTGGATTACTTAGTGATGGGGGAGTTCATTCTCATATAAATCATGTTTTAGCATTACTTGATATGTGTAAAAGAAATAATCTAAATAGTGTTTATTTTGACATATGTTTAGATGGAAGAGATACATATGAAAAGAGTGCTTTAACTTATTTGGATCAATTAAATGAAAAGATAAAAGAACTTGGTATAGGTAAAATAAATACGATATCTGGTCGTTATTATGGAATGGATAGAGATAATAACTTTGATAGATTAAAACTTGCATATGATGCCATAGTATACGGTAAGGGACCAAAATATAATAATTATAAAGAATTAATAGAAGATAATTATAATAAGGGAGTATTTGATGAATTTGTAATACCAGGTATTATTGATTCTAATCCTTTAAATGATAATGATGGAATAATAGCTTTTAATTTTCGTAAGGATAGATTAAGAGAGATGTTTACATTACTTTCTAATCCTTCTGCTTATGAAGAGGATGCTAATAAAAAAGATTTAGAAGTAAAATACTTTAATAATCTAAAAGTATTAACCATGTATCCGGTTACAGAAACAGTTACTTGTCCACATGCGTTTAATGATTTAGATTTAAAAAATATATTAGTAGATTATTTACATGAAAAAGGATTAAGTCAGTTAAGAATAGCCGAAACTGAGAAATATCCACATGTTACTTTTTTCTTTGATGGAGGTAAAGAAGTAGAATATGATGATATGAAAAAGATTCTTATTCCTTCTCCTAAAGTAGCTACTTATGATTTAAAACCAGAGATGAGTGTTTATGAAGTAACTGATAATTTCTTAAAAGAAGTAGGTAATTATGATGTAACTATTATGAATTTAGCAAATGGGGATATGGTTGGTCATACTGGAGTTTATGAAGCAGCTAAGGAAGCTGTTGAACATATGGATAAATGTTTAACTAAAATATATGAAAAAGTAAATTCTTTAGGAGGAGTTTTACTTATAATAGCAGATCATGGTAATTGTGATGTTATGTGGGATGAGAATCATAAACCAGTTACTAGTCATACAACTAATCCTGTACATTGTATTATTACTAAAGAGGGTATAGAACTAAATGATGGTAAGTTAGCTGATATAGCACCAACTATGTTAGAACTATTAGAACTACCTATTCCTGAGGAGATGACAGGTAAATCATTAATAAAATAACTAGTTGAAAAAACTAGTTATTTTTAGATATAATGATAATAGAATAGGTGAGTGTTATGAAAAAAACATTATACTTTTGGTTATTATTTATATTATTTATGATGAATACAAGGGCTCTTTCAGCTGTCGAGTATATTCAAAAAATAGCTGAAAGAGCAGGAGGAGATGTTAATAGTGTTGAGCAAATAGCTAATACTGGTTTAGCATATGATAATACTGAGGATAAAAATCTTAGATATATTGGTAGTAATCCTTCTAATTATGTATTATTTAATGATGAATCTTGGAGGATTATTGGGGTATTTAATAATGTATTAGATGAAAATAATCATCCTAGTTCATATTTAAAAATAATTAGATCATCTTCGATTGGTTCTTATTCTTGGGATACTAGTGTTGCTTCTGTTAATTTTGGCAATGGAATTAACCAGTGGGGACCTTCAGATAGTTATCCTGGAGCAGATTTAATGTTAGAATTAAATGGAGATTATTTAAACGATGGTTTAACGGAAAATCCATTATGGTACAATGGAACTAGGGATCAAAAAACTGCTACTTATAATAAAAATTTATCTTTATTAGCATATTATAAAAATCAAGTTGCTGATGTGTTATGGTATGCTGGAGGAATATATTCTACTTCTTTGAGTAATCCTGCTGTGAATTATATAAATGAAAGAAGCAGCGTTCCTAATACACCAAGTGGTCATTATTGTAATGGTAGCGATTGTAATGATACAGTTAAGAGAACTGCAACTTGGTTTGGGAAAATAGCTTTGCCGGCTATTAGTGATTATGGATTTGCTACAAATGGTAGTAGTACTCTTACAAGACAACAATGTTTAGGTTTATCAATGGGTAGTTGGCAATCTTGTAGTGAATATAATTGGTTAAAACCAGCGACTGGAAGTAAAGAAAGATCTATTACTCCGCTGCAGAGTATTAATTCTAACAATGCGTTATGGGGATATAATGATACTAAAGTAATTCCTATTTCAGCAGATGAAGCAACTATGACAAGGCCAGTTCTATTTTTAAAGAAAGATGTGGCAATTATTAGAGGTACAGGTACTTCTAGTAATCCATATATTGTTAAATTATTAAATAATAGTAATATTACTATAATAAATGATAATAATTTTGGAAATTTTGTTATTGATAAAACAAATAATGTAGAAGAATTATCAGATGTATTATTTTCAGTAATTCCTATAGAAGGTTATAGGGTTTCAAATATAGAAATAAAAGATGCAAGTAATAATAATATTAATTATTCTTTAACTAATAATGACAATGAATACCATTTTTCAATGCCAGGTAGTAATGTTACTATTACACTGGAATATGAAAAAATAAAAAGTAGTATAAATGTTGAAATTGTTAATGAGACAGAAGATTTAAATGTAGAAATAAATGATTTAACACAAATTGAATATAACGAAGAGGTTAATTTTACTATTAAACCAATTAAAGGTTTTAAAATTAAAAGTGTTGTAATAAAAGATGCTAATAATAATGAAATTGAATTTACTAAGAATAATAATAAATATACATTTATAATGCCTAGTAGTGATGTAACAATAATCCCATCATATGAAAGAGTAAGTAATAATGTAAGTATTATTGATAATGAAGGTATAAAAGAATTTGCGATAGAAGTAAATGCTGCAGAAGCAGTATTATATGAAGACAAAGTAAAATTTACAATTATACCTGAAGAAGATTATGAAATAGAAAAAATTGATATAATTGATGAAAATCAAAATTTAATAGATTATACAAAGACAAATAAAGAATATGAATATGAATTTATTATGCCAGACACTAGTGTAACAATTACTCCTATAAGTAGACATATTATTCAATTTATAGAAGGTATGAACCAAGTGTTTGATGTAAAAAATGATTCTAAAATGAAATTTAAATTAAATATGGATTATACACAATTTATCAATGATGGAAAAATATATGTTGATAATGTTTTGGTAGATAGTACACATTATGAATTAAGTAGTGATAATATAATAATATTCTATGATGATTATACTAAGTTATTAAGTGTTGGTAATCATGTTATAGAAGCAAAACTTAGTGATGGAAGAATTGCTCAGACAGATTTTGTAATATCTAGTAATTTTATAGATAATCCAATTATTAAAGGAATAGTCAATCCAAAGACAAGTGATAAGGTAATTATGGTAATAATCTTATTAATAATAGCTTTATTGGTAATGACTTATTTTAAAAGGTTAAATATAAAAAGGTTTTAGATTAATTCTAAAACCTTTTTTAAATACCTAATAATATGCCTGCTATTTTAAAGTATATAAGTAAGGAACAAGCATCTACTATTGTTGTAATAAATGGAGATGCCATTACAGCAGGGTCAAAACCTAGTTTTTTAGCAAGTATTGGTAGAGTACAACCAACTAATTTAGCAACAGTAATAGTTATTAATAGAGTAGTACATACTACTAAAGAAACAGTAAAGTTCAATTTGTTTAATAACATTAATTTAGCAAAGTTAGCAATAGCTAAAGTTAAACCACAAAGAACAGCAACTCTTATTTCTTTCCATATTACTTTAAAAGTGTCTTTATATTCTATTTCGTCTAATGATAAACTACGTATTACAGATACGCTAGCTTGAGATCCAGCATTACCACCTGAGTCCATTAGCATAGGTATAAAAGAAGTTAGAACTACATAAGCAGCTAGAGCACTTTCAAAGTGAGTAATGATACTGCCAGTAAATGTAGCACTTATCATTAAAAGTAATAACCAAGGTATTCTTTTAAAATAAGTTTCAAATACACCGGTTTTCATATAGGATTTATCTGTTGGGGTAATAGCGGCCATCTTTTCGATATCTTCTGTAGCTTCTTCTTCGATGATATCTACGATATCGTCGATAGTAATGATTCCTACAAGTCGTTTTTCAGAATCAACTACTGGAAGGGTACTATAGTTATAATCTTGGAAAAGATTTGCTACTTCCTCTTGGTCCATTAATGTACTGATAGGGTGCTCGCATTCTTCCATAATATCATCAATAAGTGTATCAGGGTCATTAATTAATAAATTTTTAACAGATACTGTACCAAGTAATTCTCTTTTTTCATCGGTAACGAAACAGCTATCATATGAAACAAAATCGTCTTTCTGTTTTCTAATTCTTTCAATAGATTCTTTAATAGTTAAACCTTGTTTTAAATGAATATATTCAGTAGCCATTAAGGAACCTGCTGAATCATCAGGATATTTCAATAATTTATTAATATCAGCTCTAGTTTCTTTATCGACATTACTTAATAATCTTCTTACCATGATTGCTGGCATCTCTTCAAATAGATCGGCTGCATCATCGGTATACATATCTTCTATTAACCATTTAGATTCTTTTTGAGTTAAAGAACTAATTAATTCTCTTTGAACGTCTTCATCTAAATTAACAAAAACATCTGTAGCTTTATCTTTAGGCAGCAATCTGAATATTTTTATCAATCTCTCATCTTTAAAATCACTTAAGAACGAGGCGATATCATATTCATTCATTTCTATCAATTCTTTTTTTAAAGCACTAGCATTTTTTTGTTCTACTAATTCTTGTAATTTTTCGAAATCCATAAACATCACACTCATTCCTTTTTTTCTACTTACATAATAAGTTTAAATTCTTTTTAAGTCAATAAGGAAAAAAGAATTATACTATTATATCATTATACGTGTTATAATATGTTAAGTGCGAAATGGTGATAAAAATGTTGAAAGATGAAAGAAATAAAAACTATGTAAAAAATGAAAATCCTTATAATAAATATAAGAATAATATTCATAATGATGTGTTGAGCTTATATTATCAATTTAATCATTTAAAGAATATTTATAGACAAGGGTGGCTTATAAGTTTATTGGGTATGGATTATGAAAACAGAATAGAATCAGTAGCAGATCATACATGGTCGGTAACTATGTTAGCTCTTTCGATTATAGAAAAATATAACTTAGACTTAAATATAGAAAAATGTATGAAATTAGCTATAATACACGAATTAGGAGAGGTATATTCTGGGGATATAATTCCTAATGTAATTAGTAAGGAGGAAAAACATCAGATTGAAGAAGCTGCTATTGATGAATTACTGAGTCCGATTGGGTTTGATAATGATTTTAAAGAATTGTGGCTTGAGTATGATAATGCAAAAACTTTAGAAGCTGATTTTATTAAACAAGTTGATAAGCTAGAGGCTGCTTTGCAAACAGTAAGCTATGGATTAAGTCCAGGTGTTTTAAAATGTGATAATAAGATTAAAATGCCATGTTTAGTAGAAATATTAAATGAAGCTTATAAAACATTTGAAGATAGTAATCAATAATTTTATTTGACTTTTGTATAATTAAATAATAAAATTAGGTTGTAAATTGTTGATGAAAGAATAGTAATTCTTATATATTTAGATAGAGAGCTTATGGATGGTGGAAATAAGTTAAATAATAAGAAAGAATCTACTTTCTAGAGTAGTTAATAGCTACCGGGTAACACCGTTATACTAATTAAGTAAAAGAAAGGATGGTACCGCATTATTTGCTCCTGCAAGTAATGTGGTTTTGTTTTTAAGGTGAGAAATATGAGAAACAAAGAAAGATACTTAAAAGTTAATAATTTATATAATAGAGCTTTACTTTTAGTCTCGGATTTATTTCAAGATAAAAAGGATAAAGCAGGATTTCCTTATATAAATCATTTAATTAGAGTAAGTGTTAAATTAGATACCGAGGAATTAAGAATAGCTGGGTTGTTACATGATGTATTAGAAGATACTAAGTTAACAAAGAAAGACTTGGCAGAATTGGAGTTCAGTGATAGAGTAATTGAAATAATTGAGGGTGTTACAAATATTGAAGGTGAAGACTACGATTCAAAAATACAAAAAATTATAAATAGTAAAGATATTGATGTGATTAAAGTTAAATATGCTGATATGAGTGATAACTATGATAAATCGAGATTGAAATTATTGTCGAAGGAAACAAGAGATAAATTAACTAAAAAATATGATAATAATTTAAAATTATTAAGAAAGGTTTTGGAGGAATTACAGTGAGAAAAATAAAAGAAGGACATATTTATAAGCATTTTAAAGGACATATTTATGTTATATTAGCAATTGCTTATGATTCGGATAAATATAATGAAGATAATCCTTTAAATTCAAGAGTAGTAGTATATCAAAATGTCGAATCAAAACAAATATGGGTTAGACCTTATGAGGATTTTGTCTCGGAAGTAGATCATAAAAAGTATCCAAAAGTAAAACAAAAATATAGATTCCAAGAAGTAAGAATAAAAAGTTTAAATAATAAATAACATGAAGAATGTAATGAATATTAAAGTTGGTATTGGAGTTATAATATTAGACGACAATAAAATACTTTTGGGACATAGATGTACTAATGGAAAAGATACCGGGGGAATATTTGAACCAGGTTCTTGGACTTTACCTGGAGGAAAACAAGAATACGAAGAAACGATATTAGAAGGTGCAAAAAGAGAAGTTAAAGAAGAAACTAATTTGGATATTAGTGAATTAGAAGTATTTGGAGCTGTTGATGACTTTGGTGAAGATAGACATTTCGTAACTTTATTTGTTAAAGCTACCAAATATACAGGTGAATTAAAAGTAATGGAAGTGGATAAATTAGATGAATGGAAATGGTTTGATTTAAATGATTTACCAAGCAATCTTTATTCACCAAGTAAAAAAGAAATAGAAGCATTTATAAAGGAAAGGAAGATTTAAAATGATAGATATTAAGTTAATAAGAGAAAATAGAGATTTAGTAAAAGAAAATATAAAAAAGAAGTTTCAAGATGAAAAATTACCTTTAGTTGATGAAGTTTATGAATTAGATATAAAAGTAAGAGAGACACAAACTAAAGGTGATAATCTTAAAGCTGAGAAGAATAAAATGAGTGGGGAAATTGGTAAGTTAATGAAAGATAAAAAGATTGACGAAGCCAATAAGATTAAAGAAGAAGTTACTAAGATGGCTGATGAAATAGTAGCTTTAGAAAAAGAACAAGAAGAATTAAATAAAGAAATAAAAGATAGAATGTTAGTAATACCAAATATTATTGATGATTCTGTACCTATTGGTAAAGATGATACCGAAAATGTAGAAGTTCAAAAATTTGGTGATCCAGTAGTTCCTGATTATGAGATACCATATCATGCAGATATTATTAATGCTGTTAATGGTATGGATAAAGAAGCAGCAGGACGTACTTCTGGAGAAGGATTCTATTATCTACTTGGTGATATAGCTAGACTTCATGAAGCAATGATTGCTTATGCCAGAGATTATATGATAGATAAAGGATTTACTTATGCTATTCCACCATTTATGATTCATGCTGATGTAGTTACAGGTGTTATGTCATTCCCAGAAATGGAAGCAATGATGTATAAGATAGAAAATGAAGACTTATATTTAATAGGTACTTCAGAACATAGTATGATTGGTAAGTTTAAAGACCAAATAATTAAAAAAGAAGAATTACCTATACATATGACTTCTTATTCACCTTGTTTTAGAAAAGAAGGAGGTTCTCATGGTTTAGAAGAGAGAGGTTTATACCGTGTTCATCAATTTGAAAAACAAGAGATGATAGTAATATGTGAACCAGAAGAATCTATGGAATGGTATGAAAAAATGTGGCAATATACAGTAGAAATATTTAGAAACTTTGACATACCAGTAAGACAATTAGAATGTTGTTCTGGAGATTTAGCAGATTTGAAGGTTAAATCTTGTGATATTGAAGCTTGGTCTCCTCGTCAACAAAAGTATTTTGAAGTAGGTAGTTGTTCAACATTGGGTGATGCTCAAGCAAGAAGACTAGGTATTAGAGCTAAGGGAGAAAAAGGAACTTATTATTTACATACATTAAATAATACTGTTGTAGCTTCACCTAGAGGATTAATTGCTTTACTAGAAAATAATTATCAAAAAGATGGAAGTATAAAAATACCAAAAGTTTTACAACCTTATATGGGTGGTAAAAAGAAAATAGAGGTTAAAAAGTAAACTATATAGTAAAGTTGTAAGATAAAAGTATACACAAAAAAAGTGTATGCTTTTATTTTACAACTTCATATTTTATATAAATCTTTTTTTTCTAGTAAATAAAGAGAAAAAAATCTTTTAAATGCTGATTTTTATGATATAATGTAAAGTAGAGAAAGAATAGATTGGGATGTGGTCCTCATGGGATTATTTGATATGTTTAAAAAGAAAAAGGAAGAAAAGCCAGAAGTAGTAGATAACAATGGCCAAGTACAAGTACAACCTGAAGGTGTTCAAATATTAAGTGATAACACTGTACCTCCAGTTGCACCAGCTCCTGTTGATCCTACCGTACCACAAGTAGATCCTACTCAAGCAGTTCCACCTGTTCCTACAGATGTAAGTGCAGATTTTTCCAATCCGGAAGTGACTGTTACTGATACAGTTACAGAAGTTGTAGCTGCAGCTGTAGATGGAACTTCAACTATAGATAATTCTGGAGTACCGGCTTCTATTGTTCCTGTTGAAGAGAGTACAGAATCTATGAATCAAGTAGTAGATAATGCTAATCCTTCTGAGGTACAACAAGTTGCTATGGAAAATGAAAAAAGTGCTTCTCAAGACATAGTTCCTGCTATGGAAGATGTTGCTGCTTTAATTGATAATCCAATTCCAGCTAAGTCAGAAGAAGAGAGTATGTATGCAAACCCTGAAGAAATAATTGAGGGTGGAGATACACAAGTTGAATGGCAAGAAAATCCATTTAAAGATGATAATACTTTCCAAAATATGCCAACAGATCAAACTTTAACTTTAGAAGCTGCTGTTAATGAGCAACCAGTAGAAGATTCTGGTAATTTGGTAGATAATTTAGTATCTGCTGATGAAAATATAGTTTCTAATAATGAACCAATGGAAGTTCAAAGTTTTGAACCAAGTACTAAAGAAGATCAAGTTCAAGATTTATCTGATACTTTAAAAATGGAAGCGTTAAAGGAAGAACAATCTGCTGTTCAAGAAGAAAATGTTGAAGATGTAGTTGAAACTATTCCTGAAGAGGATACAGTTATTAAAGTAGATGAAAACGAAGCAACGGTTGAAGAAGAATCAAATATATTTAAAAATGTAGATTATAGTAGTGTTTCACCTGAGGAATTTATTCCAATTGTTGTAGATGAACATGAAGATGATGATATAGAAAATACAGATCCAGTAGAAAGCAATAGTAATAATGATGATCCTGTTCTTTTGGGAACTACTGATTTTACTAATATGATTAGTGAAGTTACTTCTATTACTGATGGAGCTTTAGCTAATGATAATTATGAATCAGAAGAAAAAGATGATGAGATAGAAGAAGTAAAAGAAGAAGAAAAAAAGGAAGAACCAAAAGAGGAAACGAAGGAAGAAGTAGAAGAAGAACAATCTGATGTAGATGATGAGGTTGTTGATGCTACTAGTGAAAAAATTGTTGGAGAAAAAGTAGATTCCTTTGAAGAAGAAAATGAAGATGTTAAAGATGTACTCGAAGAATCTAGTGAAGAAGTAGAGGAAAAGGAAGAATCTGAAGAAGAAAAAACTGAAGAGGTAGAAGAAAAGACAAAACCTGAAGAAGTAAACGAAGAAAAAGATGAACCTGAAAAGGAAGAATCTGAAGAAATAGAAGAAGTTGAAGAGGAAGAAAAAGAAGGTCCTGTGTTACTTGAACCAGAAGAATCAGATATCTTTAATGTAGATGAAGAGGAAGAGATGACAGAAGAAGCAGAAGTAAAAGAGGAAGAGCCAGTAGTTGAAGAAGAGGAAGAAGAATTTGATGGACCTATCATAGAAGAGGAATCAACTTTTACAATCTTTGATTTACCAGCTATAACTCCTGAACATGAAGAAGAAAGAGAAAAAATTGAAGAAGAACTAGATAAAGATATCTTTAATGAAAAAGAAGAAACAAACGATAATATAGTTGTTGCAGATGAAAACTTTGAAAAGATAGATGATGAAGATGATTCTGATGAAGAAGAGGTAGTAGAAGAAGAAGGACCTAAGAAGGTTGAAAGAGTTGACGATATAGTAGATATGTATAGTCAATTAGAATTTAAAAATGAAAAGATTAGATTCTGTGATAATTGTGGAGCAATGATTTTAGGAGAAACTGCTACTGTTTGTCCTAGTTGTGGAGAACCATTATAAAAACTAAGGTTCTTTGTCAAATAGTGTTGGTAGACAATAAATTTGATAAATGAATTGTT
>CAMZCT010000015.1 GCA_947305065.1 uncultured Mycoplasmatota bacterium | reverse complement strand
TAAGTTATTTATTAGAAGCTGGAGTTCATTTTGGACATCAAACAAAAAGATGGAACCCAAAAATGAAGGAGTATATTTATACTTCAAGAGATGATATATATATCATCGATTTACAAAAAACAATGGAGTGCATTGAAAAGGCTTATGCTGAAATTCATAGCATAGCAGAAAATGGAGGTACTTTTATCTTTGTTGGAACAAAGAAACAAGCTCAAGAAGCTGCAAAAGATACCGCTCTTAGAACTAACTCTTACTATGTAACAGAAAGATGGTTAGGAGGAACATTAACTAACTTCCGTACTATCAGAAAAAGAGTTAAGAGATTAGAAGACATTGAAAATATGGAAAAGGATGGTACTTTTGATTTGTTACCTAAGAAAGAAGTAATTGCTTTAAGAAAAGAATATGAAAAATTAAACAAATTACTTTGTGGTATTAGAGAAATGAACAAATTACCTCAAGCTATGATTATAGTAGATCCTAAGAAGGAATTAAACGCTATAAGAGAAGCAAGAAAGCTAAATATTCCTATCTTTGGTATTGTTGATACTAACTGTAATCCAGATGACGTTGACTATGTAATTCCTGGTAATGACGATGCTGTAAGAGCAGTAAAAGTTGTTCTAGGTGTATTAGGAAACGCTATAGCTGAAACAAATGGTGGAGAAATCTTAGATTTCATTACTGAAGATGAAAAGAAGCCAAAAACAATGCCTAAAAAAGAAGAATTAACTGATGAAATTCCAGAAAATGATGAAACAGTTGAAGAACCTAAAAAAGCTCCTAAAGCAAAAAAAGCAGCTAAAAAGGAAGAAGCTCCTGAAGTCGCTGAAGAAGTAGAAGAAGCTCAAGAAGAAACTGTTGAAGTAGAAGAAAATGAAGATTTAAGTAAAAGATCTTTAGCTGATTTAAAAGCTATGGCTAAAGAAGCAGGAATCAAAGGATATTCTACAATGAAAAAGGATGAATTAATCGCTTTATTAAGCGAATAATATAAAGAATGGAAGGAAGGTTAACAAAATAATGATTACAGCAAGTTTAGTAAAAGATTTACGTGAACAAACTGGTGCTGGCATGATGGATTGCAAAAAAGCTCTAACTGAGACTAATGGTGATCTTGAAGCAGCAATAGATTGGCTACGTGAAAAAGGTATTGCCAAAGCTGGCAAGAAAGAATCAAGAATAGCAGCTGAAGGACTTGCAAAGATCTTTGTAAAAGATGATAAAGCTGTTATGATAGAGATTAATGCTGAGACTGATTTCGTTTCTAAAAATGATGAATTTAAAGAAATGTTAGATGTTATAGGTGAAGCTATTCTAAATAGTAATGTAAAAGACTTAGAAGCAGCTAAAGAACTAAAACTAGGAGATGGAACAATAAATGATTATATCGTTGAAAAAACTTCTAAAATTGGTGAGAAGTTAGACTTCCGTCGTTTAGCAGTAGTTGAAAAGGAAAAAGATGATAATTTTGGAACATACTTACATATGGGTGGTAAGATAGCTGTTATTACAGTTGTTAAAGGTGCAACTGAAGAGGTTGCTAAAGATGTAGCAATGCAAGCAGCAGCTATGGATCCAAAATATGTATTTATAGAAGACGTTCCTGAAGAAGAAATTGCAAGAGAAAAAGAAGTTCTTAAAGAACAAGCAATAAATGAAGGTAAACCTGCCGATATAGCTGAAAAAATGGTTGAAGGTAGACTTAAAAAGTTCTTTAAAGAAATATGTCTTGCAGAACAAGCTTTCATTAAAGATGGAGACATAGATGTAACTAAGTACGTAACTAACAATGGAGGAGAATTAGTTTCAATGACACGCTTCAAAGTAGGAGAAGGTATCGAAAAACGTCAAGATAACTTCGCTGAAGAAGTAATGTCACAAATTAAAGAAAAATAAGATAGACACTTCTTTGGCAAGTGTCTTTTTTCTTTGTACTTAAATAATAAATTTCATGTTATACTTATAGTGAAAGAAGTGGAATTATGAAAAATAAAAGTAAGAAATTCAAAATAATAAGAAAAATTATTTATTTATGTTTATTTGCGACTATAATAGGAGCTTTTGTTTATTTAAGTAATAAATATGAATCATTGTCTGAAACAAAAACAATTAATTTTACTGATTATTACGCAGGAATACATACTGATAAATATAATATTATTAAAGCTAACGGCTTATTAAAAGAATTAAAAAGTGGAAAGCATATTATATTTATTGGTAACCATACTTACAAATGGTCAGAAGCCTACGCTTACATATTAACAGAATGTTTAGATGAATTGAATGTTAAAATTAGTTATTATGATTTAAATGCCGATAAGACTCAAAAGAATTCTAATTATTATACTATTAGAGAAAGACTACAAGATTATCTAGTATCTACAGATGATAGTGAAAGTAATCTTCTAGCACCATCTTTATACATAGTAGATAATGGTAAGATTAAATACTACAACATAGAAACCGCTGTATTAAAAAACACTACTAAAATAGAAGATTATTGGACTAACTATAACAAAGAATCTTTTAAAAGAGAAATTAAGAATAATATTAAAAGATATTATTTGAATAATTAACAAATATATCATATAATTAACTTAATAAAGGAGATGATATGAATGACAAATGATGAAATTGAACTTCAGATGATGCATTGTCTAGAAACTATGGAGAATCGTCTTACTTCTATAAGAGCAGGCAGAGCTAATCCTGCAATGCTTAATGGTATTAATGTTGAATATTATGGAACTCCAACACCATTACAAAGTTTAGCTAATATTACAGTTCCTGAAGCAAGAACTTTAATTATTAAACCATTTGATAAAAGTTGCTTAAAAGACATCGTTAGAGCTATTAATGAAGCTGATTTAGGTATTAATCCAACTGATAACGGTGAAAGTGTAATAATGAGTATTCCTGCCTTAACTGAGGATAGAAGAAAAGAATATGTTAAACAAGCTAAAGAAATAGCTGAAGAAACTAAGATTGCTCTAAGAAGAGTAAGACAAGATGCTAATGACACAATTAAAAACGATGAAGAAATAACCGAAGATGAAGAAAAACGAATGATGGATGAAGTCCAAAAACTTATCAATGAATATAACATAAAAGTAGATGATAAGTTTAAAGAAAAAGAAGAAGAATTAATGCAAGTATAATTAAAATGAGTTATCGCAAATTTTGCGACAACTCATTTTTTATACCATAAAATGCATTATCAAATCTATTAATGTTTCCTTTTCTTCATGATTAGATTCAGCAACTAAAATAGTTAAAGCAGTAAGAGTACTATCATCTATTACTTTCTTTCCGTTTTTAAATAATAAATCATAAAAATCTAGGAAATATATAAATAGGGTGGCAGCAATTCTTTTGTTACCATCCGCAAATACGTGGTCCTTAGTAACAAAATATAAAAAGTTAGCTGCTTTTTCTTCAATACTAGGATAAACATCAACACCATCATAAGAAGCATAAACATTATTAATTATACTTTCTAAACTCAAATTATCATTTCTTTCTACCGCAAAGACATCACTTCCGTTAGTCTCCTTAAGTTGTTCTATCAATTTTTGACAATCCTCGTATCTAATCTTCTTATCGCTATTATTTCCATCAATTTTTGAAAAACTTTTATGATCATAATCATCTAACATATCCAAAGCAATAGAATAGTTATTAATTACTTCTAATATTTCTCTTAGCTCTCTATCAGGAATTCTATCATTACCCCTAGTAGCTATTTTTACTAAATCAACTATTTGACCTAAATACTTAAGTCTTGGATTATTTACAGCATATCCTTTTATCAAATAATCTTTTAATACATTATTAGCCCATCTTCTGAAAATAATACCTTTTTTAGATTTAACTCTATAACCAACACTTATAATAACATCTAAATTATAGTGTTCTACTTCATATTCTTTATTATCATTAGCTGTTATAGTAAATACTTTAACAGATTTATCTTCTGAACCTGCTAATTCCTCTTTTAAGACATTTTTAACATGTTTACCAATAGTTTTTACGTCTCTATCAAAAAGTTCTGCTAACTGCTTCCTATTAAGCCATACAGAGTCATCTTCAACATTAACATCCAATCTTAAACCTTGGTTTTCAAATATGACTATATCATTTTTTTGCTTTTCCATAATATCAATTCTCTCTACTTACAATATAATTGTAAAATGGCTAGATATATTTTTCAATAATAATAATAAATATTTGACATAATCCTTATTTTTCCTTTAGTATTTAGACTTGCAAATAAAAAAGTTTTATATTATAATTAATTTGTCCCAAAAAACTGACCTCGTAGCTCAGCTGGATAGAGCAATCGCCTTCTAAGCGATCGGTCGAGAGTTCGAATCTCCCCGGGGTCACCATTTTTAAAAAAACCGAACTGAAAAAGTTCGTTTTTTTATGCTATAATAGATAAAGGGGAAGAATATAAAAAAGGATTGAAGGTCATATAATGGGTAAAAGATTAGTAATAGGTATTTTAGGAGTTCCTGAATATAATGGTGAAAATGAAGCAGTAGTAACATTATATAATGGTTATCGAATTGCTGTAGCAGAAAGAGAGTGTATTCCTTTGGTGATTAGTCCGCTACTTAGTATCGATTATTATGGAACAAAACTTAGTGAAATACCTTATTTAACAGAAAAAGAAAAAGAAACATATAGAGAAATAGTTGATATGTGTGATGGTTTAATAATTCCTGGTGGTTATAGAATGTATGATTATAGCGAATATATAGCTAAATATGCAATAGACAAAAATATACCTGTATTAGGTATTTGTTTGGGGATGCAACTACTAGCTAAAATCGATAATGAGTCTTATTGTTTAGAAGAAAATGCTACTACTATAAATCACAAACAACTAAATGCTGATTACGCACACAAAGTTCATATACAAGATAATACCTTACTAAAAGAGATAATTAATAAGGATGAAATTAGTGTTAATAGTAAACACCGCTATCACGTTGCAGAAGTAAAGAACGCAATTATTAATGCTGTTTCAGAAGATGGTTTGATAGAGGGGATTGAATTCCCAGATAAGAATTTTGTTTTAGGAGTTCAATGGCATCCCGAAAGAATGATAAAATATGATGAATTTGGTAATAAAATATTTGATCGATTTATAGAAGAATGTCAAAAAAAAGGTTAAGAAATTAACCTTTTTTTGCTTAAAAAAATATTAATAAAACTCTAACAGTACTTTTTACCAAAGACATATCTTATGGCAGAACCAAATGCTTTACCAAGTGAATACATTACCGTAACACCCCTAGCAATAGCGTTTAACATTGTAGCAGAGATACCTCCAGTAGCACCACCATATATAGTAATTAATTGCTTACTATCTAATTCCATCTTCATCCTCCTATCTACTAGAACCACATGTGTAAGGTCTAGTTAATCCATTTACAACACCAATTATGAATACTATTCCAGCCCCTATTAAAGCTAGTACACCTGTTTTAACAGCTCCTCCCTGGATAGTAATCAATTCATTTTCCGTTAACATTAAACCATTCCTTTCTAGTGAGCTTCTTCTAAATTTAAAACTTTAAATCCAACAATTTCTTTATGGTGAGATATATAAATAATGGTTGTATCTACCAGGAACTTATCTAATTGATTTAATATATCTTTTTCTAAATCACTATCCACTTCACTTAAAGCTTCATCCAAAATTAATATGGCTGGTTTATCAATTATTGATCTAGCTAGTATTATTCTTTGTCTTTCTCCACCAGATATATTAGCACCACCATCAACAATTAATGTATTGAATCGCAATTCCTTTTTATCCAACACTTCGTCCAATTTAGTTACTTTAATTACTTTATTCAAATAATCTATATCATAATTATTATCAAAGACAATATTTTCTTTTAAATTGCCTGTAAAAAGACTTTCTTTTTGAGATACATATCTAATATTTTTCTTTATAGTTGCCATACTATAATCCTTTATATTGATATCATTAATAAGAATTCTACCAGTATAATTTTCGATATTTCCACTTAATAATTGTAATAATGTTGATTTACCAATCCCACTTTTACCCTTTATCATAACTCTTTCACCATCATTAATAGAGAAATTAACTTTATTTAAAACATGATGATAATCATCATAGGAGTAAGAGACATTATCAAAATTAATAATACCATTATGAAAAGCTTCTTCTTCTCCCATATCTTTAACTTTTATATCTAGTATTTCTTTAACTTTAATAACTATTAATCTAATCATACTAATTTTAGGTATATTATCGATTATATCTATAATAGGACCAAAAACATAAGCCAAAACAGTATTAAAAGTAACTAGCTGGACAATAGATAAATCCTGTTTAGCAATCAAATAAAATCCGTATGTATTAATTGTAAACAAACCAATTTCATATATTAAATTCTTAAAAAATATATAATTATTCATTAAATATTGATAATCAAAACTCTCATTTTGAAAAATATAAAAAAATCGCTGTATTTTATTTAAAACAAAATCCCCAATATTCAAGTTCCTAATAGTATTTATACTTTCTATGTTTTCATTTAAAGAAGCATTAAAATCTGTTTCTAAATCTATAATATCATTAGTTCTTTTATAAATAATTGGACTCATAATAATCGAAATTAATAAATATAAAATTATAATAAATATTACGATTGTTATTAATCTCTTACTAATTAGTACAAGAACATAAATAGAACATAGTGCTAAAAAGAATTCTAAAAAAAGAGTTATTAAAACATTAGATACTAAATCTTTAATTTCTTTTATTTCATTAACTCTAGTTAAAATTTCACCAGCCGATCTATTTCTTATAATATCTAAAGGGAGATTAAAAATCTGCTTAATAAAAGATAATACAATATCGCTATCAATTCTTTTGTTTAAAACTATTTGCCAATAGTTTTTCTTTTTAATAACAAGTACTCTAAGTATGGTAATAATAAAAAAGAAAAAACTGATATAGAAAATACTATTGCTAATTCTATTATTATTAAATATAAATTGCCAGTACATAGCGGAAATCAAAGAAAGGAGTGCAACAATTATACTATCAACTAACAATTTATAAAATAATCTTTTTTCTTTCCTATAAATATATACAAT
Organism: uncultured Mycoplasmatota bacterium; assembly: GCA_947305065.1. Taxonomy (GTDB): domain Bacteria; phylum Bacillota_I; class Bacilli_A; order RF39; family UBA660; genus Coprovivens. The sequence goes on along the minus strand of CAMZCT010000015.1, from coordinate 36,765 downwards.
ATAACTATATAAACTACTATTAATTGGGTTATTAATAATTCTTTTATAAGGCCTTAATATAAGAATTACCTTATCCCATATTTCTAAAAAATCACAAACTTTTACGTTTACAAATCCTTTAGCAGGATCCATAATTAGTAATTTTTTCCTCTGCAGTCTGTAAATAACCACAAAATGTTCATATCCTTTTTTTGTTATAACATGAGCAATAACAGGAAAAGACTTAATATCATTTACCGATTCAATTCTTTTACCGACACTGTTAAAACCATACTTCTGGGCTGCTTTTATTATATTAAATGCCGTTGTTCCATTACTATTTGTTTTTGTATCTAATCTTATTTGCTCCAGATTTAAATCACCGTCAAAATGCCTTATAATTGACAACAAACAACAAGCTCCACAATCTCTAATATCACGTTGCTTAACAAGCAGTTTTTTTCTCACCAATATTTCTCCCTTCAATAAATATTTTAGCTATTAATAATCATTTTCCTTTATTTTTTTTAAAATATGCTATAATATAAACAATAGAGAGTACTATAAAGAGGAGAGTGTAATATGAGAAAGAAAAATGGATTTATATCAATGTCAATTATTTATTCGTTTTTCACCGTTTTTATTTTAGTATCTACTTCCTTACTATTAATATATTCAAATAATCTATCAATAGTAAAATCAGTTAATAAAGAAATAAAGGATGATTTAACTTCCAAGGGAAATAATAATTTGATGATATTTAAAAACCTGATTCTAGATGGTAGTTTCGAAAACTACGTAGATTATTGGACACATCAATCATCTGGTAATACACCAGAACTAAAAGAACAAAAATATTATGGAAAACAATCGCTAGGACTAATAAAAGGTGAAACAGATGCTGCTCTAGCTAAAACGACAGTAGAATCCAAATATAATATAAATATGATTCAGGGTCATTATTACTATGTTTCAAGAGTATATATGTCTTATAACATAGTAAGAGGTCAACTACTAACATATAAACTTGTACCAGCTAGTAATACTGAATTTGATGATACAGAATCATACGATATCCTTGAGAATGCAAAAGGATATTTAGGAAAAGCCTTAAAGGGTACTGATGATTGTGGTGTTGGTATGTCTTGTTGTGACAATACGACATTTAGCGATGACGATTGCGCATTTAAAAATACTAGTATTGAAAGAGCTCGAGACAGATATCAATCTGCATTCTGTTTAGGAGTTAATGGACGTTGTACATATGATAATAACAATACTCTAGCTAACACATTTGAAAGTGGAATATTCCAATTTACTAATCCAACTGGACAATATAAAGTTTTAATAGGAGCAGACTTTAGTAGTGTAGGAGCAGACGCAGGTATCGCACCAAGATATCATACTGATGGATACATGATGATAGATCTTAACGTAGCTCTTCAATTAGATGATACAAAAGCTAGTGACTTACTTGGTGGAGATAACGAAACTAGTAGAGGAAAAAGAAGAGCATTTAGTCTTGCTTTAGATGAATTGTTAGATGGTCGTTTTATCGAAAATCAAAAAACAATTCCAATCACACAGCTACATTTGTCATAAAGCACACTTAGGTGTGTTTTTTTATAGTATTTTCCTTGTCAAACTTGTATTCTAGTGCTATAATCTTTAGTAGCTACGAAAAGCTAACGAAGGGAGGGAGATAAAATGACTAAGGTAGTTGTCCAAAATGGTAACATCGATAGTGCTTTAAGAAAATTTAAGGTTAAAGTTGCTAGAAGTGGGGTCCCTTCTGAGTTAAAGAAAAGAAAATGTTATGATAAACCAGGCGTTAAAAGACGTAAAGCTAAAGAGGAAATGATTAGAAATTCCCGTAAACGTAGAAGAAATGATTAATGGATGGTGATATTATGACAATGATGGAAACTGTTACAAAAGATTTAACTAATGCTATGAAAGAACAGGATAAATTTACTTTATCTGTACTAAGAATGTTAAAAAGTGCTCTTCAATTAGAAAAGATTAGCAAAAAACACGATTTAGAAGATGATGAGGTAATAGCTGTTATAAAAAAACAAGTTAAAACTCGTAAAGATAGCATGGCTGAATTTGAAAAATATAACAAAATGGAAGAAGTTGAGAACTTAAAACAAGAAATTGAAGTTCTATCAAAATATCTTCCACCAGAATTATCTAAAGAGGAATTAGAGAAAGCCCTAGATGAGATATTCGCTGAAGTAAAACCAGAAAGTATCAAAGATATGGGTAAGGTTATGAAGGAAGTATCAGCAAGATTAGGAAATTCTGTTGATATGTCTTTAGTTAGTTCGTTGGTTAAAGAAAAATTAAATTAGGCTTTAAGCCTTTTTCTTTTGGGGTTTAAAAAATATCAAAAACAAAGTATAATAATATCGTTGGAAGTGATTGTAATGGAAAATTTAACTCCTTTTCATAGCACTTTAAAATGGGCCCTTGAATCAACTTGGCCTATGTTAACTCTATTTATCGTCATAATTATGATTAGTCGTATTAGCTATATAATTATAAATAAAGAGAAAGTTGTGTTATATAAAGATATATTTATTCTATTAAGTATTTTATATTTATTAATGTTATATTTTATGCTTTTAAGTACAGAGAATTCTACCAAAGGTATAAATTTTCAAATATTTAGGGAAATGGCTAGATATCGAATAGGATCTAAGCTGTTCTTCCATAACGTAATTGGAAATATAGTATTATTTGTTCCATTTGGTTTTATTTTATCTTACTTTATAAAAGCCAGGAAGATAAGACATGTAGTTATTCCAAGTTTTATAGTAAGTTTATCTGCAGAGATAATACAATACCAGATAGGTAGAGCTTTTGATGTAGATGATGTAATATTAAATACTATGGGGGCTCTAATAGGTTTCATGATATATATAAGTTTAAGAGAAATAAAGAATTTATTACCAGAAGTATTAAAAAAAGACTGGTTTTATAATACTTTATCAATTCTTATGTTAATAGGTGTAACTATGTTAATAGTTAGTATTTGGTTGGTGAAACTATGAATGATATAACGATAGATGATAATAATCTGTACAAAGATTATGATTATTTAGAAGATGTATTAAATTATACTCTAGAACATGAAAAGGTAAACAACGCTATTTTTTCGGTAATATTTGTTGATGATGAGGAAATTCATCGCATAAATAGAGATTATCGAAAAGTAGATCGTGTTACCGATGTCATATCTTTTGCGTTTGAAGATAATGAAGAAGTGAGGTATAATGATATACGGGTACTAGGAGATATATACGTATGTATTCCACAAATGAAAAGACAAGCAGTTAGCTATGGTCACAGCGAAAAAAGGGAATTATCATTCCTTTGTGTTCACGGTTTATTACATTTATTAGGGTATGACCATATGACTGAAGAAGATGAAAAAATTATGTTTGGATTACAGGAGTTGATTTTAAATGACAAAAATATCACGAGATGATATTAAAAAAAGAGGATTTGGTCGTTTTATAAAGAGCTTTGGTTACTCTTTAGACGGTTTAATATATGCTTATAAATATGAACAAAGTATGTTGATTCACGTTATCGCTACCATAGCCGTTATTATAGCAAATATTGTTTTAAATGTAGCCCCAACTGAGTGGTTAATTACCTTCATTGCTATTGGAATGGTTCTAGCTGCAGAACTAATAAATACTGCTATAGAAGCAGTAGTAGACTTAGTAACTTTAGAGATACATCCATTGGCTAAAATAGCAAAAGACTGCGGAAGTGCCGCTACCTTCGTTTTAGCTATGATGGCAGGAGTAATTGGATTTGTTATCTATATACCACATATAATAGATATAATAGGTGTTTTATGCGCAGTGGGTTCGTAAGTATTATTGGTCGACCAAACGTTGGTAAAAGTACTTTATTAAATAGTTTGGTTAATCAAAAGATAGCTATAACATCAAATAAACCTCAAACAACTCGTAATATAATTCAAGGAATATATAATGAAGAAGGATATCAAATAGTATTTGTTGATACTCCTGGAATACATAAACCTATTAATAAATTAGGTAAAATACTAAACAAAGAAGCGCAAAGCCTAACCAGAGATGTCGATGCTATCTTATTAGTTGTCGATGCCGAGGATGGACTAGGTGCTGGAGACAAAAAAATAATTTCTGATTTAAAATCAACTGATTCTCCTGTATTATTGATTTTAAATAAAATAGACAAAATGACTAGAGAAGAAATAGTTGAATGTATAAATGCTTACCGTGATTTGTATGATTTCGCAGAAATAATTCCTGTCTCTGCTTTAAAAAAGAATAACGTCGACGATTTATTAGCTACAATTAAAAGATATTTAACAGATAATATTCGCTATTTCGACGAAGACATGATTACCTCGAGTAGTATAAGTTTTATGGCTTCAGAATTTGTAAGAGAAAAATTACTAAGAATGACAGAACAGGAAATCCCACACAGTATTACATGTGTTACATCTAAATTTGAGGAAAAAGCCGATATTATTAATATTACTGTTGATGTCATAGTTGATCGTGATTCCATTAAAAAGATAGTAATCGGCAAAGATGGTCAGTTATTAAAAAGTGTAGGTATCGAAGCACGTAAAGATATCGAAGCTTTATTAGGTAAACAAGTATATTTAGAATTATACGTTAAAACCCTTAAAAATTGGCGTGATAAAGAAAAATATTTCCAAGAACTAGGATTTAATGAATTAGAAATGTAAAAAGCCTTTTTAAGGCTTTTTTTGTGATATAATTAAATCGTGATGAGCAATGATAAAGAAAATTGAAGGAATAGTTTTAACAGAGACTGCTTATGGAGACAACTCTAAAATAATCAATATAATTACTCCTGATATGGGTATGATAGGTATAATGTGTAAGGGAGTTAAATCTTTAAGAAATCCTCTTCGTACTAAAACCGAAAGATTCAATTATGCTTACTATCATGTTGATTACAAAGATAACAAATTATCTAAACTTATAGATGTTGATATTATTGATAATTTTAAGAATATTAGAAATGATATAGAATTGATAAGCTATGCTACTTATCTAACAGAGCTAACTTATCAAGTATATAAACAAAGTAATGAAAATAGCATTTTTGAATTATATAAAAGTTCTTTAATAAAGATCAATAATAAACTTAATCCTTTAATAATTACTAATATATTAGAATTAAAATATTTGGATTACTTAGGTGTAGGATTAAATCTATATGGATGTATAAAGTGTGGTAGTAAAGAAAATATTATTACAATCGATCCAGATGCTGGTGGATATATCTGTAAAAACTGCTATACCAATCAAAGAATATTGAATAAAAAAACAATTATAATGCTAAGAAGATATTATTTGATAGACATCGACAGTATTTCTAAAATAAATATAAGTTTAGATATAGTAGAAGAAATCAATTATTTTTTAAATAAGTATTATGAAAGATATACTGGTTTATATTTAAAAAGTAAAGAATTTCTTAAATCGATAGAAAAATTAAAATAAAAAGAGGATTAATATGAAAAAATTAGTAATACCCGACCATGTTGCTATTATTATTGATGGTAATGGTAGATGGGCTAAAAAAAAAGGAAAAAGTCGTTTAGAAGGTCATGATGCTGGTTATCAAAACATCAAAAAAATAGGTAAATATGCGCTTGAAAGAGGCGTTAAATATCTAAGTATTTATGTCTTTTCTACCGAAAACTTTAAAAGAGATAAAGACGAAGTAAAGCATTTGATGGATTTATTTGTCTTAATGAACAATAAAGAAAAAGGCTTTTTTATGGAAAATAATATAAAAGTAATATTCTCAGGAAGAGATGAACCACTACCTAAAAAGGTTATTAATGCTAGAAATAAAATAACTGAAGAGACAAAGAATAACACTGGTGGCACTTTAAATCTTTGTCTAAACTATGGTGGACGTGCTGAAATAGTTGATGCTACAAAAAAAATAATTCAAGCCGGTTTAAAACCAGAAGAAATAACAGAAGAATTATTCAGTCATTACCTATATCAAGACTTACCAGATGTTGATTTAATGATCAGGACAAGTGGGGAATTAAGATTTAGCAATTTCTTATTATGGCAAAACTCATATGCCGAATTCTATTTTCCTAAAACTTACTTTCCCGACTTCTCTACGGAAGACTTTGATAAAGCTATCATAGAATATAATAAAAGAGATAGAAGATTTGGTAATGCTAAAAAATAATTCTTGCATAAGAAAAATAAATATGATATAAATAACACATACAAGTGATGAAGGGCTTGGCAACCTGGAGCTATATGAAATTAAGAGATTTCGTCAAGAAATAAGTAGGATGGAACCACGGGTATAACTCGCTCCTACAGATATTTCTTGGCGTTTTTTTATTAGAAAGAAGGAATAAAAATGACTAAAGCCAAAAACATGGAAGAACTGGTTAATTATTGTAAGCAATATGGTTTTATCTTCCAAGGAAGTGAAATTTATGGAGGTTTATCCAATACTTGGGATTATGGTTCACTAGGAAGAGAATTAAAAGAAAATATTCGTCGTGCTTGGTGGAAAAAATTCATACAAGAAAATCCTAACAACTATGGTTTAGATGCTGCTATTTTAATGAATCCTGAAACTTGGGTTGCATCTGGTCATGTAACTAATTTTAATGATCCATTAATAGATTGTAAAAAATGTAAGGCTCGTCACCGTGCTGATAAATTAATAGAAGATTTTACCAAAGGTAAAGAAACTGGTGATGGTTGGGATAATAAAAAAATAGAAGATTTCATTAAGCAAAACAATATTACTTGTCCAAAATGTGGAAGTAACGATTTTACCCCAATTCGTAAGTTCAACTTGCTATTTGAAACCCACTTAGGAGTTACTGAAGATACTAAATCAAAAGTATATCTTCGTGGAGAAACTGCTCAAGGAATATTTGTTAACTTCTTAAACGTTCAAAGAAGTATGCGTGCTAAAGTACCATTTGGTATTGGTCAAACAGGTAAAAGTTTTAGAAATGAAATAACTCCTGGTAATTTTATCTTTAGAACCAGAGAATTTGAACAGATGGAACTAGAGTTCTTCTGTAAACCAGATACAGATCTAGAATGGTTTAACTATTGGAAAAATTATTGTATAGATTGGTTAAAATCTTTAGGACTTAAAGATGAAAATCTAAGATATAGAGATCATTCTAAAGAAGAATTATCTTTCTATAGTAAAGCAACTACTGATATTGAGTTCTTATTCCCAATGGGTTGGGGAGAATTATGGGGTATTGCTGACCGTACTGATTACGATTTAGGTGTTCATATGGAACATTCTAAACAAGATTTAAGATATTTAGACCCAGAAACAAATGAAAAATATATTCCATATGTTGTTGAACCATCATTAGGTTTAGATAGAGCATTACTTGCTTTCTTAAGTAACGCTTATGAAGTTGAAGAATTAGAAGGTGGAGACACAAGAGAAGTATTACATATTCACCCTTATTTAGCTCCATATAAAGCAACAATTCTTCCGTTAATAAAAAAGAAACATTCTGAAAAAGCTCTTGAATTATATGCAGAATTATCTAAATATTTCATGGTAACTTATGACGAAGCTGGTTCAATTGGTAAAAGATACAGAAGAAGTGATGCGGTTGGAACACCATTCTCAATTACTATTGATGATAATACCTTAGAATCAAAAACAGTTACCGTTCGTGACAGAGATACAATGAGTCAAGTTACAATACCTATTGATGAAGTAAAAAAATATATTGAAGAAGAAATTAATTTCTAAAAAACATAAAGAAGTCATTGAATATTTAATAAATTTTAGATATAATATTAAAGAAATATAAATAAGGTGGGAGGACACAAGATGGGATTATTAGATGGTGTATTTGGTGGAAAAAGTGAAGTAGATGTAATCGACGATCCAAATGAAATCGAAGAAAGTTTTTACAACGATAGTAAGAGCGATAGCAAAGGAAAAGATGCAGATGTAGATACAACTGGTGGAAAAATGATTCTTTTAGAACCACGTGCTTATTCTGAAAGTCAACAAATCGCTGACCATTTGAAAAATAGAAATAGTGTTGTTGTAAATCTAAAAAGAGTTACATCAGACCAAGCCAAAAGAATAATTGATTTCTTAAGTGGATGTATATATGCTATAGGTGGCACAATGAAAAAAGTAGGTGTTGGTATCTATTTATGTGCACCAAAGAATGTTAATGTTCAAGGTAAAATAACAGAAGAAAATGCTAAGGACAAAGACGCTACTAAAGAATCTGAAGAAATAGAATGGTAAAATAATTATCTGGGGGGATGAATTATGAAAAAGTTTACTACAGCTGTAAATGGCTATAATAAAAATGAAGTAAATGAATTCGTCTCCGAGATAATTAATGAATACGAAAGTGTTTTAAATAAATTAAAAGCTAAAGACCAAGAAATAGCTATGTTAAAAGAAAAAGCTAATTATTATAATGGTATGGAAAATAGTTTAAATAAAGCTTTATTAGTTGCTGAAAGTTCTTCCAGTGAAATGAGAAGGGTAGCTAAAGAGGAAGCAAATCTAATAATCGAAGATGCTAAGAAGAATGCCTCTAGAATAATCAATGATTCCCTTACTGAAGCAGCTAAAACCAATGCCGAAGTAATGGCTTTGAAAAAACAAATAAAAATATATAAAGCTCGTATTAAACAAACCGTTGAAGAACAATTAATATTGGTCGAAGATATTGACAAGATAGATTAATAAGAGCTATTTAATAGTTCTTATTTTTTTAAGTTATGTTATAATATAAAGAGAGGAAGAGGGATAAAATGGATGAAGAATAAACTTAAAATATTAGTAATAACATTATTACTTATATTTCTAACGGGTTGTAATAATAAATTTACTGGATATTGGTGTAAGTACAACGAAACAGCTACTATAGTTGTTCTACTTAATGACGACATAACTGATGATGCTAAAGCCAAAATAGAAGAGAAAGCTGCTACTTTTGAAAATTTAGCCGCATCAAACTACTACAGTAAACAAGATTACCAAGAACAATTAAAAACAAATGATGAAATATACGCTACTTATGTCTTTTCTTTCTCATCTCATGATTCCGTTGGAACATATATTGAAGAATTAAGTTCTATGACAGGAGTAAAAGAAGCCAAGCAAAGTAACGCTAAAAACAACATGTCTTTATATGAATTAAAAAGCAATGGTACATACACATATAAAGACAGTGATGAAGCAACTAGTAAAGATATCATTACTGGTAAATACAAAATAGAAAAAGGTATAATAAAGCTAACTCCAGAAAATGATAAAAATAAGACTATTCTTTTATATACTAAAAATGGTCGTTTGTGTGAAGATACTGATTGCAATAAGATTTATTCTCACGGTAAAGATAATTGTTCTAGTCTAATCGACTAGAACTTTTTTTAAGGTAAAATTTATTATATAATAATGTAGTAAGGAGATCATATGGATAAACTAATTAAACCAAATTTCTATTACCAAAACATATATAGTATTAACTATCAAAGATTAAAAGATAATAATATACATTATCTTCTTTTAGACATTGATAACACTATTGGTGATGATAAAGAAAAAACACCATGTAAAAAAGCTATAGATTTAATTAGTAGCTTAAAAAAAGATTTTACTATAATTCTTTTTACAAACACTTATCCAGCTAGAGCCAAAAGATATGGTAAATTACTTGGTATTCCTTATTATGCCTTCTCTGTAAAACCATTACGTATGAATTATAAAAAATTCCTAAAAGATTATAAAGTGAATACGGATAATGTAGCTGCAATTGGAGATCAATTATACACAGATGTACTAGGCGCAAATAAAATGGCAATAACAAGTATTTTAGTAGATAAAATATCGAATAATGAATCATTATTTACTAAATTATTAAGAGTTCGCGAAAATAATAATATAAAAAAATATAATCTAATAGAAAGGGGAAAATATGATGACTAAGTGTTTAGGCTGTGGAATTGAATTACAATATACTAATCCAAAACAAGTTGGGTATTCTCCTAAGAAAGATTCTTCATACTGTGAAAGATGCTTTCGCTTAAAAAATTATAATGAGTATAAGGAAGTAGAACTAGAAAACATCAACACTAGAATACTAGAACGACTTAATTTCGAAAAATTATTTACCATATTTTTATTAGATTTATTAAATATTAACAATGAAACAATTAATACTTTTAAAAATATTAAAGCTCCAAAAATTTTAGTAATCAGCAAAAAAGATATAATACCTAAAAGTATAAGAGAAGAAAATATCTCATCTTTTATTCATAAAAATTATGATATAAACGAAGATATCTATTACTTAAGTTCAAGAAAAAAATATAATATTGATAAAATAATTACTTTAATAAAAAATAGTAATGGTAAAAAAGCTTTCATTGTTGGTTATACAAATTCCGGTAAAAGTACATTTATTAATACAATAACCAATAAAATAGAAGGAACTAGCAATATAACAACTTCTTCTATACCAAATACTACTTTAGATTTTTTAAATATAAAAATTGATGATTTAACTTTAATAGATACACCTGGTTTTATACTTAATAATAATCTATATAAAAAAGATGAATATGAATTGATAAAAAGAACTAATCCTAAATCATTCATAAAACCATTAACGTATCAAACTAAAGATAATACTGGTTTAGTGATAGAAGATAGGATTTATCTAAGTCCTCACAATGTTAATAGTCTTACTTTTTATATTAGTAACAATCTTATTATAGAAAAAGTATTTGAAGATAAACTATTAGATAAAGAAAACAAGGTGTTAAATATACCAAATAATACAGACGTAGTAATAAAAGGGGTAGGTTTTGTAAACATTAAAAAAGCTTGTCAATTGCATATAAATACTTCGTATCAAGACTTAATAGAAGTAAGACAATCTTTATTTTCTAAGGAGAAATAATATGGCAAAAATAAAAATAATGAGTGAAAATCTTGCTAATAAAATTGCTGCTGGAGAAGTAGTGGAAAAGTGTGCTTCAGTTGTTAAAGAATTAGTAGAAAATAGTATAGATGCTGAAAGTACAGAAATAAAAGTAGAATTAGTAGATGGTGGTCTTAGTTCAATAAAAATAAGTGATAATGGGATCGGTATGGAACACGATGATGCTTTATTAGCGTTTGAAAGACATGCCACATCTAAACTAACTAAGGAAGATGATTTGTTCTTTATAAATACATTAGGGTTTCGAGGCGAAGCTCTTCCCTCAATTGCATCCGTATCAGAAGTAGAATTAATCACTTGTTCAGGCAAAGTCGGCACTCATTTAATAATTAAAGGCGGAAAGCTAATTACAGATGAAAAGATAGGTAAAAATAGAGGCACAGAAATAACTATTTCCAACTTATTTTATAACACACCAGCTCGTTTAAAATATTTAAAAAGTGAACAATATGAACTAGCTAATTCGGTATCATATATCGAAAGACTTGCTCTAGCTAAACCAAATGTTAAATTCACGCTATCTAATAATGAAAGAATTATTGTTAAGACAAGCGGTTCTAATAACTTATTAAAAACAATAAATGAAGTATACGGTATGAACGTAGCCAGCAAAATGATAGAAATTAAGGCTATGAACGACGACTTTACTCTAAGTGGTTATATTTGCAAACCAGAAATACTAAAGAGTAATAGAAACGATATGAATATATTTGTAAATGGTCGAATAGTAAAAAACTTTGACGTTAATAAAGCTATTAACGATGCCTATTATAATTACAAACCAGACAAAAAATTTCCAATCGTAGTATTGAATATAGAAACTGATCCAACCCTAATTGATGTTAATATACATCCAACTAAGCAAGACATTAAAATTGCTAAGTTTAATGACCTATATACCCTTATTATCGATACTATAGAGGATGCTTTAAAAAAGAATTTATTAGTTCAAGATGCCGTTTTACGATTACCGAGTACTAATGACTTAAAAAAAGAAGTATATAAAGTAAAAGAGGAAGAAGAGAAATATAACGTTCCAGATAACAAAGAAGAAGTAATTGTCCCTAAAGAGGAAATTCAAACAACCTTTGATTTTGTTGAAGAAACAAATATCGTTAATCCGGAGTTTAAACGCTTAAATCTTCATCCAATAGGTCAAATTCATGCTACCTTCATTGTTGCTCAAAATGAAGAAGGAATGTATTTAATAGACCAACATGCAGCTGATGAAAGAATAAACTATGAAAAAGTAAAAAAAGAATTTAAAAATAAAGACTTCTATCAAGTACATTTATTAATACCAATTACTATGGAGTTTCCAGCTTCAGATTATCTAATAATCAAAGAAAACATCCCTTATCTAGAAGAACTAGGTTTTTCTGTTCAAGAATTTGGTTTAAATACTATAAATATTAATGCTCATCCTTCTTGGATAATTAATGAATATGCCGAAGAAACCATAAGAGCAGTTATGGAAATGATTGTTACAGAAAAAAATAAATTTGATAGACTTAAATTTGAAGAAAGATTAATACAAACTACTGCTTGTAAGATGAGTGTTAAAGCTAACACACCACTAAGTATTGAAAGTATGGAAGACCTTCTAAAACGTTTAGAAAAGTGTGATAATCCTTATAATTGTGCTCATGGTCGTCCTTCAATAATGAACTTTAATAACTATGAACTAGATAGAATGTTTAAAAGAGCTATGAACTAAAAAATACAATAAAAAGATTGAAACAAATCACTATATTTGTTATAATATTAAAAGAATAGAGGAGAATTATTATGAGCAAGATAATCGAAGAGAGTATAGAAAAAATATTAGGAAGTAATGATACACCAGAAAAGAAAACAGAAGAATTAATAGAATTAAAATATACAAGTGCAGATGCCAATAAGATTGAAGACGCTATCATTCAATTATTTAGAGAGCAATTTAGCGTAGAACTTACTCATACTGATATACATTCTGAAGTACAACAAATCTCTTTCCAAAATGAAGGAATTGCTAGCATACCTGATGAGAAAATAGTTTCTAATATTTCTAAAGAAAGAGAAGAACTATTAGCAGAATTAAAAAGAGAATTGGGAGCTTATAAAAAGACTAAAAAGATTGTTGAAGAGCCAAAAGAAAATAAAGTAGAAACAGTACCTGAAGAAAGCAAGGAAGAATCACTAGAAGATTTAGAAGCTACATTAAAAGAACCAGAACCTACATTAAAAGAACCAAAACCTCTAGAACAGGAGAATGTTGTTGATCTTAAAGATTTTGTCGATCCAGAATTTAATAATTCAGCAGTAAGCAACTACGATTATAGACCTGTAAATCTCAAACTATATCGTGGAACGGAAGAACCTTCTCCAGATGCTTTTATAGAAAAGCAACTTAGAGCATTAGACAGAGAATCAGCAGCTTTGGCTGCCCAAGCTAAAAGGATTCGAGAAACACATGATACGTTAATACATATAAGACAAGAAGGCGCACGATTAATCAGGGCCAGAGATGAAAAAATCCATGATTTAAGAGCTAATACTGCTCGACAAGAACAAGAAATAAGGGATGCTTGTAATAAAGAATTAACTGAATTATATTCTGGATTGAATGCAACTGAATCTTATTATTCACAAGAAACATCATCATTTAGAAGAGCAGCTTAATGTTAAGTTTTGATGATATTGAGTACTTCAAGAATAATTTTAATATAGATTTAACAAATAAAACTGAAGAAGAAATAGAAGTGTGTTTAGAGGAGATAGAAGAAAATCTAAATAGAAAAATTATTGAAGCTCAAAAAGAAAATCTCCAATTAGAAAAAGAAATAATTCAAATAATGAACGAAATGAAAACTGATAGTTAATTATCAGTTTTTTTATTGTTATAATTATAATATGTTATAATTATTTAGAAAAGAGGTGGCTTATGATTCTATGTGTTGTTGGACCAACTGGTGTTGGAAAAACTAAAATGAGTATAGAACTAGCAAAAAAATATAATGCTATAATAATTAATTGTGATGCTACACAAGTATATAAAGAATTAAACATCGGTTCAGCTAAAGCTACTGAAGAAGAAAAAGAAGGAATACCTCATTATCTTTTAGATTTTAAAGAATTAAATGAAGATTATACTATATATGATTATCAAAAAGATGTACGTAATATCTTAGATAACAATAAAGATAAAAACATAATATTTGTTGGGGGAACAGGATTATATTTAAAAGCAGCTTTATATGATTACCGTTTTACTGAAGAAGAAAACAATGTTAATAAATACGATAACTTAAGTAATGAGGAATTATATCAACTTGTCAAGAAAAAGAATCCAAACACAGAAATACATCAAAATAATCGTCAAAGATTAATTAGATTTTTAAATAAAAAAGAAATAGTTTTAGTACCTCCTAAATCACTATATAAACACCTTATAATAGGCCTAACTACATCAAGAGATAATCTATATCAAATAATTAATAATAGAGTCGATACGATGTTTAAAAATGGCTTATTAGAGGAAGTAGAAAATCTATATAAAAAAGATAAAACTAGTAAACCATTACAAAATGCAATTTGTTATAAAGAATTATATCGTTACTTTAATAAAGAGATATCATTAGATGAAGCTATAGAACTAATAAAAAAGAATACTAGACACTATGCTAAACGACAATACACTTTCTTTAATAATCAATTAGATGTTAATTGGTTTAATGTTAATTATAGCGATTTTAATAAAACAATTAGAGAAGTAGAACAATTTATAGAGGAGAATTACAATGATAAAAGTAGATAATATATCTAAAAAATTTCTAAATGAGAAAAAAGAAGAATTCTATGCCGATCGTAATATAAGTTTTGAATTAAATGAAGGAGAAATACTAGGTATACTAGGTCCAAATGGAGCAGGTAAAACAACCCTTCTTAGAATGTTAGCAGGTATTATGACTCCAACAGAAGGAAAGATTACTTATGGTAACTTATCCTTTCCCAAAGATGCTAAAGAAATAAAAAAGAAGATTTCTTTTCTATCCGGTAATACAAAATTATATAAAGATATATCACCATATGAATTCTTAAAACTATGTGGTGAATACTATGCTATAGATAAAGAAACATTAGAAAATAGGATAAATAAAGTAGTTAAAACATTCTCTTTAGAAGAATTTAAAAACAAAAGAATAGAATTCCTATCAACTGGTCAACTACAAAGAACATCTATAGCACGCTGTGCTATTCATGATCCAGATATTTATATCTTTGATGAAGCAACTAGTGGTTTAGATATAATTGCTAGTAAAGTAATATTAGATTATATAAAAGAAGAAAAGAAGAAAAATAAAAGTATTATATATTCAACTCATTATATGGAAGAAGCAGAGAACATTTGTGATCGAGTAATACTTATTCATAAAGGAAAAATAATTAAGAGTGGAACACCAGAAGAAATAGAAAAAGAAACTAAAACTAATAATCTTCGTGATGCTTTTTTCCAATTGATAGAAGGTGACAATAATGAATAATGTTAAAATAACTGCTAAGAAGGAATTAAGAAGTATTTTTCGAGATAAAAAAACATTAATAGCTCTTTTTGTACTTCCAATTATGATACCAGTATTAATTATTATATATGGTTTAATGTTTGATAATATAGATGGAAATATGAATGAAACTTCTAAAATAGCTATTAATTATAAATTATCGGAGATAGAAAAAGAAATAACTAAGAATAATTATTTAGAAACACAACAAGTAAATAAAGAAAAAGATTGTAAAAAGTTACTAAAAGATGGTGATATAGAAGCTTATATAATACTAAAAAATGGCATATATAATATTTATAGCAATTCAACCGAGTCATCAACTGTTATAGTTAGTAAAATAACTAATTACTTAGACATATATAATAGATATCAAGGGGAACAATACCTAATTAATAATAAATTAGATCCAAATAAAGCCTTTAATAATCTTACTTATAAAGTACATATTGAAAGTAATACAATTATTTTAAATATGATATATTCAATTGCTTTTACTTATACAATAATGGCAATAGTAATCGCCTCTAGTAATATGGCTTTAAGTGCAACAGCAACTGAAAAAGAAAACGGTACCTTAGAAACGATTCTTACAATGCCCATAAAAACAAGTGAACTAATAGTAGGTAAACACGTAGGAGGAGCTATAATGAGTTTCATTGTTTCATTATTTAGTTTTGCCATAACTATGATAAGTCTTATTACTGGTAAACATTATTTTAAATCCTTTAATGGATTTAATATTAATATTAGTTTTGGTACAGTATTAAGTAGTATTATAATATTACTTGCAGCTTCTATTCTAATTTCTGGAATAGCAATAAGTCTTACAGCCTTTGCTAAAACTACTAAAGAAGCTCAAAGCAAAACGCAAATATTAACGTTCCTAAGTATAATACCTTTATTTGTAAATATATTAGAAGTAGATATATCAAAATATATTTACTTTATTCCTATTTGCAACTACGGAGAAGCTTTAATGAATATCTTTAATAATAAAATATTACCGATAAATATCCTCACAGTTCTATTATCTTCTATATTGTATATAGCAATAGTAATTAGAATTATTATTAATCTATATAAAGAAGAAAAAGTACTATTTTCAAATTAAAAAACATACTATAACAGTATGTTTTTTTAAAAATATAAATAATAATTATTATTAAAAGCGTGTTCACCATTTTCATTTCGATCTAACTCTTTTAGACGATCAGTACTTATTAAATAATACTCATGTGTCAAAGCTTGAGCTCCAGTAGAAGTAACAGGATCATCCCAAGTAGCATCTAAATGTAACCAATTATCATTAATGTATATAGCATTCCAAACATGATTACTAGAAGATATTTTAAAACTATCATATCCTAATCTATATAAAACGGTAGCCATTACATCAGCGTAAGCACTACATATTCCATATCCTTCATATAACAAACCATACATACGGGCACTGTCATAGTTACTCTCGTTACGTTCAGCTTTATTGACATCATATATAGTATTATTAACTATATAATCATGAATTTTTAATAGTTTATCATTATTAGACATATTGGAATTGGTATTTAAACTAAATATATCATCAATTTTATAATTAATCTTCTCGATTTCTTCTGGAGAATAAATATGAGAAACCTTAATTGTTACTTCCCCAGTATCATCATATATAGTTTTAATTTCAGAATAACTATTAAAAGGATGTACATAATTATTTATATTAGATAATAAAACTTCATCATTACTAATTGTTGCAATATCATTTATACAATTATCATATTCTTTAGGACAATAAAAAGTAAACTCGTCCCAACCTTGGTCTAAGGCACTATAGTAAATATCCAACAAATCATTATACTGGTAAGGTACATAAGTATCTGTATGTTTAACAAATTTATAATCCTTATTCTTTGTGTATGCATTTCCTTCTTTTATCACGGGAGTAGGGGGCTCTAAAGCCTTCTGTATCTTTCCCGATATATCATCATAATTAAAATAAGCATATAAAAGAACTAAAATAATTACTAGCAAAGAAACTATCCTTTTTATTTTAATCATGTTATTCACCTATACTAAGTATAACAAATAAATAAAAGTAGTGATAATAATTATTAAATATAAATGTCAAATAAAAAAAGAAGTATACACTTCTTTAATCTATTTCATATTCTTTACTTTATTGTTTATTCTTGATTTTTCTCTGTTAGCTGTATTCTTCTTCATAACACCCTTACTAACAGCTTTATCAATGTTCTTTTGGACTTCCTTAGAAGCAAGATCTGCAGCGGCTACATCGTTAGCAAGAATTGCTTTTTCAGCCTTCTTAATAGAGTTTTTAACTCTAGCTTTATAATCATGATTCTCGTTAGTTTTCTTTGCTATAACTTTTATTGCTTTCTTAGAACTCTTAATATTAGCCATTTTCGTCGCTCCTTCCTTAAATACAACTAGAATTATACTAAATTAAGCCTTATTTTGCAAGTCTAAAAGAAAATTAATATATATAAGATATAAATACCAAACTAAGTAAAAGTTGTCATTAACCAATGATTATGGTACAATCTCTTACACGAGGGAATTTATATGGAGTATAATATTAGAGCAAATACTAGTGAAAGAATAGTTTTAAGTAGATTAACAAAAATAGAAAAAAGTGAGAATGGATTAGTAAATCTAATTAATGAAGAAACATCACATGCATATTTAAGTATTTATGAGTTTATATACTATAATTTTTCAAACTATAGTGATAAGCATAGTAATATTTATATACAAGATATAGCTGTTGATACAGGAAGTGATAACGACACTTCTAATGATAAAATGACTTTTAAAGTAACTTACCATTACGTCCATTATAGTTTAACTTATGGAGAATATACAGATAACTTATGTGAAAATATATACTATATTGATAGTAGTGGCCCAGATACTAATAATATAAAACGTATATTATTAGAAAGAGTAAAAGAGTTTCATGAAAAAGAAAGAGAAAAAAATGAACAACTATACAATGAAAAAATGTTAGAAGCTAATAATCTAAAAAGAATAAAAGATGAAACATTCAAATTAATTGATGTGATTTTAAATAATAGTAAATATGAAACACTAAATTTATCATTATCAGAATTTCAAAATTATGTTAATGCCAATGAAGGCGTCGTAAAAGGGTATATTAAATCAAATAGCGAGCAAACTAGGGCAATAACAAATTTATTTTCCCTAGGCGTGTTTGTTCCTCTATTTCCTGCAACGGCCTTCACACTTATGCAAGACTATGACAAAGCTCTTATATCATTTGCTATTATAATAGTATCGGGTATTATCATAGTGGTTACTGGTCGTTCAGTATCAAAAAAAGTTATAGAAGAAGCCACTAATACTTTGGAAACAACAGAAAATAATCCCCCAACATTGACTTTAAAGATATAATATAAAATAAAAAAATTAGGTTAACCTAATCTTTTTTTTCGTTAGTAAACATTGACCAAAATACAAAAATATGGTATTATTTTTCCCTTAAGGAGGAAATGGCTATGGAAACAGTTACTCATTATTCACTATCACTAAAAAGAGGGAAAAATAGCTTTTCTCCTATTGAGTGGACAAAATTAAAATCTAATAATAATCCAAATGCTAATCAATATTCATTACAAGATATTGATGAGTTTACATCTGGAATAACAAAAAGTACCTTGATTGGGGATATGATAGATGGGAATTTTGCCTCACCGGATGATTATATGACATCTATAGAAATTATATATTATGAAAACGGTAATACAAGATCTATACCAGAAGGACCCTGTTTTATTGAAGACAGTGAATTTTTAGATGTTGATAATATTATTAATTACATCACTCAAAATATTACAGATTTACAATTAATGAATAAATTATATAATTATTTAAATAAATATGTGAAAGAAGATAATATAAATTACTTAAAATTTGTGACATTACTAAACTCTTCGCACGAAATAGTTAAAGAAAGAGACAGACAAAAGTTAGACAGTCTAATTAATTTGCTTATTAAGTATATTAACTTACTTAGTTATTTAGAAAAAAGACGTATCGGTATGTATATATCTAAAAACCTTGTTACAGAAAAACATATAGCATAAAACAGACAATTGATATATAATAGTGATGATAAAAGGTGATTTTAATGGGAAATGATTCTCAAGAAAGAGAAGAATATATTTCTGGATTATGCGCAATGGGATATAATTACAATTATAAGGAATATGAAACAAAAAAATTACGAAACATTTATCTAAAAAGCGTGAAAGCAAGAAATATAATTTGTAAAGAAATATCAGAATTAGGAACCAGTGTTGGGAAAAGTTACAACATGTATAGTCTTTATCATAGTCGTATGAGTAATAATGAATTAAGTGGACTAAAAAGCCAATTAGAAGAAAATCGTCGTCTTATGATAGTTGATCAAATAATGAAGTTAGGAGATTATTTAGGATATAATAGGAGCATAGATTTTGTCCTTGAAAATATGTTTTTGGGTCCTAAATCTACGGCAGATTTAGAACAAGTTCTAGAAGGACTACAAAAAGAACTTCATCAACTAGAAGAAAAAGATGAAAAAGATAAAGAGACTATTAACTACGATAAAAGTTATGCTATCGGAGATGATTCTATTTTTGATAATGTTGAGAAAATCGTTACTATTCCTAAAGAAGAAATGGCAGAAATGGTTAAAACATTAGATACTATTTATAATAGAAGAAGAAAGAAAAAATCAGACATGTTATCTGGAATGCTAAGAGAAGATTATATGAGAAGAATGGCTAAATTTCGCAATTTAGTTACTAACTATCCTTCATTAACAACAATTGACCATGAATGGTTACTAAATTTCTATAATAATGCAGTTGCATCTCTAGATGAGTTTGAAGAAATCGCGGAAGAAGCATATACAAAGTATATTTAATATGCTTTTTTTGTGGTAAAATATAGATAGGTGATATTATGAAAATAGAAGATAATATCTTGAAATTTAAAAAATATTTAATCAATGAAAGAAGATATCCCGAAACAACTATAAATAGTTATGATAATGATCTATCAAATAAATTTGTCACTTTTCTTCATAAACATCCTGAAATAGATTATAAACATATTACAAAGGATGAAATAAGAATATTACTTAAAGAAGAGAGCGAATGTAATTCTTCCAAAAGTAGTATTTCAAGAATGTTAAGTGCCCTAAGACATTTTTATACATTTCTAGAAATTCATAATATTGTAGATAATAACCCTTTTAAGAGTATTAAAAACCCTAAAAAGGATAAAAGAATTCCTAACTTTTTACAATATAATGAACTTACAGACATAATTAAATTTATTCCTCTAGATAACCCTCTAAATATTCGTAATCGTCTTATTATTGAATTATTATATGCATCAGGTTTACGTGTTTCGGAATTAGTTAATTTAAAAATACATGATATAAATCAAAGAAATAGAGAAATAAGAGTACTAGGAAAAGGCTCTAAAGAAAGATTAACATACTATGGAGAATATGCTGAAGAAGTACTAGATATCTACTTAGATGAAGCAAGACCAGAGTTGCTAAATGTTAAGAAAAATGATTATTTAATACTAAATAGATTGGGAAATAAAATAACTAGTAGAAGTATCGAAAATATTATCAATAAAACCATTGAAGAATTAGCGATTAAACATCATATATCTCCCCATGTATTAAGACATACCTTTGCTACAGATCTTCTTAATAATGGAGCAGATTTAAAAAGTGTTCAAGAACTTCTAGGTCATTCTTCACTATCTACTACGCAAATCTATACTCATGTTACTAGCGATAGATTAAGACAAGAATATCTTCATGCTTTTCCAAGAACTAAAGAATAATAAAGGAAAATATAGTAAAACTTTACAGATTTTAAATATCGTATTATAATGTTGATGCTTAAAGGGGATGCGGAATATGAAAAAGAACACCATATTTATGACTTATTATTTATGTGCTACATTAGGATTAACCTCACTTACTGGTTGCGCAACAAATGCTATTCCTAGTTATAATTATTCTGCTATTGTTATGGCAGATGATAACATTGATAATATTAGTGAAGAAAAATTAACAAATATACAAATAGATTTAGATATGGATCTTAATTATAATAAAGCTTATAGCTTAGTAGATGATATTAAAAATTCTATATCTGAGAAGAATATTGGTATGATTTATATAACTATAGATAATCATATTAGAACTCATGATGAAGAAGATGAATATCTAAATTATGTTGGTCAAATAGCTGATAAACTACTTGCTAATGGTATTAAATTTATTTTAATCGGCGAAGATAAACAATTAGAAAAATTAGTTGAACATAACGATCAATACATGACAATGATAGTATGTAATTCTAAAAAAGCCTTCAAAACAAAAAAGAAAGATGAAAATTATGACATAATATACTATAAAGACAAAGTATATTATAAAAAGGGTTTAGATCTTACAAATATTAAAAATGACGATAGTCACTTTGTCGAAGATTATGAATATACTATTCAATCCGGGGATACATTAGTAGATATAGCTGAAAACTTTGATATCGATTATGAAGAATTAGGAGAGTATAACTGCTTAGATGACTTTAATCTGATATACGATGGACAAACAATAATAATTCCAAGTAAATATGATAACGAAGAAATTCTAAATAATTCTGAAGAATCTTTTGTTGAAGAAGAGAAAGAAGAAGATATCAAAGAAGAATACGAAGAAACAAGCCATGCTAAAGTAGATAGAGAAAAATACGACATAGGAATCGATGTTTCCCAACATAATGGGGAAATAGACTGGGAAAAAGCATCTGAAGAAATTGATTTTGCAATTGTTAGAATAGGTGATGCCGCAGTTAAAGACGAAGACGGAAATTATTTATTAGATAAACGTTATCGAGAAAATATGGCAGGCTGCGAAGAAAACAATATTAACACTGGTTTATATTATTTTACCCGTGCCCATTCTAAAGAAGAAATGAAAAAAGAAATCTCCTTTGTTTTAGAAAGTTTAAAAGCTGAAGACGGTCACTATTATCGAGTTAATAGACCGATCTATATAGATGTTGAGGAGGGTTGCGCAGAAGAACTAACATATGATGAAGAATCAAGAATTGCCCAAGTTGAAAGAATAATAATGTTTTGTGAAGCAATGGAAGAAATGGGTTATGCCACAGGGGTTTATATAAATGCCGATTACATTGATAAACTAGATGAAATAGGTGATAGATTCTCTATATGGGGACATGGTGGAGATGTATCTGGTTGGTTATATAATACAAGCCAAGAAATTGATAGTTTATACTATGGTCACTCTAGTGATGATGAATACTTTACTTCAACATCTGTTATGAATGTAATTCAGTCAACCTCACGTGGTAAAGTCGATTTTGCTGAGGGCAATATGGATTTAGACTATGCGAATAAAGATTTCTTTAAAGCCTTAAGTGAAATGTTTAGTTATGATGAAGATGATAGCTTAACATATCATAATTAAAAAGAAATTTGACAAACAAATAATTTAGTGTTATCTTGTACCCAGTGAGAGCACATAAGTAAATACGAGCTGTGCTGGGGAAACCTACACGATACATAATCGGAGTCACGAATTTTATTTGTTCGTGGCTTTTTTATATCTTTTTAAAACGCGAGCAAGAGAAAAAGGAGGTGATATTTATGATGAAAATAGACACAAAACAAACCCAATCCGGTTTCAAACGCCTTGAAAATTTCGTACGATCTATTCTTGATAGGTTCTATTTTGTCATACATAAATATTACCTAGCGAGACAGATTCGTACTCTTTGTGAGTATGTATATTAAGCTACATAGGGAACAATAATTCCTACACGAAGTAATTCGGAGTCACATCGTTATATGTGACTCTCTTTGTTTTTTAAAAAGATAAAAAAGAGAGTATGTAAGAGAATATAAATAGAAAGAAGGAATAAAAATGAAAGATTGTGGGACTTATCCCTCATAGAGAGATAATAGACAAATTTATTAAAGAAAACATTAATCTAAAAGATGTCGAAGCAATACTACTAGTAGGAAGTTACGCTGTAGGGAATAATAACGAATACAGTGACATCGACATATATATAATTTTAAAAGAAAAAATAAAATATCGCGAAAGAGGAAATTTATTAATAGATAATTACTTAATTGAATACTTTATGAATCCTATTCCTAAAGTAGAAGAATACTTAAAAAAAGACAAAAGAGGACATGGTGGAAGTATGGCCAATATGCTTATAAATGGGAAGTTAATCTATGGAAATAAAGAGATAATTAGAAAATTAAGAAGAAAAGCTCATTATTACTTAAACAAAAAGAATAAAAAGGATAATCAATATTACTACCATGCCTGGGATATGTATGATGATTATAAAGCTTGTAAGTATCATAAAAAAATGCCATATTATAATGCTTTACAAGCAATTATAGAAGCATATTTATATAACAATGATTACCTATTATTACCGCCTCAAAAGATCGAAAGAGTCTTCAAAGATGAAGAATATCGTAAGAATTATAAAATAAATAAATTTCCTAATAATTATTTTAATAAACTAGTAATTAATTGCTTTGATAATCCTAATGAAAAAAATATTGAAAATCTCTATAACTATGTTATGGAAGATGGAAACTTTAACATTAATAACTTTAAATTGAAAAGCAAATTATAGAAAGGAGATTTTGTTATAGAAAGATTGGGTGGAATAATGACCAATACTTACTACAATGAAACAGATAACTGCTTAGTCAGAAGATATGTAATAAATGTAAATCAAACTATAGAAGAACACGGTAGCGAATATGAGCCTAAAATACTAAGGTAAATACGTAAAATTATGTCAAAAAATATCGGTATTTATCTACTTTATTCCTCGTTTTTGATATAATTTTGTAGTGAAACACAAAAGGAGGAATAATTGTGCACAAATATGTATATCTATTTACAGAAGGAAATGCAGATATGCGTGAATTACTTGGTGGTAAAGGTGCAAACCTAGCAGAGATGACTAATATAGGTTTACCAGTACCTCAAGGATTTACAATTACTACAGAAGCATGTACTCAATATTATGAAGATGGCTGTGAAATTAACCAAGAAATCCAATCACAAATAAATGAGTATATAGGTAAAATGGAAGATATTACTGGAAAGAAATTTGGTGACAAAGAAAATCCATTATTAGTTTCAGTAAGATCAGGAGCTAGAGCTTCTATGCCTGGTATGATGGATACAATACTTAATTTAGGTTTAAATGAAGATGTTGTTGAAGTAATAGCAGAAAAATCTAATAATCCAAGATGGGCTTGGGATTGTTACAGAAGATTCATTCAAATGTATTCTGATGTTGTTATGGAAGTTGGAAAGAAATACTTTGAAGAATTAATCGACAAGATGAAAGAAGAAAAAGGCGTAAAACAAGATGTAGAATTAACAGCTGAAGATTTAAAAGAATTAGCTAATCAATTTAAAGCAGAATACAAAGAAAAAATTGGTAGTGACTTCCCAGATGATCCTAAAGAACAATTAATGGGAGCTATTAAAGCTGTATTCCGTTCATGGGATAATCCAAGAGCTAACGTATACAGAAGAGACAATGACATTCCTTATTCTTGGGGAACTGCAGTTAACGTTCAATCAATGGCTTTTGGTAACATGGGTGATGATTGTGGAACAGGTGTTGCCTTTACTCGTGACCCAGCTACTGGTGAAAAAGGACTATTTGGTGAATTCTTAACAAATGCTCAAGGTGAAGATGTTGTTGCTGGTGTTCGTACACCAATGAAGATTGCTGAAATGGCTGATAAATTCCCTGAAGCATTTGCTGAATTCCAAAAAGTATGCAAAACTCTTGAAGAACACTATAGAGATATGCAAGATATGGAATTTACTGTTGAACATGGTAAATTATATATGCTACAAACTCGTAATGGAAAGAGAACTGCTCAAGCAGCTTTAAAAATTGCTTGTGATTTAGTTGATGAAGGAATGCGTACAGAAGAAGAAGCTGTAGCAATGATAGATCCAAGAAACTTAGATACATTATTGCATCCACAATTTGATGCTAAAGCTATCAAAGAAGCTACGCCAATCGGTAAAGGTTTAGGAGCATCTCCAGGTGCCGCTTGTGGTCAAATCGTATTTACAGCTGAAGATGCTGAAAAATGGGCTGAAAAGAAGAAAAAAGTAGTTCTTGTTAGACTTGAAA
Source organism: uncultured Mycoplasmatota bacterium (assembly GCA_947305065.1). Lineage (GTDB taxonomy): Bacteria > Bacillota_I > Bacilli_A > RF39 > UBA660 > Coprovivens. The sequence continues at coordinate 10,927 of CAMZCT010000015.1, read as the reverse complement.
CATCTCCAGAAGATATTACTGGTATGAAAGTTGCTCAAGGTATCTTAACAGTACGTGGTGGTATGACTTCTCATGCTGCAGTTGTTGCTCGTGGTATGGGTTCATGTTGTGTATCTGGCTGTGGAGATATCAAGATGAATGAAGCTAAAAAAGAATTTGAACTTGGTGGAAAAGCATTCCATGAAGGAGATGTAATCTCTATTGATGGTACTACTGGTTGTATCTATGATGGTGCTATTCCAACAGTAGACGCAACAATCGCCGGTGAATTTGGTCGCGTTATGGAATGGGCTGACAAGATCAGAACATTAAAAGTTAGAACTAATGCTGATACTCCAAAAGATACAGCTAAAGCTATTGAACTTGGAGCAGAAGGTATCGGTCTATGCCGTACAGAGCATATGTTCTTCGATGAAGAAAGAATCTTCAACTTAAGAAGAATGATTCTATCTGAAACAGTAGAAGACAGAGAAAAGTATTTAGACTTATTAATCCCTTATCAAAAAGGTGATTTCAAAGCTATGTATAAAGAATTAAAAGGATTACCTATGACAGTTCGTTATATCGATCCACCTCTACATGAATTCATCCCAAAGACTGATGCAGAAATGAAAGAATTGGCTAGTGCTATGGACATGACTGTTGATCATATTAAAGAAGTATGTGATGAATTACATGAATTCAACCCAATGATGGGACATAGAGGTTGCCGTTTAGCTGTTACTTATCCAGAAATAGCTAGAATGCAAACTAGAGCTTTAATGGAAGCAGCTATCGAAGTTCATGAAGAAGATGGTTACGATATCGTTCCAGAAATCATGATTCCACTTGTTGGAGAAAAGAAAGAATTAGATTTTGTTAAAAATATAGTCGTTGAAACAGCAGAAAAAGTTAAAGAAGAAAAGAAATCTGATATTGAATACCATATTGGTACAATGATTGAAATTCCTCGTGCTGCATTACTTGCTGATGAAATAGCAGAATCTGCAGAATTCTTCTCATTCGGAACAAATGACTTAACTCAAATGACTTTTGGATTCTCAAGAGATGATGCTGGTAAATTCTTAGGTTCATATTATGAAAACAAAATTTACGAACAAGATCCATTTGCTAAATTAGATCAACATGGAGTTGGCAAACTAGTTAAAATGGCTGTAGATTTAGGCAAGAAGACTAGACCTGATATTAAATTAGGAATTTGTGGTGAACATGGTGGAGATCCTCAATCTGTAGAATTCTGCCATAACATAGGATTAACTTATGTATCTTGCTCACCATTTAGAGTTCCTATTGCTAGACTAGCTGCTGCCCAAGCGGCCATACGCGCGAACCAAGCTAAGAAAAATAAGTAATAAAGCTTGATTTTACAGGACTTTAAAAGATTTTAAAGACCTGTACAAAAATAAATAAATTAATCAAAAAAGACTGAAAATTTATAATTTTTGGTCTTTTTTAATGAGATGCGTTTTGATACTCGCATCTTTTCTATTTAAAAAAAGTAATATATAATAGGCACTAAAAAAGAGACTTGATGCTCTAATAAAGGAGATGATAAATAAAAAAAGAAAAAACAATATGAAAATAAATAAGAAAGGAATTATAAAAAATGAAAGAAATAAAACCAGAAGATATCAAAGAAATGTCTGAAAGTGAATTACATAAGACATTATATGAGTATTTTAAACCAGTATTAGAAGATTGCTCTCAAGGAGCAAGACTTAAATATATTAGAGAATATAGACAATTGTCTACAAAAGAAGTAGCGGAACTTTGTCCTCATTTAACAGGAGAAAATAAAATAAGATCAATTCAAAAGTATGAAAGAAATGATAGATCACCAAAGCCATACATATTAGAAGATTTAGCCAAAGTTTATGATGTTAATATTAATGCTATTAGAAAATATGATGGTACTAATCCAATAGATGAACTATATAGAATGGTATGGTTAGAAGAACAATTCCCAGGCTATGAAATAGATTTAAAATGTGCTAGCAGTATTCCTAGTTCAAATAATAGAAATATTGTTAAAGCATTTAATAAATGGATTAATATGAGAGAAAAAAGAAAAAATAGAGAAATAAGCTATGCAGAGTATATAGAATATGTCTTACATTTAAATTTGGAGGATGATAATAATGAATGAAGAATTATTAGAACTATCACTAATAGACTCATTTAGAAATCATCCTTTTTTAGTGCAAGAAGATGAATCATTATTTGAGTTAATGAATAGCATTAAGGAAAACGGATTAATAAATCCTTTGATAGTTAGGAAAAAAGAAGATAGATATGAACTAATATCAGGTCATAGAAGAAAGAAAGCACTAGAGCTATTAAATATTGATAAGGCAAGATGTATTATAAAGGAACTAACAGATGAAGAAGCAATTATATATTTGGTTGATTCCAATATATATAGAAGTAAATTATTATATTCTGAAAAAGCATATGCATACAAAATGAAACTAGATGCCATCAAGCACCAGGGAAAAAAAAGAAACTTCTACACAGTTTGTGCAGAAGTTAACTTCAATTGAAAAAATAAGCAAAAAAGGTAATGACTCTAGAGAAAAAGTAAGAAAATATATCAGATTAACCTATTTAATAAAAGAGTTATTAGATTTGGTGGATAATAGATTAACAAAAGATCCAAGATACAATCTAACTATAGGATTTACAACAGGAGTTGAACTATCTTATCTTACAAAAGATGAACAGAAATTATTATATAATTCAATTGCTTATTTAGGTGCTACTCCAAGTTACGCTCAAGCAAGAAAGATTAGAGCATTAAGTGAAAAAAAGAAATTATCATATGAATTGATTGAAAAGATATTAGATCAAATGAAAGGAAATCAAAACGAAAGAATCTATTTTAATAAAAGGAAAATTGAAAAAGTATTACCTAAGAATCTAATAAAAAGAGATAAAAGATATATTGAAAATTATATTGTAGAAGCTATTGAATTTTACAAAAAATATCGCAGTGTATTTTAAATATAGATAATTTGATAAAACATCTATAGGTGATGTTATGAAAAAAAGAGTTGCTGTATATGCAAGAGTTTCAACTGAACATGAATCTCAAATAAATGCTTTAAGTAATCAAATACAATATTATGATGATATATTAAAACAACATAAAGATTGGAAACTATACGAAAGATATGTAGATGAAGGAATAAGTGGAACTTCAATTAATAAAAGAATAAATTTTTTAAGAATGATTGATGATGCTAAGAATAATAAATTTGATTTAATAATTACTCGTGAAGTATCTAGGTTTGCAAGAAATACAGTAGATACTCTTCAATTAACAAGAGAACTTAAAAAGTATGGAGTTGAAGTCTATTTTACGGAAGATAATATATGGACATTTAATGATGATGATGGTGAACTAAGACTTACTATTATGGCAACACTCGCTCAAAACGAAAGTAGAAAAACTTCTCAAAGAGTTAAAGCAGGACAAAAAATATCATTTGAAAATGGTGTTATATATGGAACAGGCAATATATTAGGTTATGATAAAATGGGTAAAGATTTTATCATTAATAAAGAACAAGCAGAAATAGTTAAATTTATATTTGATGAATATTTAAATGGGAAAGGATGTACAACAATTAAATATGAATGTGAAGAGAAAGGATATAAAACTTCTACTGGATTGTCAAAATGGAGTTCATCATATATTGCCAGAGTATTAAGAAATTCTTTTTACTGTGGAACTATTATATATAGAAAGCAGTACAGTTCTAATTATTTAGAACAAAGGAAAGTAACCAATTATGGAGAAGTTGATAATATTACTGTAGAAGGAAAACATGAACCTATAATAACAAAAGAGGATTTTGATAAGGTACAAAAAATGTTAGATGAAAAATCAACAAAAATATATATGAATAAAAAGCAAAGAATTGGTGTACCTAAGTCAATATGGACTAAGAAAATAAAATGCCAATGTGGATCATCATTCCATAGAAGAATTTATCATAAAAATGCATATGAAACTACTTATGGATATGTTTGTTATAGAAGAAAGCAATATGGAGGATATGAAATTAGAAAGAAAAGAGGGCTAGATATATCTGATGCTTGTAATATAAAAATGATAGCTGAATGGAAACTTGAAATTATGTATTCAGTCTTAATTAAATATATATTGGAAAATAAAAAAGAAATAGTTGGAGCAATAACTGAAAAAATAGCTACAAGTAATAATGATAAAAAAATAATGAATTATAAAAATTTTATAAATAAAATAATGTCATTAAGTTTTGATCTAGATAAAGAATATTTCCTTAATAATTTTATAAATAAAATAATAGTAAGTGATAATGAATTTAAATGGTATTTGAATGAAATCGATGATGAAATAATAATTAGATTATTTGATACATATAATTCAAAGGAAGTGAACATAGAAATATACTATCCAACAATTAATGTTAGGGCTAAATACAAGTATTAGTTTGTTCGTAAATTAGAACATATTGCGATTGGTTGTAGAAATTACAAACTTTTTAAAATCCTACGATTCATAGGTTGCTATATATTTACAAAATCTATATAATTTTTAGTGAAGAGAGGGATGATTATGGATATTGAAAAAATATCAAACCTGATTAAAACTAAAAGAAAAGAAAAAGGGTTAACACAAGAAGAACTTGCTCAGAAAATAAATGTCACAGAAAAAGCAATATCAAGATGGGAAACTGGTAGAGGAACTCCAGATATTTCATTGTTAGTACCTTTATCTGAAGAACTTGGAATATCTGTAACGGAAATGCTTAAAGGTAAAGAGGATAAAAAAGAAGAAAAAAATATATTAGAAATAGTTGATTATATAGATATAACAAAGAAGAAAAAAAATAAATATGTTATTCCAGTTATAACTATAGTTTACGGAATTTTATTGTTACTTTATTTATGGTATTTAAGAGTTGATTATAATGTTGATGGACATTTAAAAATATCATATCTTGGAGAGTTAGTATATAATTTATTCTTTATGGGTGTTGTATTTATTACTAATAGATTTATAGCAAACAACTATTATGATACTATAGAAGATCGGGAAAGAATGAATAAAGTATCTTATATAATGATATTTGTTATATATATGATAATGATTTTTAATATGACGATATTTGCAAGATATCTAAACGGATATTCTTATAACTTAATACCATTTAAAACGATCTTAGGATATTGGGCTTTTCCGGATTTACACAATATCTTAGTGAACATATTTGGAAATATTGTTATAGTAATGCCAATTCAATTCTTAGTAATAAAGATTTTTGATATAAAGGAATTTAAAAAATGTATCATAATAGACTTTTTATTAGTGTTATTAATTGAGACACTACAATTAATAACTCATGCGGGTGTATTCGATATTGATGATATGATTTTAAATCTAATAGGTATGTCTATTATGTATGCCATCACAACTGGAAAACATCAAGTCCTTTATAAATATAAAGAATTAATATTAACTTCATTATTATCATTAGTATTTATTTTTGTTTTGTTTGAAGGATTAAGTCTATATCATTTTGGAGATATTCCAACTACAATAGTTTTAATTAGAATAGTTATATCTTTTATAGTAGTAGAGTCTATAATATATTCCATATATCATTTAATAAAAAACAAAATAAAAAGAAGAATAAAAGATTAATATGAAAGAAAAAACATGTTCTAAAAAAGATACTATAACAAAAATAATAACAATAGTAATTATAATTATGTTTGTAGCTTTATTGTTAATCTTGTTACCTATAATAATTATTTTCGGAGTTTTAATTTATGATTTGTCATTTGATACTAGAACTATAGAAACGTTCACAAATGAGAATAGTAATTATACTATAAAATATCAAGAAATTGGATGTGCTGCCTTTTTTGGACCAACCAAGGTAAAAGTAATACTATATAATGATAAAAATAGAAAAATAGATCAATTTACTACATTTTTGTATAATGATGGGAAATCTCCAACCAAAGATAATATTGAAGTTATATGGCTGGATAATAGAGTTAAAATAATAATAGATGGAGAGGAACAATCCCCAGATATACATGAAATGAAATACAAATAAGTAATCGGAATATTCTTGCTTTTAAAAACAATTAAATTATATATATAGTTCCCTCTAAGCTTTATTGTGGTTATAAATAATAGTTCCCCCAAAACATTGTTGTGACTAGTATTTATTCCCCCTAAGCTTTGTAGTGATTATAGCTTAGGCCCACTAAACTTGATGGTAACAATATCTTATGCCCAAGAATATTTACGGTGACTATGCTTTAGGACCCAAAATATTTGCTGTTGTACAAGCCGCAATCAAAGCAAAAAACAATAAGTAATTAAATAAATAAAGACTAGAGAAATCTAGTCTTTTTTCGTGCTATATATTTAATTCAGAAAGAATTTGATATAAAAATATATGTTATAATTATTCTGGAAGTGAAAAAATGAAGAAAAAAGAAAAAAAGAAACTAACTATTGATGAATATATAGATATCGGAAAAGGAGATATAATTGTATATATAATAGTAACCGTCATTCTATGCACAATATCCTTGTATATTGGTATTAAGTATAATGTTTATATTCTATTATTATTAGTTGCTATAATAACGATAGGAAGAACTGTAGAAAGAATAGATACATTAATAACATTAAAAAAGATGAAATCATACTTAATTGAAAATGATCTTTTAGATAAAATTGGAAATATTGACTATTGGAATGAAAGATATTACTTTTTAACCGATAATTATATGATTATAAAAAATGATAAAATAATTTATTCTTTTAAATACTCTGAAATAGAAAGAATATATAAAGAAGATAAAGGTAAAATAGGTGAAGGAAGTTATTTTCAAGAATATCTACATATTGTAAGCAGTGAGAATGAATTCAAAGTTTTAACTTCTTCAACTATATTAGTTGGAGAAGAATTTAACGATATTAGTGAATATCTATTGAAAAAGAATCCAAATATAAAGATTGATGAAACTATAGACAATGTAAAAATAGATATATTTAGAATAAAATAAAGCAATTAAAAATATTTTTTTAAAAACATCAAAATCTAATTTACGAGATGTTTTTTTATCCCCCTTAAGTCCATAGCAGTACAAGCCGCAATCAAAGCAAAAAACAATAAGTAATAAAATTGACTAGAGTAATCTAGTCTTTTATTATGTTATAATAAAAAAGAGGTGATTCAACAATGAATTTCTTTAATAATAATTATAGAAAATATCTAGGACTAAAACCTGTAAAAGAAACATACTCATGCAAGGAATATATAAAAAATAGAGATAATACACATTATTTCGTCTATTACGATAAAAACAAAATGGTTAAAATATTAGAATATCGTATAAATGAATATGAAGTATATATTCATGAAATGGATATAGAATATGAAACTATCGAATCAAACAGTATTATACTTCCTAAAACAGACAAAGGTCACCAAAGGAAAATAACATGTTCAGTACTTGATACATTAAATGGAATAGGAACCTATTTTATTATATATAAATCGGGTTGGGATAATAAATATCATTTCAATGTTGGAAATTATACAACTCAAAAATTCTATTACGAAGGAATAATAGAAGAGGAAATAAAAAATGAAAAACATATAAAAAAAATCTTAGACAAATATGTTGAAGACACAAATGAAAAGGATTTAAAAGAAATAGAAACTTTTTCTAATGAAAAAAGGAAAAATATTAAATATAAAGAAGGAGATTACTTTAGAGTAAAATTTGGAAGACATAAATATTGTTATGGTCGAATTTTAATGGATGTATCAAAAAGGAAACAACAAGGCATGAAATACTGGGATATTTTTATGGGTAAACCAATAATAGTTGAAATGTTTCATATCTTAACTGAAAGAGAAGATATGAAAATTGCAGACTTAAAAAATCTACCAACTTTTCCAGCCGAACACATAATGGATAATCGATTACTGTATGGAGATTATGTGATTATAGGTAATGAAAAACTAGAAAATAAAGTTAAATATCCAATTATGTATGGTAGGAGTATTTCCGCAAAAGATCCAAATAAAATAATATTTCAATGTGGAACAATTCATAAAGAAATTGAATTAACTAAAGATTTTATAAAGAATAATGAAAATTTATTATATAACTTTAGAAACAACGGAATTAGATTTGATATAATTCTAAATGAAAAGCTAATAGAAAAGTGCATAAAAAGTGATTCTAATGAACCATATTGGGAAATAAATCGTAATTCAGAAGTAGATATAAGATCTCCAAAAAACAAAAAAATACTAAAAAATATATTAAAATATTTTCATCTAGATGAATTATTTGATTTATATCATAACTAAATAGTTGAAGATTTATAAAAGATTGATTGCATTTATGTAACCCCCCTGTAACTGCGGCATCTAATTATTGAAAATTATTGCTATTGTAAATTATTAAAAAACATATAAATATTATATTAGTTAAATTAAGAAAAAAAGAGTTTATTTTGTAAAAAGAACCTTGATTTATAAGGGATTAGTAATTATGTCTAATCCTTTATATGTTTTTTAGTTATAACCCCCCTAGGTTAATACCTGCACAAGCTGCAATCAAGGCAGGCAGTCAAAAGAAGTAAAAAGTATTGATATCTTCTTAACCCGTATTATTATTACAAAAGATGATATTTCAAGGTATTTAAATAAAATTCCTGAAATTGATCATTGTGGTAAGAAAGATCCAATATTTGTCGATATTTACATATAAATTAAGACTAAGATGACTAAAATAGTCGCAAATCTTAGTCTTTTTTTGTTATTTGCGACAGAGAATTGGAGGAAAGAAAAATGCGAGTATTATATACAAAACCAGTATTAAAAGATTTATCTCAAGGATCTAGAATTGCTTTTGCAAGGCAATTTAGGAGAGTGTCTCAAGATTATGTATCCGATAATCTAGGATTAACTGGTGAATGTAAAAGAAGAACAATGACAAGATATGAAAAAGGTGAAAGAAATCCGAAAGATGATAGAACTTTAGAAATATCAAAAATATTAAATGTTAATTTTAACTCTATAAAAAAATATGATTTTAATAATCCAATAGATTTAATTTATATCTTTTTATGGTTAGAAGAACTTATACCGAATTATCAAATAGATTTATCTATAATTCAAAATGTAAAAAATAAAGATGTATTAACTTATAAGAGTTTCATTGATGAATGGAATGTTATGAGAAAGAAAAGAAAATACAGAGAAATATCTTATGAAGAATATATTGAATGGAAACTTAATTTTGAATTGGAGGTAGATGGACATGAGTGAGTATAAGAAGATAAAACTAAATGAAATTGAATCATTTAAGAACCATCCTTATAAAGTTGAGAGGGATGAATCATTTAATGAATTAATGGAAAGTATTAAATCTACTGGCTTATTAAATCCATTAATAGTAAGACCTAAAGAAAATGGAAAATATGAAATGATTTCAGGTCATCGAAGAAAGTTAGCATTAGAACTATTAGGAGAAAAAGAAGTATTAGTTAATATTAAAGAATTATCAGATGAAGATGCAACTATATTAATGGTTGATTCTAATATAACTAGAGAAAGAATATTACCAAGTGAAAAAGCATTTGCTTATAAGATGAAATATGATGCTATAAAACATCAAGGAAAGACAACTTCTGGAACCGAGTTCCACAAGCTGACATCTGATAAAATCGGTGAAAAACTTGGAGAAACAGGTAGAAATGTTAGAAATTACATTAGATTAACACATTTAATACCAGAGTTATTAGAATTAGTTGATAATTCAGTTATTCGTGATAAAAGAACTTATTTAACTATGGGAATTAAGCCTGCTGTTGAATTATCATATCTTAATAAAGATGAACAAGAACTTGTATATGCTGGAATTACATATAACGATTTAACTCCGAGTCATGGACAAGCTATTAAAATTAGAGAATTAAGTAAAAATAAGCAACTGGATTATGACTCCTTAGAAGAAATATTAACTCAGAATAAAGGCAATCAAAATGAACAGATTTCCTTCAATAAAGAAAAGATTGAATCTGTATTACCAATTGGATTAGCTAATAGAGATAAAAGATATATTGAAAAATATATTATTAATGCAATTGTTAAATACAAAGAATTCAATCAAAGGGAAGAAGAAATGATTGACTTTAAAGGGGGTGATTCAAATGATTTAGATTTGTAGCATCCTAGTATAGTTGATATTTATTATTTATACTTATAGTAAGAGGTGAAGTAGAGTGAAAAAAGTATTTATAGCTTTATCTCTCATAATCTTAGTTCTTGGATTATTTATATGGTTTTTATATCCAAGAAAGGATATTAAAACAACATCACAAGAAGAAGTTAAAGAGATAGTTCAAGATGAGAGTGAGGAGGATTTAAAAGATGAAAATATTGAAGATAACACTATTAATAATAATGACGATATTAGGAATGGTATTTCTAGCATTCAAAACTCTGATAAAAACAATATGGAGAGCAATGATACAAGTAAGTCTAATGTCATAAAAAATGAGACAAAAGGCAAAAAGAATGATAGTAATATCAAAGAAAAACCAACTTCGACACAACCTGTGCCAAAGCCAGAAGAGAAAAAGCAGGAAGAACCTAAAAAAGAGGAACAACCTGAAGTAAAAGAAACAGAATGGTCTAAACTAGGACTAACAGAAGATCAATATAAAAATCAACCTATGTATTCATGGGAAGAGGTTAATTTCAGTACAAGAGAAGAATGTGTAAATTATGGAGATAATAATCCACCATATTCTACTGGTGAAGGAAGTTATGATTGTAATGAAGTTACTAGTTGGACTAGAACATTAGGGTGGGATTTTGTTCCACACTATAGGTAG